>JALGZR010000072.1 GCA_025774805.1 bacterium
TCCTTTGCGTCTCAGAAGTTCTTTGCACAAACCTCTGATAACCGCTCCGGACGGGCATTTCGAGTGTTTTATGCCCTCAACTCACTTCCAATCGCGCTTGTCCTGGGTCTAGAGAAGGCGCTCGTAGTGATCCTGAAGGAGACGGTAGAGGGGGGAGGATTCGGGACGCCGGGGACGGTAGACGGCACTCGAACCCATGCCGGCCCGAGGGTATCAGGATCCGTGCCAATCAATCAGCCGTACCCGAGAGGCTGCGCCCGAGCCTTGCTGGCCTCAGTCGTTCCTCCTTGTTTCCGACTTCCCTTCAGAATGGCTTAACTGCGGGCATTTTGCATGACAAAGTGCCCGCTATGTATACACGCGTGGCAAGGGTCCCGGACCACTCGTTCTTTCTGTCACTCATCTACACGGACTCGTTCTACGGAGATCGTTCGCGGCGATAGGCCGGACCCGAGAGGGTGCCGGTCAGGGCGAGGAGGAGCGCTGTGCCGGGGCCCGCGCCGGCCCGGACTCGGGGGCGGGACGGGCGAATCCTCCACGGCGGGGCGATCAAGGGCACGGGGGGCTCCCCGGGGCGCGGGATGCGGAGTCGGACACACTCTCTCTCACCGGATAGGACGGGCGGAGCGCGCATTGCGTTCGGTCGGGAACTCCGGCCGGGCCGGGTCGGTTCTCCGGAGGGAGGCGGGCCCGACGGGAGCTCGACGGTTGCCCCTCGACAGCGTAATTCTCGCAATGCAATGTACTTAGGGAGGGGGCGCGGTTGACACTCCGCTCCCGTCCGGCTACCTTTTCGGTTCGGCCTCCGCTCCCGGCCGGTCGACTTCTTACATAGCTCCCACCGACGAAGGCGGCTCATGCCCTCTTTTTACCGTCCCCTGCTCGTGCTCCTCCCCCTCGCCGCGGGCGCCGGAATCGCGCTCGCCGACTCCCCCGAGCTCCGGGCCTTCCCGCCTCCCGCCTCGCTGTCCCTCGACGAGATCGAGCCGGGGATGATCGCCACCGCGCGGACCGTGATGAGGGGGACGGAAATCGAGGACGTCGAGCTGGAGATCGTCTCCGTGATCCACGGCGTCGGACCGGATCAGGACATGATCCTCGCGAAGGGAATCAGCGAGTCCCTCGAGCCCCACGGGATCGCCCGGGGAATGAGCGGGAGCCCGGTCTACGTGGGAGACAAGCTGATCGGGGCCCTGTCCGCCACCTGGTCCTTCTCCCTGGAGCCCTACGTCGGGATCACGCCGGTCCTCCAGATGGCGCGCGAAGCGGCCTGGGGCTTCGCCCACGCCGGGGAAAAGGCCGACGCGGCACGACGGCCGGACGGTCGGCTCCCGGGCGGAGCGGAACCGCGATCCGGCCTCTGGCCTCGCGACGACCCATACGACCGCCCCGACGGGAGGGCCCGCGATCCCCTGCGGTCCGGGCCCGCCCCCACTCCGACCCCCTCCGGCTTCGCTCCCATCGGCGCGCCGCTCGTGCTCTCCGGATTCGATCGCCGCCTGGTGAGCCTCGCCGCCGATCTGTTCGAGCCGTGGGGATTCACCGTGGCGGAGGGGGGAGTGGCCGGCCGGACGCAGCGCGGCGGCGCGATCCAGCCGGGGGCGACCCTCGGGGTCCGCCTCGCCGGAGGCGACGTGGACATGACGGCGATCGGGACCGTGACCTGGATCGACGGGGATCGGGTCCACGGCTGGGGTCATCCGTTCTTCCAGATGGGCGAAGTGGAGATGCCCCTCGTCTCCGGGTACGTGCACTCGATCATCCCGAGCCGTCTTCTCTCGTTCAAGCTCGCGAGCGGTGCGGAGGTGGTGGGAACCGCGATCGGAGATCGGAGGTCCGGCATCTTCGGCCGGCTGGGCGTCGAGCCCCGTCTCGTGCAGTTCGATCTGTCCGTGACGCGATTCGGCGCGACCGAGACGTATCACTACGAAATCGTGAGGAATCGCTTCCTCGGGTCGACCTTGGTCGGTCTGGCGGCGGCGAACTCGGTGCTCTCCCGAGGGGGCACTCTCTCCGAGGAGACGATTCGCTTCCGCCAACGCATCGTTCTCGATGACGGGCGGGAGACGAGCGTCGAGACCCTCTTCACCGGCGACCGGACGATCGCCCAGATCGTCCGGATTCTCTCCGACATCACGCGTCTGATCGCCACGAATCCCTTCGAAGACGTCGATGTCGATCGCATCGAGGCGGAGCTCGTCTACGAGTCGGGAATCCGGGCGGCGTTTCTCACGGAGGTCGCCATCGACGAGGACCTCCCCGCACCCGGGGACGTGTTGCGGGGATCCTACACGCTCCGCGACTATCGCGGTGACGAGAGCCGGCACCGCTTCACGGTCCCGATCCCCGAAGATGCCCGAGAGGGGCGCCACCTTCTTCTCGTCGGCGACGCCCGGACCGCGGAGCAATACGAGGCCGAGCGGGATCCGCGATCGTTCGGCCCCCGCACTCTCGACGAGTACCTGGAGCGACTCGCGACCCTCCGGCGCACCGACCAGATTCACGTCCACCTCTACCGGTCCTCCCCCGGCGTGCTGATCGACGGCCGACCGCTGCCCGACCTCCCTCCCACGGCGATGTCGATTCTGCGGGGACCCGCGCGCACCGGCATCCAGGCCGGGCTACCCGCCGAGCTCGTGCACGAAGCTCGTCTGCCCGCGGGCAAGTTCATCCAGGGGGGGCACACCGTCCTGTTCGAAGTCCAAAAGGAGAAACCGTGAAGGAACGTGTGGCCATCGTCGGGATCGTCGCCGCCCTCGTCACGCTGACCTCCCCCGCTGCGGGCGTCACCACGAAGTACTTCATCCACGACACCGCCGAGGAGCTCCAGGCCGGGAAACCCCTCGGGGTCTCGATCATGAGCGAGGGCACGCTCCGGCTCGCTCCTGCAATCGAGCTTCTGGCCGAGCCCGAGGAGCCCTACCTATGGGATCTGGCGGTCGCCCCCGACGGCCGGGACGTCTATCTGGGCACCGGCGACGACGGTTGGGTCCTCCGGGTCCGGGGAAGAGACGCGGATCGGTTCTTCCAGTGCGCGGCCATGGAGGTGCTGTCCCTCCTCACCGACGAGTCGGGACGGGTGTTCGCCGGTACGATGCCCGAGGGATTCGTCTACCGAATCGACCCGGACGGAACGGGTGAGCTCCTGTTCGACGCGGACGAGCAGTACGTGTGGGATCTGACGCTCGGACCGGACGGGAAGATCTACGCCGGCTACGGTCCGGAAGCGGTCGTCTATCGCATCGATCCCGAGACAGGGCAGAGTGAGCGGTTCTATGAGGTGGACGATCACCACGTCGTGAGCCTCGCATTCGACGAGGCGGGCCGGCTGCTCCTGGGGACCGAGGGTCGGGGGCTCGTGATCCGAGTCGGACCGGACGGGCGCGGCCGGGTCCTTCACGACACTCCGCACGCGGAGGTCGGAGCGGTCCTCGCCGGTCCGGGCGACGAGGTGTGGGCCGCGGCCTCGGCGGCGTCGGAGGCGCGCGAGGGGGCGACCCCCGAGAAGAACGCGGACGGGGCGGGACCCGAGGAGGCGGACGAGCCCGTGTTCGAGATCACTCCCGCCGGAGCGGGTCGCGGGGTCCTCTACCGGATCGACGCGGAGGGCAACGCGACGCGGCTCTGGGAATCGGGACAGGGAGCGATCTACGCGCTCGCATGGGATCCGGGGGGCGATCTTTTGGCCACGACCGGCGAGGAGGGAGCCGTCTACGCGGTGGACCCGGAGGGAGGGGCGAGTCTCCTTCTCGATGCCGAGGCGGATCAGGTCGTCGGGATCGTTCCGGATCCGAAGGGCGACGGGTTCTTTGTCGCATCCGCGAATCCCTCCCGGCTCGAACGCATGTCCTCCGGCTACGCCCGGGAGGGGACCTACGAGTCGGAGATCCTCGATGCCCGGCACCCCGCGCGCTGGGGAAGGATCGAGAGGGTCGGCGAAGGGAGCGGCGTGAGCCTCGCGGTGCGCACCGGCAACACCGACGAGCCGGACGTCACCTGGTCCGAGTGGGGCGAGGAGCTGCGTGAAGAGAGCGCCACCCTCTCCTCTTCGGAGAGGACGCGCTACCTGCAGTGGAGGATCACGCTGAATGGGGAGGGCTGGTCCACGCCGACGGTGCGGCGGGTCCGTGTCTCCGCGGTCGAGAACAACCTTCCGCCCATCGTGGGTCGGGTCGTGGTCGTGCCCGCCGGGAACCGATTCTACGATGACGTGCCCGAGCTGCGCCCGCGCCCGCTCTTTCAGAGCCTCCCCGGGGGGGTGAAGGTCCAGTACAGCTACGAAGG
The DNA here is from genome assembly GCA_025774805.1 of bacterium. Taxonomy (GTDB): domain Bacteria; phylum ARS69; class ARS69; order ARS69; family ARS69; genus JALGZR01. The sequence goes on from JALGZR010000072.1 coordinate 4,285, forward strand.
GGGAGGTGAAACAGAGCTTCCGCCCGAGCAGCGCGCGCCCTGGACCCAGGGAATGCGTCAGATCCACTGGGAGGCGATCGATCCGAACAACGACTTCCTCACCTACATTCTCGCCTACCGGGCGGAGGACGAGGTGCGGTGGAAGGACTTCGCCGAGGACGTGGAGGGTCAGAACTTCACCTTCAACTCCAACGGAGTCCCCGACGGCGAGTATCGCATCCGGGTGACCGCGAGCGATCGGCGCTTCAATCCGGGGAACGAGCTGACCGCCTCGAAGGAGAGCGAGATCTTCCTCGTGGACAACTCCGCCCCCGGGTTCCGCGGGGTGAAGCACCGCCGAGAGACCGGAAGTGTCCACATCACGGGTGAGATCGTTGACGAGCTCTCCGACATCGTGCGCCTCGAGGTGTCGGTGAACGGGGAGGACTGGCTCGACGAGCACCCCCGCGACGGCGTTTTCGACTCTCCGGGAGAGCGCTTCGAGGTGGACGTCGAGGCGCCGCCGGGGGCGGAGCACTCGATCCTGCTGCGGGGAACCGATCTCGCCGGAAATCTCGGGACGACGCGGGTGCTGATCCGACCGTGAGCACCCGGCGCGCGCCACGAGAGGACGGTAGGACCCCGTGAAGCGCCGGGCGGTTCTGCTCGACCGGGACGGCACGCTCAACGTGAATCCCTCGGCCTACGTGACCCGGCTGGAGGAGTTCGAGCCGATCGCCGGGGCGTTCGAGGCGGTGGGCCGGCTCTGTCGTGCGGGGTGGAGCGTCTCCGTCGTCACGAATCAATCGGGAATCGGGAAGGGCCTCGTCACGTCCGCGGCCGTCGGCGAGATCCACCGGGAGTGCGAACGACTCGCCGCCGCGCACGGAGGCGCGTTCGACGGGTTCTACGTCTGTCCCGACCTCCCCGGATTCGGCAGCGAGCTTCGCAAGCCCCTTCCCGGAATGCTGCTGGCCGCGGCCCGCGACCACGACTACGATCTCTTCCGATCCTACACGATCGGCGATTCGGAGCGGGACCTGGTCGCCGGGCGCGCCGCCGGCACGACGCCGCTTCTCGTCCTCACCGGACACGGCGAGCGGACCCGGCGGGAGACCGACCACCCGGAAGACCGGACGTTCGCCAGCCTCGCCGAGGCGGTCGACTGGATCCTCACTCGCGCCGCGCCGCGCGGCTGAGTCCGTCGGGATCGATTCGGAGAGAGAGGATGACCCAGGACGCTCCCGAGCTCACGGTCGTGATCCCCGCCTACAACGAGGAGGGCCGGTTGCTCCCCACGTTGGAGCGGATTTGGGAGTGGATGACGGCGGCGGCTCGACGGTTCGAGGTGATCATCGTCGATGACGGAAGCGAGGACGGGACGGTGGCGGTGGCCCGTGGGTTCGCGAACGGCCGGGACCGGGTGGAGGTCGTGGCGAGTCGGGAAAACCGCGGCAAGGGGGCGGCGGTGCGGGAGGGCTTCGCGCGGAGCCGGGGGGAGCTCGTGCTCTTCACCGACGCCGACCTGTCCACGCCGATCGAGGAGATCGCTCCCATGCTCCGGGAGATCGAGGAGGGGGCCGACTTCGTTCTGGCCTCGCGAGGGCTCCCCGATTCGAGACTGGAGATCCGGCAGGCGTGGTACCGGGAGCGGATGGGGAAGACGTTCAACGTTTTGGTGAGATTGTGGACGGGAATCCCCTTCCGGGACACGCAGTGCGGGTTCAAGCTGATCCGGGGGGAGTTCGCCCGCGCCATCGCCGGGGAGATGATCGAGAACGGATTCTCGTTCGACGTGGAGCTGATCCTCCTCGCGGGCCGGCGCGGAATGGTCGTACGCGAGCTTCCGGTGACCTGGCGGAACGATGAGCGGAGCCGGGTGGATCCCCTGACGGACTCGTGGAGAATGCTCCGGGCGCTCCCGGGCATCCTCCATCGCACGGGGCGCTACGGAAGCCGGAAGAGGCGTGGAAAGGACACGGAACATGCGACGTAGCGGTCCGATCGAGCGCGCCTACGGCGTGATCCTTCTCGCGATCTTCGTCACGCTCGCGATCTCCTCGATGCGGGTCAAGAGCCCGACATTCGACGAGACGACGCACCTCGCCTCCGGAATCTCCTACGTGCAGACCGGGGACTACCGGATGAACCCGGAGCACCCCGCCCTTCCCAAACGTCTGGCCGGCTGGGCCGCGACGGCCGCCGGCGCGCGGGTTCCGGCCGAATCGGAAGCCTGGGAAGAGGGCGAACAGTGGGACTTCGCCCGGGAGGTTCTCTACGAGGGCGATACGGACTGGCGTCGTATCGTCTTCGCGGGGCGGCTTCCGATGGTGATGATCGGAGTCCTTCTCGGAGTCACGCTCTGGGTCTGGGCGCGGAGCCTGATCGGCGGCGGGGGAGCGGCCGTCGTGATCACGCTCTACGCGTTTTCGCCGAACTTCCTCGCCCACACCCGTCTCGTCACCACGGACGTTCCGCTCGCCTTCACGGTCGTGGGAACGGCGGCCTGCCTCTGGGCCGCCTGGAGATCGGGGAGGCTGTCGTGGATCGTGGCCGCGGCGGCCTTCGTCGGGCTCTCCATGGCGACGAAGTACTCCGCCTTCTCCTACGGACCCGCCTGGGTGTTGCTGATCCTGATTCCCTCCGAGAACCGGCCCTTTCGCCGCTCCCTCGTTCATCTCGTCGTTTTCGCCGTCGCGGCGGTGGTGTTCACGCTGTTCCTCGTTTCCGCAAGCTACGGCTTTGCATTCGAGTGGGTCACGATCCGCGAGCTCGGAATGGCGGGACGCGGCGTCACTCCGGACGAGATGGGCATCCTCCGCCGTGTCCCCTACGAGATGTTGGCCCTCATTCCCTGGCCCTCCGCGGCCTTCGCGGAGGGGTTGAAGGACGTCCTCCTCCACGTTTCCACGGGACACCCGGTGTATCTGGCGGGAATGCGCGGGACGGAGGGGTGGTGGTGGTCCTCGCTGGTGACGCTGGGGGCAAAGACGCCGCTCCCGCTCTTGATTCTCGTCGTCCTGGCGATCGTGCTTCTGGTGAGATCCCCACGGGGCCGGGGGCGCGAGCTCGCGTTTCTGATCGTTCCCGTCGTCCTGGTGCTCGCGACGAACATGGCGGCGAAGCTCGGTCTCGGCGTCCGGCACCTCCTGCCGATCTACCCGTTCCTGATGCTTCTGGTGGCCTGGCCGCTGCGCGGGGGAAGCTTCACGGGAGGGGCGTACTCCTATGGCCTCCTGATCGTGGCGCTGCTCTGGCACGCGGGCGGAACGCTGCGGGCGCATCCCCACTACCTCGCCTTCTTCAACGAGGCGGTCGGGGGAGCCGGCGGAGGCTATCGCCTGCTCGGGGACTCGAATCTCGACTGGGGACAGGATCTCTCCCTCGCGACGCAGCGATTGCGGGAGCGGGGGGCGAGCGGAGCGATCCTCTGTTACTTCGGAACGGCGAGCCCCTTCGGGGAAGACTTCGAGTGGCAGATTCTCCCGCCGGCGCAGAGGGAAAGGAACCGGGATCCCTGGTCGGTCCTTCCGACGGAAGGGGAGCAGTGGCTCGCGATGAGCGCGACGAACCGCCAGGGTGTCTTCTACCGTGGCACCGGTTCGCAGAAGCCCTACTCGTGGCTCGAGGACGTCGAGCCGGAGGAGACCGTGGGAGGCTCGATCTTTCTCTATGAGATCTCGAACGAGGCCGCGGTGCACAAGGGACTTCTCCAGCTCTACCGGCGACACGGTCTGAGAGAAGAGGCGGGGGCCGCGTTGCGGCGCATCGTCCGACGCTGGAAGTACGACGCCGAGGCACGGCGTCAGCTCGTGAGGTTCCACCTGGAACGGGGGGAGTCCGAGGAGGCCGAGAACATCCTCTTCGCCATGCCGAATCCCGACCCGAGCGACGCCATCTGGCTCGCCGACATCCGGCTTCAGCGCGGTGACATCGAGGGCTCGATCGGCATCCTCGAGGGGACGATCAAGATGTTCCCCGACGATCACGAGTCGAAGAACGCCTTTGCGTGGTTCCTTCAGGACATCGAGCGCGATCTGCCGAGGGCCCTGTCCATGATCGACGAGGCGCTTCGATGGGCCCCGGAGGATCCCTACTACCGGGACACGAAGGGGATGGTGCTTCTGAAGCTCGAGGAGCCGGACGCGGCGCTCGCGGAGTTCGACGCCGCCTTGGCCGCTCCGGAGGGGGACCTGCCGGCCATCCGCTGGCACCGGGTCTGGGCCCTGCGCGCGGCCGGTCGAAACTCCGAGGCGATTGCGGAAGCCAAGGCCCTCCGGGCCCGGGAAGAAGCGACGGTGGAGCTGCTCGAGGAGGTTGAGGCCTGGCTCTACGACATCGGGGAGTGAGGGGCGACCTGGTGGCGCGAGGGGGGAGGCGGGCCGGCATCGCGACCGCGCTCCTCGCGATTCCGTATCTTCCCTTTCTCGCCGGTCTCGATCCGGGAGAGGGGCTCCTGGGCGCGGTCTTCGTCGGGGGCGCGTCGCTCGGAGCCCCCGGCGTCGTCGGCCTCGCCGGGCCCGGCGGCCACGGCCCCGCCCGGCGTTTCGTGAGGGGTCTCCTCTTCGTCTCCGCCCTGAACATCCTCGCCGCGGTGGCCCTCGTTCTTCTGGAGCTCTCCCCCACGCCGCGGACCTTCGCCGCCGCGTTGGGCGCACTCACCGTGGGGGCGGGCGCGCTCGTCTTCGGGCGGGGAGGAACGCTCCCCGACCCGAGGCGCGAGACGCTCGCGATCGCCGTCGCCGCGGTCACGTTCCTGCTCGCGCTCTTCGCCGGCACCTCCGTCGTTCCGCTCCTGGAGGATCAGGACACCGAGGTGCAGTGGACGGCGTACGGACTGGCGCACGACCTCCAGCCGATATGCCTGACGAACCGGAGCACGCTTTACTTCTTCGCCCATCCCCTGCTTCTCCACGCGCTGAACGCCTCCACGCTCGTGCTCGCGGGAGACCTGGAGACGATCCGGCCGGCGTACGACGCGGCCGTCGCCGAAAGGGAGCGATCGACCGTCGCGGAGCGGGAGCGAGGGATCGGAGCCGTGCTGCGGGCGCTGCGAGATCCCACTCCTCCTCCCGATCGGGATCGGATCTGGCGCCGGGACGTCTACGCGCGCTTCGTCGAGCGACCCGCGCTCTTCGGCACCCGCGCCCCCAACTTCGTGCTCGCGGCGGCGGCCGCGGTCCTCGTGTCGCTCTGGTCGCGGCGTCTCGGCGCGAGCTCGACGGACGCCGCGCTCGTCACGCTCGCCTACGTGACGCTGCCCGAGATCTTCGTGCGCTCGGCCTACGGCGGTTACTACCCGGTGACGGTCGCGACGTTCCTCTCGGGAGCGTGGCTGGCGTCGGGGGCGGCCGGCGGCGGACGGAGTGGGTTCGCGGCCGGTGCGCTGACCTACCTGGCGAACCAGAAGGCGTTCCTGATCGCCGCGGCGGTCGCCGCGGTTCGTGGGTCGCGACTCCTGTTCCACCGGACGTTCCGCGAGCTCGGCCCCGCGCTTCCGATTCTCCTCGGAACGCTGGCGGGGACGGTCGCCTTCTGGATCTACGGTCTCGGTCTCGCTCCCGCCGACTTCGTCGCCGACCACCTCGTCGAGCACGGTCTCGAGCGCTTCTCGGGCCGAGAGGTGCTCACCCGATCCGGACAATCGTTCTACCCGTCGCGCCCCGCGCTCTGGCTGGAGTTCGCCCGCCACACGGGCTGGGTTTGGACGGGCCTCGCCGGGCTGGCGTTGACCGTGGGGGTGCGGAAGGCGTGGCAGGGGATCCGACGGACGAACGGAGTTCCCGCCCCGCTGTCCGCCGTCGGTCATCTCACGCTCTGGGTGATCGTGGGGGCGATCCTGTTCACCGCGATCGACTGGAGGCAGACCAAGCACCTCTGTCTTCTCGTGCCGGCGCTCTCCGTGCTGATCGGAGGGGTGTTGCTTCCCGCCGTCGGTTCCCGGACTCGCCTCGCTCTCCGGGCCGCCCTCGGCGTCTCGATTCTCTGGAACGTCTCCTGGATCATCCGGCTCGCGCGCGACTTCGACGCGATGACCATGAGCACGATGTGGTAGGGTCGGGGGCCGGTTCGGATGACCGAACCCCGTTCGAGGACAGCGAGTCGATGAACGCGAGAGAAGGGGCTCCGATGTCGGAATCAAGGTCTGGCGGGCGGCGCGTCGGTCGGAGCGTGGTCGCGGCCCTCTTCGTGAGCGCCTCGTTTCTGGCGAGCCCGCTCTCTCCCGTGTACGCGGGAGAGTGCAGCGACGGCGCGCAGGACTACCTGACCTGCATCGAGCGCTTCGCGGAGGGTCTGACCGACGCCCGGCCGCTCCACTGTCTGGGTTGTCTGCGCTGGGACGGTCACGCGGCCCGGAACCGGTGGGCGGGACCCAACGCGGCCGCGCGTTTCCGGAGCTGCCGTAAGAGCTCACTTCGGCCCCGGCTCGCGACCGCCGGTCGGCGCATCCTCGATGGCCACCTCGAGACGGGCGGCTCCCGAACCCTCGTGCGCGAGCTGTTGCGGACGCTCGCCCACTACGGCATCGACCGGGTCGGAGAACACGACGTCTTTCAGCTCCTGACCGCGAACTCGGAGACGCTCTTCTACATCGATCTGGCGTCCCTCGGCGATCCCCGCACGGTTCCGCTTCTGAGAACCCGGTACCAGGCCCTTCGGGATCGCGGGCTCGGGAGCGATGCCGACCGCGAGGAGCTGGTGGCCGTTCTTAACTGCCTCTATCACGTTCCCACGGCGGCGGCGGTGCGTCTCGCGGCGGAGATCCGCGACGCCGAGAGCGACCCACTGGTCGTCGAGCGAGCGCAGTTGGTCGTGGACCGGCCGTAGTCCGCTTTTCTCACCAGGCTCGTCGTGAAGAGATCACCCCCGAACCGACCGCGAACTCCATTCCTGGGGGCAAGGCGGGCGCACGGTGCTCACCGGTGCTATCCTCGCCTCTCTGGTTCGTACAGAGGAACCGGTACGGGGGAGGCGCGGGATCGGCGATTCAACGCGAGTCCGCATCCGGTTCGCTTCGAGGAGTAGAGTCGGAATGAGGCCGCTCCTTCGCACAGCGTTCGCGGGCCTTCAGTTCCTCCTCGCAGCGCTCTCGCTCGGGGGGCGTCCTCCCGCGACGGGAGCCGAGCGTCCGGGGAGCTCCCCGGACCTCGTGCCGATGCCGACCCGTCTGATTCGCGCCCTCGTCGAGGACGGCTTCGAGAACCTGGCCGTTCGGCAACACGCGGGTTCGACCTCGGTCTGGTACGAGAATCGATCGTACCGCGACGAGCTCGCCGCCCTCGGAAGGGTGGCCTTCCTCGCCGCGTCCGACGTCCCCCCCGAAGGGCACCTCGAGCTCATCCCGCAGAACCGTGGTGTTCCTCTTCTCTCGGTCGCCGCCGCCGCGGCGGACTGGCTGGCCTTTCTCCGAGGAGAGAGGCCCGCCGGCTGGTTTCGAGAGAGGCTCACCGTTCGAGCCGCCGACGGCGGGCCGGAGTCGATCCGCGCCGGCTCCCCACCGCGCGAACACCTGTCGTTCCGGAGAACGGACGTTCGCGTCCGCCCGCTCTTCAACTTCGAGCTCGGCAGCTCGTTCGATCCGTTTCGCTCCGAGTTCCAGATCGCGCCCGAAGCCGTGATGGCTCCGCTTCCCGGAACTCTGCTCTCGGCTCAGGTGATCGTTCAGGTCGACAACGACCTGGACCGGAACGCGGCCCGAGTCTCCCCGGGGCGGTCGACCGTGTCGTGGGGGGGGTGGCTGCCGGGCGGGTGGCTCGCCGCTCTGAGCGGAGGGTACTTCTCCGGCGACCGGTACGGTCTGGCGGGAGAGACCGGCAAGCTCCTCTGGTCCGGAGGGCTGGAAGTGACGGCGGGGGGCGATCTCAGCGGGCTGCTGGAGTTCACGGAGGAGACCACTCGATACTCCGACCCGGAAACCTGGTCGGCGTTTCTCGGCCTGACGCACCGATTGCGGGGGGTCGATCTCGAAACGTCGGTGAAGGCGGCGCGATTCATGGAGCAGGAGCTCGGAGTGCGCCTCGACGTCGCTCGACGCTTCGGAGAGGTCGAGGTGGGTTTCTTCGGCATCAAGACGGAACAGGATGACCTGGTCGGGCTCCTCCTGAGGTTGCCGTTGCCGGTGGAACGATGGTCGAGGCCGTCGCGCCTCCGACTGACGACGGTCCCGGCCTTTCCCTTCGAGTACCGGGACTCGGTCGCCGACGTGGGGCGCCAGGTCTCTCTGTTCGACAACCTCGATCGCCTTCGCAAGAGACTGTACCCGACCTTCCTTTGGAACAACCTAGAGGATGTCCGAAGTGCCGTTCACCATTGAGGAGACGGGCCGGAGGCTCCGCGGAGGCGTCGCGGTGTCGCTGCTTCTGGTGCTTCCGGGCGCGGGCCGGGCGTCCGGGGACGAGCCGACCGTGTCCGGCTTCTCCCTGAACGGAACCACGGGGCTCGCCAACACTCCGACTGCGGAGATCTTGCCGGATCGGTCTTTCCGAATCGGAGTCGCCGTCATCGACGAGAAATGGGCCTACAAAGAACGGGGAAGAGCGGACAACGAGATCTACTTCGTGTCCGTGGGATTCCTGCCCCGCATCGAGGTGTCCGTCCGGGCGACCGCCTTCCGGGAAGTGCCCTTCCCCCGGGACAGCGGCGTTCCCAGCGTGGATCGCATGGGCAGTGCGCGGTTGCTCGTGCTCGAGGAGGGGAGATTGCCGGCTCTGGCGGTCGGAATCGACGACGCTCGAGGGACCCGCCTGTTTCACGCACTGTATATCGTTGCCACGAAGTCCGTTCTGAAAACGGAGACGGTTCGGGCGCGGATCTCGGCAGGGTACGGATCGAAGGCGCTCGACGCCCGGGGCCACGTGCTGGACGGGTTCTTCGGGGGGACGGAGCTCACGGTCTCCGATCGCGGCTCGTTTCTGCTTGACTATGACACCGAGAAAGTCAATGCTGGTATTCGTTTCCGAGTGCTCGGCCGGGTAGGCTTGCACGCGGCGCTCCTGCACCTGGACACCCTCTCCGGGGGAGTTGACTGGACGCAGGGGTTGTGAGGACCTCCGCCCGGCCGCGTCCGTCCCCGAATTCGCTCGCTCTGGACGAGCCGACCCGCACGTCCCGGCGCGCTACAAGTCCTTACTGCCACCGTTTCGATCCAATCCACCTCTATCGTTGAGGGATTTCAATCATGGTCAACGATCGTCGCTCCCTTCGCTCGAGAATGGCGCTACCGGTGCTCTTTCTCGCCCTGATCGCGCTCGCCGGCGCCTCTCAGTGCTCGAAAGTCGACGACGGGGTTTCTTCGACGAACGAGGAACTCGACATCGACCAGCTTCTGCGCGATGAGCTTCTCCAGGGGGAGCTTCTCGATGACGAGGTTCTCATCGAGCAGCTCTTCAACGATGAACCTCTGCACGATCAGCTTCGAAGCGCCCCGCCCAGGGACGACCACAACCCACTCTGGGTCTGCCTCCATGATTGTCTGAGGGAGGCGCACGACGCACTGCGCGCGGAATCTCAACTGCACCGACAGAACGTGCGCGACTGTCGTGGAGACCCGGAGTGCCTTCGAGCCGAGAATCAGCGCCACGCCGCGGCCGTGAGGGCGATCATCCGAGAACTCACCCACTGCATCTGGGGTTGCCTGCATACCCAGGGAGAAGGGGCGGGCGGTCAGTAGGGCTTCCCTCGGGATCTCCGCGAACGGGGAGACCCCCGCGACCAGGACCACCGCCTGACCGGTTTCCGGTCGCTCGGCGGACGAGGAACGCCCCTCTCCCCGCCGGGCGGATTTCGTCGGTGGTCCGGGAAAGCGGGCGGCTATGAAACCGTCATCGGGCTACCGAGCCGCCGCGCGGAGGATCACGTCGAGCCCTCCCCACGTGACCGAGTCGAGGATGTCCTTGATCGTCTCCGTCTGCTCGGCATCGGCGCTCAGGAGAGCACCCTCGCACAGGAACGCTTCGTATTCGCGGTCCATGGCCCCGAAGTACGTTGCCAGGACGCACCCGGTGGCACTGAGACCGCAGAGGAAGACGGTGTTCACGTCCCGTTCCTTCAGAACATCGTCCAATTCGGTCTTCGTGAAGGCGCTGGGGTGGTTCTTGACGACCTTGGGATCGTCCTCCTCGATGAGGACCGACTCCGGGAACTCGAAGTCCTCGCTGTCCGGATCCGGACCCCATTGGAGATCGGTGTGATAGACGCGGATCACCGGCCGTCCGTGCTGTCGGAACTTCCAGATGTATCCGTTGATCATCCGCAGGGCCGAGTCCCGCTCCCGTTCGTCCATCATCGGCAGGTACTTGTTCTGAATGTCGATGACCAGAAGCGCCGGTTTCACCGGCGCGATCTCGGCTTCCGGAGCCGGTTCCTCGGAGATGGCCGCCGCCGCCGGGAACAGGACAGCCAGCGCGCCGGCCAAGAGGACACATCGCATGATCAACCCTCCGCAAATCCTTCGATACGAGCTGCTCGCGACGGCACGGTAGCACGGGGAGCGGGTTCGAACCAGTCGGGCGCTCGGACCGGGGCCCGAGGGCGGTGCGAGGGCCGCCGCGTCGACGTGGACCGAGCGAGCGCCTCCTCTTCGCCTCACCACGCGCTCGTCAGGATCGCGCGCAGCGTGATACCCCCGCGCTCGCTCTTCTCCGACGCCTCGATCGGAGGCTCCCCGTCGCCGTCTCCCGTCTCCGGCTCACCGTCCTCCCGATCCCCGAACGGTGCGACGATTCGAGCGTCGAGGCGCAGGTGGGTACCGGGCCCGATCGGGAACCGCGCGAACGCGTCGGCCTGGAGCCCGTTCGTCGCGTCGAGTGCGAGAGACTCCCGATCGTGTACGAAGCGGAAGAAGAAGAACGGGAATACCGGGACCCGTTTCTTCCAGAAGAGATCCCCTCCGCTGCTCCACCACTCGAGGCGAGCGTCGAGACCGAGGTCGATCGATCTCCCGAACTCACCCTGCCACGAACCTCGGGCGTAGACCGCCGTCCAGTGCTGGCGGAGCCGCTCCAGACGGTAGCGGGTCGCCGTGAACACGTCCCAGACCGTGAACGGCCAGACGTCGAGGAAGCTCGGATCGTTGCTGTGCAGCCACCGTCCCTCCCCTCCGAGGGCGAGACGGACCTCTCCGCGTTCGCGCCGGGTCCCCCATCGCCACCCGAGCTCCGTCCCGCCGTGATAGGAGCGGAGGTCCCTCGCTCGCCCGTAGACCGTGCCGCCGAGAGCCATTTCCGCTCCGAGGACCGTACGCCCCACGAACGTCCGGAGATCGAGGCGGGGATCGTCCGTGCGCTCGACGTCGACCTCGGCCCGCAGGCGCATGACGTCGATCACGTTGTACCAGTCGGACCGGTGCTTCCGCCCGAGCACCTGCTGGACCTCGCCACCGCCGCGGAACCGCAATCCTCGGATGGGACGGGACCGGGCCTCGATGGCGGCGTTCGCGTCCCGGTACGGAAACGGAAAGAAGAACGTGGTCCCCCGCACCGTCTGCCGGAGGTCCGTCCGTGACTCCCGGACCCAGGTTCGCCAGCGCAAGCTCTCGAGCAGACCCCCGGAGCCCCGGAGCTCGAGCCCCGCCTCGTAGGGCCGGGACATGCCGATGAGCAGTCGAAGGTCTCCGCGCTCGTCGCGTGCGGCGAGCAGCAAGGCGTGGTGCCCCACGTCCCGCTCCCCGTCGAGGACGTCCTCCTCCTCGTGGACCTCCCTCTGCGCGAAGTCGATGCGATCCCTTCCGTGCCGCCACCCGGCCCAGATTCGCCCCGTCCGCACGAGGGCGGCCCATCGCACGTTCCAGAGGCTGAAGTTCTGGAACTCGGGATCCCGCTCGTAGTGATACAGCTCCCGGTACTCGCCGAGAGCCCGGACGGCGCCCCGTTCCGGCAAGGTCTCCGGGAAGACGGCGAGGGGGTCGGACGTTCCCAGAATCGTGTCGATGCGCGGCAAATCGAAGGCCCGGCACACGGGGGGGGAGCCGCCCCCGGCGACTCCCCCGATCAGAATCGCTCCCGCGAGAACGAACGTCTTCCGCCCCGCTACCACCCCGCGTTGTCGCGAATCGTTTCCCACGTGGCCCGAGTCGCGCCGGGGAAGAGCCCGCCGAGCGTGTAATTGTCGAAGTAGGGGATCTTCACCACATCGAGGTCGATGACGGAACCGCCCGGACCGTCGAGGAACTCGATGGGATTGACACTGTAGTTGATGTCCAGACGGCGGGTCTCGAAGACGTCGCTCCGCCAGGTCTCGACCCCGGTCTCGCAGTCGATGACGCTGTGAGGCACTCCGTAGGGCGAGCCAAAGGTGACGTCGAGGGTGGTGTCGGCCTCGACCCAGCTCGCCGGCGGCCTGAACTGATGGAAAGGCAGCAGGGAATTCCAGTCCAGGGGCGCGTTACCGAGGAACCCGGCGAGATCCACCGTGATCTCGATGGGCCCGAACTCTCCGTCCTCCTGCACGTCGTAAGGGCCGGAGAGAATCTGATTCACCCAGTTCAAGACGTCCTCGATCGTCGTGAAGTTCTCCGCGAAGTTCGGCGGATCCGTCGCATTCGCGATGTCTTGGTCGATGTCCGTGAGGTCGACGATCTTGATCACGTCGTTCATCTGGTCGTCGCTCTCGCCCTTGACCGCGGCGACACCCAGCGAGAGGAGCTCCCGGATGCGGCGCATGTCCGCGAGCACCCCGGCCAGACCACCCGTGCGCTGCCGCAGGAAATCGGGCCGCTGCTCGAGGTTGTACTGGATGATCGCCACGCCGACGGAGTCCTTCGCCGCCGAGCCGGGATCCTGTCCGTAGTTGATCGAGATGCGGCGGCTCGAGTCGGCGGAGACGAGCTCGAACTCCCCGTCCCTCTCGCACGTCGGGATGTCGTTCATCGTGTCGATCCAGCCGTACGTACCGTCCGGTCCGGGTAACCCGAGATCGTAGGCGGTGAGAAGGCGGAACGCGGCCCGCGCGGCGTGGGTCGCCGCGTGAAACGCGTAGATCTCCCCGATGTCGATCTCGTAGCTCTCGTCCTCGACGGTCAGGTTGAACACGGGCCCGCCGTCCGCCTCCGCCTGCTCCAGATGAGTGATCGACTCCGTGAGGGCCGGAATCACGACGCTGTCGATGAGCGCCTGAGCTCGGGCCACGGTCAGGCTCGAGGGGATCGCCCGCATCGACCGTCGCATCAGCTCCCGCGGCGCCGTGGCGAGAAGCGTGAACTGGTTTCGGAGGATTGGAGATCCCAGTCGGACAAAGAGGCCGCCGGAGCTGCTACGGCCGCTCGTCGAGTCCGAGTAGTCGATGAGGTCGTCGAGAAACGCCCACAGATCGGCGTCGTAGTTGATCTCGAGGACCTCCAGGATTCCGACACCCAGGTGGGCAATGCGATTGGACGGGTCCGCGGCCAAGATCGCGTCGAATCCGTTGCGGATCACCGTGTAGCGTCTCGGACGGATGTCGTCCTCGTCGGGATCGTCCGGGATGTTCGCGAGCGAATCGGCGAGAGCCTGCATGAGCGCCACGGCGTCGGGGAGATCCTGGACCACGACCGGACCGTCGTCGTCCCCGCAGCCGGTCAGCAGAGCGGACGCTCCGAGTCCCAGAGCGAGCATGAGAACCAGGGCCGCGCGGGAGCGGCCGGGAAGGAGCGAGCGCATCGGGAACGCCTCCTGGAACGTGATCGAAGAGCCGGCGGGGAGCCGGCGCAGAGGATCCGCGGGGGCCACACGCGCGGATTATCGACCGTCGGTCTCGATCCGGTCAAGCCGAGCACGGGTGAGCGCGTTCGCCTTCCTCAGCGGAGGAACCCCCGCTCGAGCTCCGCGAGATCTTCGCGCGTGTTCACGTTTCGCCACGCGGGTGCCAGGGCGGAGGGTGGGGCGGGCGAGTGAACCCGTGGATGATCCGCGAGTGCGGTCGGGGCGAGACACCCCGTCGACGCCAGGCCCTCGAGAACGCGGCGGGCCCGCGCGTCGTAGACGGCCAGAAGCGGCTCGACCCCGTCGGCACCCCTACGGGGCAGGACCGCCCACCTGCCCGGGCCCCTCTCGGAGAGGAGCCACTCGACGGCTTCGGGGGTGATGAGCGGCTGATCACATCCGGCCAGGATCCAGGTGGCTTCCGGCGCCCAGCGCATCGCGCCGAGAATGCCGGCCAGAGGTCCCTGCAGCCGGGGCGGATCCGAGAGGCGGGGGAGCCCCTCGCCGCCGGCGGGAAGAGGCCCGTCCCCGAGAACGACGACCCTCTGAGCGTGCGGGGCGAGAGCGTCCACCGCGCGGCGCAGAAACGTCTTCCCCCCGAGCTCCAGCATCTGCTTGGGGCGCCCCATGCGTCGGCTCGCCCCTCCTACGAGAACCCCGGCGTAGACCGGGGGCCGCCTCCACGCGTCCGGTAGCCAGGCATCGATGATCCGGCGAAGGGCCTCCGGTCGGGATCCGTTCCAGGGCAGCACCTCGATGACGTCGGTTATCTCCGGCGGCGGCTCTCCTTCGGACTCCGAGGCGAGCCATACCTTGGGCAGCGGGGTCCGTTTGTGTCCTTCCACGAGCACGAGGTCGTACGCACCGAGAAGCGAGCCCAGCACGGCGGGAAGATCGTCCGTGCGGGTCCGGATCAGCGACTCCTGAGGTCCCCGTAGGAAGACGTCGGCTCCCGCCCGAAACAGGCGGTCGGAGTCCTTCCCCTCGGGATCGACGTCGAATCCGTGCGCCGCGTGCTTGACCGCCGCGACGGAAAGGCCCCGTGCCACCAGATCGGAGATGACGGCGCGGAGCAGCGTCGTCTTGCCCGAGCCGCTCCACCCACAGACGGCGAGCACCGGGCCCGGTGGAATCGAAATCGGTGGGGACTCTTTGCGTTTCCTCGCGCTCGCGTCCATGGGCGACAGCATAGACGATTCTCTCGGGCCCCGCGACGCCCCCGCTGGCCGGACACCGACGCGGCGCGGTACAATTCTCTTCAAGCTCCCACCCGGCCCCGGAGAGTCCGGGAACTGCCTCTTCTCTCGCCCCACGCGAGCCCGTCCGTGCCCGAGACTCCCGCGAACGATCCGGTCCCTCCGCGCATCGACATCGTCGTCCCGGTCTACAACGAGGAGCGGATCCTCTCCCGGAGCGTCCCGGCGCTTCTGGCGTTCCTTCGGGAGAACGTGGATCCGCCCTACCGGGTGCTCATCATCGACAACGCCTCGATCGATAACACGGAAGAGGTGGCCCGCCGTCTCGCCGCGGAGCACGACGTCGTCGAGTACCGGCGTCTTCCCGTCAAGGGACGGGGGGGAGCTCTGCGCGCGGCATGGCTCGACAGCCCGGCCGAGTTCCTCACCTACATGGACGTGGATCTCTCGACGAACCTGAACGCGTTCCCCGAGATGATCCGCCTCCTCGAGGATGGCTGCGACGTGGTCATCGGCTCGCGCCTGCGGCGGGATGCGGACACGACGCGCAGCCTGAAGCGCGAGATCCTCTCGCGCGGCTACAACCTCGCGGGTTCAAGGGAATCCGCCGGGCCGCGGCCAGACGGCTCATTCCGCACGTGGAGGACCGAAAGTGGTTCTTCGACACCGAGCTCCTCATTCTCTCGGAGAAGTCGGGCCATCGCATGGGCGAGGTGCCGGTGGACTGGATCGAAGATCTCGACACACGTGTCCAGCTCCTGCTCACGATCTACGACGACCTCGCCGCGCTCGTCCGGCTGAAGGGGTCGTTGAGACGCATTCTGGAGCGGATCGCTCATGAGGGCGACCCGGCGAGCTGAAGGTGGGGGGGGCGGCACCCTCCGCGCGGCCCTCCTCGCGTTCGGGCCTCTCGCCGCCGCCGTCGCGCTCACCCATCTCGTGGCTCGTCTCGACGGGACCTCGTTCGCCGAGGCCGTCCTCTT
>JALGZR010000151.1 GCA_025774805.1 bacterium
ACCTCTCCGGTCTTGGTCATGGTCGCACTCATGATCGTCTCTCCTCGGTGGAAGTCCCGCGGGGCGATCCCGCGTAGAGGGTCTGTACCAGATTGCTCCTCCGGACCTCCAGGGAGCGGGGCCCTCCCCACCGGCCTTTCCAAATGGCGCGGAGTTCCCCGCACATTCGCGGTAAACGGGGTGGACCCACGACATTCCCGTCTTCTCCGTGTTCGGGGAGCGACCCGGCCGGCGGACCGGAGATTCGGGGGACCGGGGTTTCGAAAGCGGACCGGGGGTTGAGATTCCGGGGGGCCGCTTTGCTAGACTCCCCCGACCTTGGGAGGACAAACCCGAGGGCCCGGGAAAGGAGAGACACTCACGGCGGACAGCGCGCTGACGCTTCGGGGGATGATGATGTCGATGAATCACATGGAGCGTATCGACTCCCATTGGGGGTTCTTCCGGCCGTTCTTCGAGCATCGAACGGGTCGCATCCTCGCTCTCGCCAACGCGCGAGACGACATTCGCGACGGGCTCGCGGCAGCCCAGATCAGCCGCTACTTCCCTCTCCCCGAGTTCGAGGGAATCGTCCTCGAGCCGAGCCGTCCCGAAATCCAACCCGCCGAGAACATCATTCTGATCGGCGACACCTCACTGTACCTCGACCCGAAGGCCCGCCGCGCCGCGGGGGAAGACTCGTCTCTCGGCGCCGGGGAGGTCTGGCTCGCCAGGCGACTCCGGAAGCTCGATGAGGCGTGCTGCTACTGTTTCGCCGGCGACGGAAAGAACCGCATCGTCCTCAACCGCGTGACGGGAGAGAAGCACGAACCCCGGATGAACGGGCCACGGGATCTGGAGGAGGACTACGGGGTGATCCGGCGCTACTTCTGTGGACGCACCGAGAACACGATCGTCCTGGAGGGAGTGAACCGCCTGGGAACTCTGGGAGCCACGAAGGTTGCCACGAGTCGCAGCACCCTGAACGAGATCTGGAACGCCGTCGGCGGCACCGACGCGAACGTACAGTCGTGTCCCTTGGAGGTCCTGGTTCGAGCGAGGTTCCGCCCGAAGCGGAGTGAGGGGGTCTACGCACTCGAAAACATCACGGCCGAGCCACTCGCGACCGTGGTCAAAAGGCAGTGGTCCTGTGATCTGGTCGATGGGCCGCAGTGGACCGACCAGCTCCCGTGGGACTACCAGCTCTCGATGAAGTACGACGAGCCGGCCCGCGTCCTCGAGGGAAAGGAGAAGGACTTCCCCGTTCCTCGGCTGGAGATCCGGGCGGACTTGGGAGGGGCCGATTCGGACCTCGGAGAGATCTGCCGGGAAGTGCTGCCGGGACCGAACGGAAAGCCGGGGGCGAAGAGGGGTCCGTCCGCCGATGCCGTGACGCGATTCCTCGAGAAGCTCACTGCCCAGGCCGAGCAGTTCACCGTCGCCCTCGTGACCCGGGCGCCCTGGGGCGTCGGGGTGAGGGTCAGGGAACTCCCGAACGTGAAACTCACGCGTCCTCGCCTTCTCCGCAAGCAACTCCTGATCCACATGGTCCTCGCCCATCTCGTGGGCCGGGGTTTCCGCTGCGACGACGGAGCCGTCCGTCGCTACTTCCCGAAGTTCCGGCCGGGACCTTCATCGAAGCCCCTGTCGAAAGTGTTCATCGCCTCCGTGAAGGGGAGGCTTCCGGAGGGCTTCGAGAGCCTGCTCGGAACGGGAACTCGGCCCAAGGACTACCTGCAGATCGAGTACGACAAGAAGAAGCGGACGTACACGATGCGACTCGACCGGATCGCGCTGGTCCTGAGACTCCGGGTCTGAGCGGAGCGGCCGGCGAACGGCCGGGGGGCAGGGCGAGGGGCGAGGGTCGAACCGGACGGGGAGAACGGCCGGCGGGCGCGGCGCCATTCTCGAACCCGCCGTCCACTTTCTCCCCCCCTCTCCCCGGCCGTAAAGACGCGCCAGGCAGTACCTTCCGGGCGCGGTACCGAGCGCGCAAACTCCTCTTGACGAAGTCGCCCCCGGTCGTGGTGTGATGTCCGGGTCAGGTTCCGGTTCGCCCCAGAATTGGTGATGCGTGTCGAGGTCTCACCGCAGGCCTCGTCGTGAGGGGGAGAAGGGACGGGATGGTCTCGGACTCGAGTCACCGAAGCCTCGTTATCGGGGTGGACGTCGGTTCCATCAGCGTCAAGATCGCGGCGGTCGCCTTCGGATCGGGAGAAGACGTCCTGCGGTCGATCCCTCCCGAGAAGAGCCACTACCGGATTGCCGAGGCGGGCGACGCGGTTCTCGCACTCTCCCCGTACGAGCGCCATCGGGGAAGACCTCGGGAAGTGGCTCTCGAGATGCTGCGCGAGCTCTTTCGCCTTCTCCCCGAGGGAGAGGTGAATCGCGTCATCGTCACCGGCTCCGGCGGTAAGCACCTGGCGTCCACGCTGCAGACGACCCACGAGAACGAGTTCCGGGCCGTGGCCACGGGCGTCGCGCACCTGCACCCCGAAGTGCGGACCATCCTTGAGATGGGGGGCGAGAACTCCAAGTATCTCCGCCTCGCCCCGACCGGCGACGGATCGGTCGGCATCGTGGACTACGAGACGAACGGGGACTGCGCCGCGGGGACCGGTTCCTTCATGGACCAGCAGGCGAGCCGGCTCCAGTACAAGATCGAAGACGTGGGAAGGATCACGTCGGGCGCGACGCGGACGCCGACGATCGCGGGGCGCTGCTCGGTCTTCGCCAAGAGCGACATGATCCACTCCCAACAGAAGGGGTACGAGCCTCCCGAGGTCCTGAAGGGCCTCTGCGAGGCGGTGGCGAGGAACTACAAGGCCAGCATCACGAAGGGCAAGAAGATCGAGGCCCCGGTCGCGTTCATCGGCGGAGTCGCCGCGAACTCCGGCGTGGTCGGCGCCATGCGATCTCTCTTCGATTTGGAAGAGGACGGGTTCTTCGTGCCGCGGGAGCATGCGTGGATGGGCGCGATCGGTGCGGCGCTCCTGGGGGCGCGGAAAGCCGATCACGACGAGGGGAGCGGCCGGGCCGTCTCCGCCCGCGTCCTGAACCTGGATCCGGGAACCGGGGTCGAGACGTTCCCCCGGTCGGAACCGCTCTCCATGGAGAACGTCTCCCTCTTCCGTGATCGGGTGCGTCGCTACCGGTTCCCCGACGGCGTCGATCGTGTCGACGCGTTTCTCGGCATCGACATCGGCTCGGTGTCGACGAACCTCGTGGTGACCGACGAGGACTTCAACGTGATCCACGAGATCTACACGCGCACCCAGGCCCGCCCGATCGAGGTCGTGAACGAGGGGCTCAAGGAGATCGAGCGGAAGATCGGCGAGAAGATCCGCATTCTCGGGGTGGGGACCACCGGATCGGGTCGCGAGCTGATCGGCGAGCTCATCGGCGCCGACACGATCAACAACGAGATCACCGCCCACGAGACCGGCGCCTCCCACATCGGGAAGAAGCTGATCGGGGACGGCGTGGACACGATCTTCGAGATCGGCGGGCAGGACTCGAAGTTCATCTCGATCCAGGACGGGGTGGTGGTGGACTTCGCCATGAACGAGGCGTGCGCCGCCGGCACCGGGTCGTTCCTGGAAGAGCAGGCGGAGCGACTCGGCATCTCGGTCAAGGAGGAGTTCTCCGAGCTCGCCCTCTCCTCGAACGGGCCGATCCGGCTCGGAGAGCGGTGCACGGTCTTCATCGAGAAGGACATCATTCCCTACCTCCAGAAGGGCGCCAAGGTCGAGGACCTCGTTGCGGGGCTCGCGTACTCGATCGCGCTCAACTATCTGAATCGGGTCGTTCGGGGAAGGAAGATCGGCGACGTCATCTACTTCCAGGGCGGCACCGCCTACAACGACGCGGTGGGCGCCGCGTTCGCCACCATTCTCGGCAAGCGGATCATCGTCCCGCCTCACAACGGAGTCGTCGGGGCGATCGGAATGGCAATCCTCGCCCAGGAGAAGATCCGTCAGACGGGAAAGACGACCACGTTTCGCGGGTTCTCCCTCGAGGCGGTCGACTACTCGATCCGGGACTTCACGTG
Source organism: bacterium (assembly GCA_025774805.1). Taxonomy (GTDB): domain Bacteria; phylum ARS69; class ARS69; order ARS69; family ARS69; genus JALGZR01. The sequence goes on from JALGZR010000151.1 coordinate 4,031, forward strand.
CAAGGCCTGTTCGAACTACTGCGACATCCAGGAGTTCAAGGTCGAGTCCGAGAAGACCTACTGGGGCGACAAGTGCTCCGAGAGATTCCGGAAGCGGCCGAAAGTCGATCGGGAGGCGGTGATTCCCGATCTCATCCGCTACCGGGAAAAGACGCTCTACGCCGAGTTCGATCCGGAGCGAGAGGGATCGCCGCGGATCGGGATCCCGCGTGCCATGTACTTCTACGATCGGTTCCCCTTCTGGAGCCGGCACTTCACCGAGCTCGGCTGCCGCGTCGTGATCTCCGAACCGACGACCAAGCAGATCGCGAACCTGGGACTCGAGGCGACGGTCGCGGAACCCTGCTTCCCCATCAAGATCGCCCACGGCCACGTCGGAAACGTCCTGGACAAGGAGATCGACTTCCTCTTCGTTCCCAACGTCGTCAACGCCGAGACCGACACCCCCGAGACGGAGTCCCACCTCTGTCCCTGGGGACAGACCCTCCCCTTCGTGGTGAGGCAGTCGGGATTCCGCGAGCGCATCGGGGATCGGCTCCTCCTCCCCAACATCCACTTCCGGTGGGGTTTCGACGCCGTGAAGAAGGAGCTGCGGGAGACGTGGAAGAGGCTCGGGGTCTCCACCCGGGAGGGCGAGCGGGCCCTCCGGTCGGCCTACAAGGCCCAGAAGGTGTTCGAGCGGGACCTCGTCGACACGGGCCGCGAGGCTCTGCAGATCCTCCACGACCAGGGCGAGCCGGGCATCGTCCTGCTCGGACGGCCTTACAATCTCTACGATTCGGGCGTGAACCTGAACATCACGACCAAGCTCCGCGACTACTACGGGGTGAACGTGATCCCGCTGGACTTCCTCCCGCTCTGGGGGGTCGACGTTCGCCGCGCGAACCCGAACATGTACTGGAA
>JALGZR010000284.1 GCA_025774805.1 bacterium
CGAACGGGCCCATGTCGGAGACCACATCGAACAGCGGCAGCTCGGGGTTGTCGATCACCGTTTGTTCCTGGGTCGCGGCCTCAGTCGCGAGCTCCTCCGCGGTGATCGCCTCGTGGCGGTTCACCAGCTTTTCGCGCTGCATGATCTCCCGGGCCAGCTCGCGGTGCCGGGCCGCGTTCTCCGGGGTCTGGGGCAGGAGATTCCGCTCTTGGCGGAGCTTCTGAAGCTCCCCCAGGTACGCCTGCTCGGTCTGTGAGAGGGAGCGGGCCCGTTCGGTGCCCTCCCGGGCGCCAAACATCTGCTGTTCCGCTACGGGTTCTTCGCCAAAGAGACCACGTTGGCCGGGGGCCGGCTCGTCGAGGAGGGGCTCTATCTCTCCGGTGGAAGGCGAGACCGCGTTGCCGTGCTGATCGGTAACGTCAATCACGGCGTCCATCGGAACGAGCTGTTCCCGCCCCCGCGTATCGGTGAGGCTGAGGTACGACCCGAGCGGCCCCTTATCAACGCGGCGAGGTATCTCAGCCGACTCCATGATCTGCACCTGGGCCCCCTGTCGGAAGAAGGTGCGGTACACGGGAGCCCCGGCCGGCTCATCTAGGAGGGGCTCTATTTCTCCGGTGGGGGGACGTCCTTCGCGCCCTTCGCCGGGCGGAACAGGCCGAGCCGCTTCTGCTCCCGGACTAATTCCGCCCACTGGGCCAAGAGCTGCGAGTTCCTGTCGGATGGCGTCGGTGACGTTGGGGTAGACTGCTCCGACGACCTCTTGGAGTCGTTCGCCATTCACCACTCTCCTGGCGGCATCCGTCACCGCCTGCGCTACGGGGCCGCCTCGACGTTGATCGTCGTGCCCTCGGCCCGTTGCAGCTCTTCCGCCCGAGCGCCCTTAGTAACATAGCCAAACAGTTTCCGATCCTTCGCCAGTTGCCGTTTCAGTGCGGCTGCCACCTGGGCGCGAGGGACATAGAGCGATTCGGCAACTTCCTCCGTGCCGAAGAGCGTTTCCTCCGTCCGAGTCTCGACGCCGGCCGCGCCGATCTGTCTCGCCACCTCCCGAGCCTCGGCCTCGGTGAGCCGGGAGCCACGCACCGCCTCGAGCGCCTGCCGCTGCAAGGCTGGCTCCGCATCGCCCAGGATCTCACCGATCGCCACGCCGAACTTCTCATCCACCTCCACCCGGGCGACGGCGTCGAACACCTCCGGCGCCAGCCGGGAGAGGGCCACCCCTTTTCGGGCAAGCTGTCCGTCGATCGGTACGCCGAAGGCCTTGAGGTCCGCAATCGTCTGATTCATGTCGCGCATCAACTTGGCGACATCGACCGGCGTCCCCCGTTCCTCCGCGATGTTGAAGTAGGCGCCGGCGGCGCGGGCCTCCTCCGCCGTATCAGCCTTGATGAACTGGACGTTGACCGGCTGGACGTCCTCGCCACGCTCGCGAGCCGCCTCACCCAGCCAGTGCCGATGGTGCCCGTTGACGACATAGGTCACCCCGTTGGCCGGGTCGTACCAGACGGCCAGTACGCCGGCGAGGTCTTTGTTCCAACGCTCGGCGCTCTTGATCTCCCTGCCGACACCGGAACTCCCGAGCTGCTTGAATTGGAGGCGGACAGGGTCTCGTTGCATCCAGGAGATGTCCATCCGGACCACGCCCTTCGGCATGACAAACTGGGACGGATCGCTCGAGGGCTGATAGAGTGGCGGCTCCAACTCCTCGGCCGACCGCGGTCGCTGCATCTCCCGTCGCATCCGGCGCAGAAACTCCAGCGGATCCTCCACGGGGGTTGTACCTTCGGGCGGTGCGACCTCTCTGCCCGCGATGCCGGGAACGCCCTCGACCGGAGGGCCGGGGATACTGCCGGGAATGTCACCGGGCGTATATGCGGGAGTGGCGGGCGCGACTGGCTCGACGCCCGCGATGCCCTCTGTGCGGGGCGCCGGCCTCAAGCTCCCGGACCGCCGGGTGCCTCCGGTACTCCAACGGCAACGGAGTGATCTGCGCCTCAAACTCCCCGACCGCGTCGGCGAGGCGCCGGTGAACGTCCTGAAGCTGGGTCCGGTTGAGCCGCAGTTGGGTCGCGGAGTTGATCTCCGTGGCGATCTGCTGCCGGTAGTCGTTGATCTCGACCGCACGGTCCTGGAGGTCGGCCAAGAGGGATTCCGGCAGGGTGACCTCCGCGACGGGTTCAGGGGCCGCGGCGGGGGCCGCAGGGGTGACAGGTTCGGCCGCAGGTTGGCCTAACACTTCCTGCCGCAACCGGGCCGCGAGGCTCGGATTCCCTCGCGCATCGAGCATCCGTGCAATGATCTCGACACCCTCGGGCCCCTCCTCGAGCTCACCGGCTTCCAGCGTTTCCCGTACCACCTGTATGGCGTCGTCCGGGGTGCGGTCCTCGGTGAGGGATTTGGCGATGTTCTTTGCGGCCGGATAACGGCTCTCCAACTCCTCCGAGAGGAGCCCGCCTTCCAATGCCGATACCCCACCTGGCTCGACCTGTCCCGTGAGGAGGCCGCGCTGGAGGCCGGCCCCACGCCCCATGAACGACTCGAACTGGCCGTACTGGTCGAGATAGCCATCCTCGAGATTCTTGCGGGTGAGCGCGGTTTCCGGATCAATGCCCCTGTCGACGAGCTCTCCCCGAGCGGCCTTCGCCCGGAGGTTCGTCGAGGCGTCCTCGTGGTTGGCCCCGATCTCGATCACGTCCGTCCCCCGGACCCGGACGGCCGCCGCCCCGACCAAGGGCGGCTGGAGCGTGCGCTCCGGCCCGGGCAGCGTCACCTCCCCACGCTCCTCCCGCATCCGAGCGAGGAACGCCAGCGGGTCTTCCTCTGCCTGCCGAGCAACGGCCTGGCCCACCGGCCGCTGCGGTGCCGGACCTAGGCGTGGTGCCGGCAAAGCTCGAGGGGCCCGGGGAGCGGGCTGGGAGACCGGCCCTGGCCG
>JALGZR010000073.1 GCA_025774805.1 bacterium
ACCCCGGTCCCGCCCGGAGGGGTGGTCGAGAGCGGGACGGAGCTCGCGAGGGCGAAGTCCGCCGATGCCGTCGTGAGCACGCCCTTGTGGGTCACCGAGATCTCGTACGGCCCGGGAGGAAGATCGGCGACCCAGATCTGCTCCACGTTGTCCCGGAAGTTGTCGCCGGTCGTCGCCGCCGCGGTGGGGGCGGCCGGGTCGAGCACCCAGGGCTCGTAGACCACGGTCGGCTCCGGCGGCGTCGTGGGAAGGTCGTCCTCCTGCAACCGGAGATCGAGGTCGTGCACGAGCATGAGATCGGGGGGATCGATAGCGTCGGCCGGCGGCGTGCCCGGGACGTCCGTCCACGCGAGCGTGAATCTCACCGGCCCGGCGGAGTTCTGGGTGAACCAGTACTGTTGCACCGTTTGATTCGCCAGCGTGTCCATGAAGAGCCGGCCCGGGTTTCCGCCGTCGTCGTCGATGAGCTGGGCGGCGGAGAGCGTATTGACCAGTCCCCACCCGTAGGAGTAGTCGGGCCCGTCGCTCGAGCCGGACTCGTCGGCCGTCTGGATGAGGATGGCCTTGAGGAGGGCGGCCGTCGGGATCGTTCCGCCGTGGGTCTGCCGGTAGTGGTCGACCAGGAGGTTCGCGGAGCCGCACGCGTTCGGGGAGGCCATCGACGTTCCGCTCAGGGACGCGTAGTCGTTGTCCGAGCCGTTCATCGTCGACCAGAGGGCGATGCCGTTCGCGACGACGTCCGGCTTGAGGCGGCCGTCGTCCGTCGGTCCCCAGTCGCTGAACGAGCTCATGACCACGCTGCCCGGACCGGAGTAGCCGCCCGGGATGTCCTCCACCGCCCCGACGAGCAGGATGTTCTTGGCGGTCGCGTTCCACGCGAGCGTGTCGTACGTGTCGTCCCCGTCGGGCTGGTGGGTGTCGGTCGACCAGACCCACTCCTCGCCGGCGTTGTCCCAGTGGTAGTGGCCGCCTCCGGAGCCGGGGCCGTCGTCGTTGCGGTTGTTCCCCGCCGACTTGCAGATGAGGTAGTACGGAGCGTCGTACGCGACCTGGTCCCAGTCCTCGCTCAGGAACGCGTAGAAGCCGAAGCCGTAGTCCTCGTTGCTGTCGATGTCCAGGTCGCCATACCAGTACCACTCGCCGTCACCCGGGTTGTAGCGCCAGCCCGCGATGTAGCCGTAGGAGTGGTTCGACAGCCACATGCCGGCGGCCGCCGCGCCCGCCATCTCGGACTCGTCGCTTCCCCAGTCGAAGCAGAGGAGCCGGGCGGCGTACGACATTCCGCGGGCATCGGAGTCGACCCCCGCGGCGATGAGCGTGCCGGCCACGTGCGTGGAGTGGTAGTGCGTACCACTCGGAGAATCGCCCTGCTCGGCGCGTCCACCGAACTCGTCGTGCGTGAGGCGCACGCCCCCCGCGTCCCACACTCCCAGGCGACCGGCGCCGGCGCCGGCGCCGGTCAGAGCGAAGCCGGCTCCGCCCCCGGGCCAGACCCGGTCGGTGGAGACGGTCTGCGCGGCGTCGAGGTTCTCTACGCCGAGGTAGAAGGGGTGGTTCCGCGCCCCGATGAACTGGAGCTCGATGTCCCGGTCCTCCCGCAGCGCGGCGGGCGCGGGGCTCGGACGGGAGCGCAGCGCGTGGTAGAGCGCGGGACGGCGGGCTTCCAGCTCGAGCCGGAAGCGCTCGGCGTGGCCGCGGAGCTCCTCCACGCGGGTCGTGGGTTGGGCGCTTGCGGGCGAGGCGGGGAGCGCCGGGAACAGGGCGGTGAGGGCGACGGAGACCAGCCAGCGCGGTGGGGGCACGGGGCGCTCCTCGGACGGGATGCGGATGCGGCGGGAGGGGACGCCCCGATTATCCCAGCCCGGGATGGGCCTCGCAAGGCGGCCGCGCCGCACGCTCCGACGGGCGCCCCGGGGGCACGCGCCGACCGCTCCGGAGCCCGCGGACGGCGGTCGAGCGTTGACAGCTAGCCATTTGTCTAGTATTCTTTTCCCGTCATGATCTACGAGGACCTGAGGGAGCGGATCGGCGTGCGCGCCGACTTCCGCGGGCGCCGCGTGACCCCGCTCGCGTTTCGCCGGAAGGGACGCGTCCACCGTCTGCGCCAGGTGGCGGCCCGCTGGGAGGAGCGGCAGGGCGGTCGCCGCCTTCTGTACTTCTCCTGTCTCGACGACGCCGGCGATCTCTACCAGCTCCACTTCGACGCGGTCGAGGTGTCCTGGCACCTCGACGCCGTGCAGGTCGCCGCCGACCCGGTGCCGTTCGGGCGGGCGCGGCCGGCCGATCCCCGGCGGTCCCCCTCTCCCGGTCGCCCCGTTCCGGCGGAGCGCGGGCGGCCCGGCGCGCCGTGATCGCGCACGTCGACATCGACGCGTTCTTCGCCGCGGTCGAGCAACGGCGCGATCCCCGTCTGCGGGGGCGGCCGGTCGCGGTCGGCAACGGGGTCGTGGCGAGCTGCTCGTACGAGGCGCGCGCGCGCGGCTGCCGCACCGCCATGACGCTTCCCGAGGCCCGGCGCGCCTGCCCCGACCTCGTGATCCTCGACGGCAACTACGCGACGTACCGCTGTTTCGCCGAGGCGGTGTTCGACGTCTGCCGCGACTACTCGCCCGCGCTGGAGACGTACCTCGACGAGGCGGTGCTCGACCTCACCGGCACCGGCCGGCTGTGGGGGCACGCGTCGAACGTGGCGCGCGCGCTCCGGCGGCGGGTCCGCGAGCGAACCGGTCTCGCCGTCACGGTCGGCGTGGGGTCGAACCGCATGCTGGCCCGGCTGGCCACCGCCCGGGCGAAGCCGGACGGCTTCGGGATCATCGAGCCGGGCAAGGAGGCCGAGCACGTCGCGAACCTGCCGGTCGAGCAGCTCCCGGGGGTGGGGCCGCGCACGGCGGCGAGCCTCCGCGACCTGAACCTCACGACGGCGGGCGCGCTGCGGCGGCTGTCGCGCGCCGAGCTCACCGCACTCTACGGGGTCCGGGGCGACGCGCTCTACGACCGCTGCCGCGGGCGCGACACGCGCGCCGTGTCGGCGCGGGAGGTCCCCGCCTCGATCTCCCGCGAGACGAGCTTCCACCGGGACACGTCCGATCCGGAGGAGCACCGCGCGATGCTGTACTACCTCGTCGAGCGGGCCGCGCGCACGGCGCGGGGGCTCGGGCTCGCGACGCGAACCGTCTCCGTGCGAATCCGGACGGCCGACGGGAAGGGGGAGGAGGCTCGACGCTCGGTCCGCGAGGGGGTGACGGTCGACACCCGCCTCTTTCGTCTGGCCGGCGAGCTGTTCGAGCGGGCGCACACGCGCCGCGTCGCGTTGCACCTCGTCGGGTGCGCGCTCTCCGGCTTCGTGCCCGACGGGAGCTGGCAGCTCGACTGCTTCGACGCGGCGGGCGATCCGGCCCGACGCGCCCTGTGCGACGGGCTCGACGCGATCCGCGAACGGTACGGGCACTCCGCCGTCGTCGCCGGTCCCTCGCTCGCGCTCCTCGGCCGGCTCCGACAGGACGCGCACGGCTTCGTGCTGCGGACCCCGTCCCTGACGCGATAGGCGGCGCTCCATGTCCCGCCCGGGAGTCCTCTCGTGTCCTTCGTTCCGCTCCGCGTTCGCAGCCACTTCTCCCTTCTCTGGGGGACGGCGTCGCCCGCCCGCCTCGCGGAACGGGCGTCCCGGCTCGGGTACCGTGCGCTCGCGCTGACCGACCGCGACTCGATGGCCGGCGCCGTCGTCTTCCTCGAGGCGGCGCGCGCGGCGGGGGTCCGACCCCTGCTCGGCGCGGAGATCACGGCGGCCGACGAGGACCGCTCCGCCGTCCCCGCGCTGCTGTTGCTCGCCCGCGATCGCGACGGGTACGCGACGCTCTGTCGCGTGGTCTCGGAGCGGCGGCTCGAGCCCGCGTTCGATCCGGTCGCGTCGCTCGCCGCCAGCGCGGCGGGGGTGCACGTGGTCTGCGGGGAGCCGGCGCTCGCGACGCGCCTGCGCGAGGTCGTGCCCCCCGGCTCGCTCTGGCTCGACCTCCCCCCCGAGGGGCGGCGGGCCGTGCCCCCGACGGAGCTCGCCGCCGCGGCGCGCCGGCTCGACGTCGGCCTCCTCGCGACGGGCGGCGTCTCCCTCGGCGGGGTGGAGGACCACGAGCTGCACCGCGTCCTGCGCGCCGCGGCGGCGCGCGATCTCGTCGCGCGCTTCGATCCCGCCCGTGGCGCGACGCCGGACGAGGTGCTCGTGGCTCCGCGGGACGCGGCGCGGGCGTGGCGCGGCTTCCCCGACGCCCTCGCGAACGCGCGGCGGGTCGCCGCGAGCTGCGCGGTCGAGCTGCACCGCGGCACGCCGATCTTCCCGGTCACCCCGCTGCCGCCGAATCGGGACGCACTCGCGCACCTGCGCGCGCAGTGCGAAAAGGGGATCCGGCGCCGCCTGCGCGACCCGGAGCTTCTCCGCGAGACCCGGGCCCGGCTCCGGCGGGAGCTCGACGTCATCGCCCGGCTCGGCTTCGTCGAGTACTTCGTCATCGTCGGCGACATCGTGCGGGCGGCCCGGGCGCGCGGCATCCCGACCGTCGGCCGCGGGTCGGGCGCGAGCTCGGTCGTGTCGTGGGCGCTCGGCATAACCAACGTGAATCCGGTCCGTTACGACCTTACGTTCGAGCGATTTCTCCACGACCGGCGCGCGGACTGTCCCGACCTCGACGTCGATCTCTGCTGGCGCGGACGCGACGAGGTCATCGAGCACGTCTACCGGACCTACGGCCGCGATCGCGTCGCCATGATCTCGACGCACGTCCTGTTTCACCCCCGCTCGGCGTTCCGCGAGGTGGCCCGCGCCTGCGGTCTGCCGCCCGCCCGGGTCGACCGGATGTCGAAGCTGCTTCCCCGCACCTGGGACGACGACGGTCTGCGCGACCGTCTTCGCCACGACCCCGTCGCCCGGCGCGGCGTCCCTCTCGACGATCCGACGGTCGCCCACGCGCTCGCGCTCGCCGAGCGGCTGCTCGGCGCGCCCCGTCACCTGGGCATCCACAGCGGAGGGATCGTCATCGGGGACCGTCCGCTCACCGCGTACACCGCCCTCGAGCGGGCGACGAAGGGGATCGTCGTCACGCAGCTCGAGATGCGCGCGATCGAGAAGATCGGTCTCGTCAAGATCGACCTGCTCGGAAACCGGGCGCTCTCGACGGTGCGGGAGACCGTCGCGCTCGTCGAGCGCGGCCGGGGGGAGCACATCGATCTCGACGCCGTCCCCGACGGCTGTCCGGAGGCGGCCCGGCGCCTCCGCGCGGGCGACACGCTCGGCGCGTTCCAGATCGAGTCTCCGGGGATGCGCAATCTCCTCCGCCAGCTCCGGCCCACGACGCTCGACGGCGTCATCGCCGCGCTCTCCCTCATCCGCCCCGGGCCGGCGGGATCGGGGATGAAGGACCTCTACGTCCTGCGGGCGCGGGGACGCGAGCCGGAGACCTACGCCGACGGCCGGCTGCGCCGGGTCCTGCACGCGAACCGCGGCATCCTGCTCTACGAGGAAGACGTGATGCGCGTCGCGACCGCGGCCACGGGGATGCCGCTCTCCGACGCGGACGGGCTGCGGCGGGCGATCGGCCGGGCGCGCGAGCCCGCGGAGTGGGAGGCGCTCGAGCGGTGGTTCGTGGCGAAGGCGGTGGCGCACGGGGTGGAGCCCGCCGCGGCGACCGCGATCTGGAGCGACCTGGCCCGGTTCGGCGCCTATGCGTTCTGCAAGGCGCACGCCGCGGGGTACGGCGTCCTCGCGTACTGGACGGTCGTGCTCAAGGCGCGCTACCCGGCCGAGTTCGCCGTCGCGATCCTCAACAATCACCAGGGCATGTACCCGAAGCGCGTGCACCTCGAGGACGCGCGCCGCCACGGCGTGCGGATCCTGCGCCCCTCGGTCGGACGCTCCGCGGAGGAGTTCACGCTCGAGGACGGGGCGGTGCGCGTCGGGCTCGGGGAGATCGCGGGACTCTCCCGGCGCGCGATCGAGTCGACCGTCGGGGCGCGCGACCGGCGCCCCTTCACGAGCCTCGGCGACTTCCTGCGCCGCACGCGCCTCGCGCGGCCCGAGGCCGAGGCGATCGTGAAGTGCGGCGCGGCCGACGACTTCGGGGAGACCCGGCCCCGCCTCCTCTGGCGCCTCCGCGCGACATTCGGCGACGAGACCGCCCGCCGGGCCGGGGACGAGCCGGCGCTGTTCGATCCGGAGCGGTTCCGCCGCGTTCCGCCCTCTCCCGATCTCGCCGACTACGATCCGTTGCGGCGGGCGGAGATGGAGCGCGAGCTCCTCGGGTTCCCCGTGGACGGCCACCCGATGCGCTTCTGGCGGGACGCGCTCCGCCTGCGGGGTGTGGTCCCCGCGGCCGCCCTCCCGCCACACGCCGGCCGGCGCGCCCTCGTCGCCGGCCTGGCGAGCGCGCACCGGCGCTTCGCCACGGCGCGCGGTGGTACGATGCAGTTCCTCACGCTCGAGGACGAGACGGGGCTCGCGGAGACCACGCTCTTCCCCGACGCGTACCGTCGCTTCGCCGGCCTCGTCCGGGGGGGCGGCATGCTGCTCGCCGCCGGCCGCGTCGAGGACCACCTCGGGGCGATCACCCTGACGATGGACCGGCTCGAGCGATTGCCCGCCGGCCCGCCCCGCCCGCGGGGGGCCGGGCCGCGCGTAGGTCACGGGTCGAGCCTGGTCGGACACACGAGATAGAGTCGTTTCCGAAGTCATCGCCGAAACCCATTGTCAAAAGGTCGATTGCGGCGGAGCTCTTTGGGCGGTCCGGGCGGGACTTGCAACCTCGGGCGAATCGGGAAATCCTACCGGGGTTCTTTCCGCGGACAGGACCCGCGGGCACCGCGGGTCGCGGAGGCGAGATGAAGCGCACGATCTACGAGGGCCGACTCGTGAACCTCTACGTCGAGGAGGTCACGCTGCCCAACGGCTCGACGACCATCCTGGAGTTCATGGAGCACCCCGGCGCGTCGGCCGCCGTGCCGCTCTTCGAGGACGGCACGATCGCGATCCTGCGTCAGTACCGTCACGCCATCGGAGGTTGGATCTGGGAGGTGCCGGCCGGGAAGCTCGACCGGCCGGGGGAGGATCCCCTCGAATGCGCGCGGCGAGAGCTGGGCGAGGAGGCGGGCCTGGCCGCGGCCCGCTGGGACAAGCTGGGATCGATCTACACCACGCCCGGCTTCTGCGACGAGATCATTCACCTCTATCTCGCCCGCGATCTTTCCGAGATCCCGAGAGAGCACGAGGCCGACGAGGTCATCGAGGTGCATCGGATGGCGCTCACCGACGCGCTCGCCCGCATTCCGATCGAAGAGATCCGCGACACGAAGACGGTGGCCGCGCTGCAGGCGACCGCGCTCCATCTCGGAACCGGTCTTCCCGACCGGTGGCCGGAGAGCCCGTGAGCGACGGCCGGTGAACCGGGGCGCCCGATGATCCGAGAGGGCGGGCGACGCCGGGTCGGCCACGACACGAGGTGACGGATGACGCGCCGGATTCTCATCGCGACCTTCACGATCGGCCTGCTCCACCTCGCCTCTATGCTCTGGGCCACCGCGGGGCGTCCCTCCCTCCCCGTCGACGATTCGTTCATCTACTTCCAGTACGCCCAACGGGCGGCCGACGGGCAGCCGTTCGTCTACCAGCGGGGGGAGGGGCCGACGACCGGGACGACCAGCGTGCCGTGGATGGCCGCCCTCGCGGGCGCCGCGCTTCTCGGCTTCCGCGGAAAGGCGATGATCTTCCTGTCGATGCTTCTCGGCGGTCTGCTTCTCGCGGTTGCCGCCCGCTGCGCCGCGGAGACGCAGCGGGCTCTCGCGCCGCGCCGTCCGGGGGACGAACGGCCCGGTGACCTGGCGATCGGCCGCATCCCGCTCGCGGGAGCGCTCGTGCTGCTCTCGGGACCGCTCCACTGGGGGGCATGGAGCGGAATGGAGATCGCGCTCACGGCCGCGGCGATCCTCGCCGCCTTTCGCGAATGGGTGCGCGCGGGGGGGCGTCCCGGACTGCGGCCGGCGCTGGCCGGCGCGGCCCTCGCCACGGTTCGCCCCGAGGGCGCGCTCCTCGCGCTCTGGCTGCCGCTCTTCTGGGGCGCGGCGGCGCTCCTCCGACGCGAGAGCTGGCGGAACGCGGCGTGGGGCGTGCTCCCGCTCGCCGGCGCGCTGTTCCAGCCCGTGCTCTACCTGATCGTCACCGGGGAGCCCCGCTCCACCGGGTACCTCGCGAAGTCCTTGCTGGCCGAGCCGGGCATCGACCCCGTCTCCGTCGCGCGGATCGCGCTCCTTCGCGCGGCCAGCCTGGCGACCGGGCTCTTCGGCGGAGTGGCGCCGTTCGTCGACGGACGGGGGCTGTACGCGTACGACTCGATCGGGGTGGCGCTCTTCGTCGCGCCCGGTGCGGCCGTCCTGTTCCTCATCGGGGTGCTGCCCGCGCTCGCGCGCGAGGGAGGCGAGCGGCACGCCGGTCCCGGAGCCCTCGCGCTCGCCTGGATCGGAACGCTTCTCCTCGCGACCTCCCTCATCGAGGAACCGGACGCCCACTTCAACCGATACCAGATGCCCGTCCTCCCGCTGTTCCTGGTCTGGGTCGCGATGGGCGTGGGACGCCTGGAGCGTGCGCTGCGGGATCGGAATGCGGGACTGGCGCGGCTCGCCGCCGGAATCCGCGGTTACCTCGCGCTCTTCGGCGTCGCCTCGGTCGTCTTCTTCATCGCGGCGTTCGGAGACAACGCCGCCGACATCGACCGGATGCAGATCCGGTTCGGGGAGACCCTTCGCCGAACCCTCGACCCCGGGGACGTCGTCGCTCTCAACGACGCGGGCGCGATCGCGTACTTCTCGGAACGGAGGACGCTCGACCTGATCGGACTGACGACGCCCGGCTTCGCCGGCCTCTGGACCCAGGGCAGCGGCGCTCTCTGGGAGAAGCTGGAATCCCTCGACCCCGACCGCCGCCCCGACTGGTTCTGCATCTTTCCGAACTGGTTCGAGTTCGACGGGCTGGACCTGCTGCGTCGGGTCGGGAGCGTTCGACTGCGCCGACCCTCCATCGTGGACGCGGAAAAGGTACTGTATCGCGCCGACTGGTCCCGGGCGCGCTCGGGAGACGCGCCCCGCGTCGTGGGCCCGGACGGGGAAGCGCCTCGCACCGTCGATCGGCTGGACGTCGCGGACGTCGCCTCCGAGACCGCGCACCGATTCCGCTGGGACGACGGGGAGCGGGAAAGCGGCGCGTCGACTTTCGTCCGCCGCGCCGACTTCCCCCGGTTCCCGGGCGACGAGGTCGTCGACGGAGGGCGGACGGTGTTTCACGAGGCGACGTTCGAGCTGGAGACTTCTCTGGGAGAGCCGACCGCCCTGGTCGTCCGCACCGTGTCCGGCGTGCGCCAGCGTCTTCTGATCTCCGTGGACGAGAGCCCGGACCGGGAGAGAGAGGTCTACGCGGCCGGCACGGGGAGATTCCACGACGCGGTGATCGCGACGATTCCCCCCGGAGAAGGTCCGGTGCGAATCCGGCTGCGCGTCCGGCCGGACGCCGCCTCGTCCGCGCCCCTCGTGCTCGCCCACGTCTTCAGCCTGGCGGGCGTCTCCGAATGACCCGCGGACGGCGCGACCTCCTTCTCGTGACGGGAGCGCTCGCGGTCCGCATCGCGCACCTGGCGGCGATCCGCCGCGGGCCTCTCCTCGAGTACCTGCTGATCGACTCCGCGTTCTACGATCGCGTCGGCCGCGTCCTCGCCGAGGGAGGCGGCTTTCCTCCCGGACCGTTCTTCATGAACGTGCTCTACGGAACGTTTCTCGGCGGGGTGTACGCGATCTTCGGAGCGGGCGCGGGAGGGAGGGAGGCGGCCCTGCTTCTCCAATCGCTCCTCGGCGCCGCCTCGGCGGGGCTGACCGCGCGGCTGGGCGACGCCCTCGGCCGTCCGCGGGAGGGTCTGCTCGCGGCCGCGCTGCTCGCGCTCTTCGGTCCCGCCATCTTCTACGACGGCGCGCTCCTGACGCCGAGTCTCCTGCTCTTCCTCACCACCGCCGCGCTGCTCGTCGCCGTCCGCGACGGGGACCCCTCCTCACGGCGGTCTCTGGGGCTCGGAGTCCTCACCGGGCTCCTTGTCCTGGGGCGCGCGAACAACTTGCTCCTGCTCGCGGTCTTCACCGCCCGCCACCTCGCGCGGGGTCGGTCCGGGGTGCGGCCGGCGCTTCTTCTGCTCGTGGGAGCGGCCCTCGTCGTGGCCCCGGTGACGGTCCGCAACTGGCGGGTCTCCGGGGAGTTCGTGCCGGTCACCGCGAATGCGGGCATGGCGCTGTGGGCGGGCAATCACCCCGGGGCGACCGGCATTTACTCGCAGCCGGCTTTCCTCACGAACCCCGTTCCCGAGAGCGAGGCCGAGGAATACCGGGCGGAGGCGTCGCGCCGCGCCGGAAGGGAGCTGACCCTCGCCGAGTCGAGCCGCCACTGGATCGGGCGCACGACGGAGCGCTGGCGGAACGAGCCGGGGGCCGCGATCCGCCTGGGGATGCGCAAGCTCCGGATATACTTCCACGCGACCGAATCGCAGACGAATCTCTCGTACTACTTCGCGATGGATCAGTCCCCGGTCCTCGCGCTCTTCCGGATCCACCTCGGCTGGGTTCTTCCCCTCGTTCTCGTGGGCCTCGCGGCGAGCGGCCGGCGCCTCGCCCTGCCCGCCGCCGCCGTCGGCGTGTCGCTCCTCACGTGTCTCGTGTTCTACGTGTCGTCCGAGTACCGCCACCCCGTGCTTCCGTGCCTTCTCCTGTTCGCCGCGGCGGGGTTCTTTCACCTCCGCGACCGGCTCCGGTCGTCGGGTCGAGGGGGGGCGAATCTCGCGATCGCGGCCGGAATCCTCCTTCTCTTCGTGGCGACGAACTACCGCGATCCCTTTCTCGCGCGCCTGCAGAGCCGACGGGTCGACTACCTGAACTTCGGGACGCTCGCCTCGACGGCCGGACGGCTCGACGAGGCCGAGGCATTCCTCCGGGAGTCGGTCGCCATCGATCCCGAGTGGGCGTCGAACCGTCGCGCGCTCGCCGACGTGCTGCGCCGCCGCGGGGACTTGGCCGGCGCCGCCGAGCAGTCCCGCTGGGCCGACCACCTCGAGGGGATTCCCCCGGACACGACCGGCGTCGGTCTGGAGACGGCGAATCGCCTTTTCGAGGAGAAGCGCTACCGCGAGGCGCAGGTGATCTTCCTGGAGATGGCCGTCGATCGGAGGGGCCCGGTGGCGCCGTCGCTCAACAACGCGGGGCTCTGCGCCATGAACCGGGGCCGCGGGGACGAGGCGGACTCGCTCTTTCTCGCCGCCATCGCCGAGGACTCCACGTATGCGAGCCCCGTCATTCACCGGGGGCGGCTCGCTCTGGCCCGAGGGGACTCCACGGCGGCGGCGGCCCGGGCGCGGGAAGCCCTCGCCCTCGCTCCCGCCGACGAGCGGGCGCGTCGCCTTCTGATCCGCGCCACGGGGGACCGCAGACGCAGCAGAGGCTGGTGAGATATGCAGGCGAGCCGGCTTCAGGCGGAGGCCGGCTCGCCCGCGAGTCCCAGCTCCGCCGCCACGCCGGCCATCGCGTCACGTACGAGCCCGATGTGCTCGCCGAGATCGATTCCGAGCTCCTCGGCTCCCCGGCGGATGTCCTCCCGGTTCACGTTTCGGGCGAAGGCCTTGTCCTTCATCTTCTTCTTCACCGACTTCACCGGCACGTCGGCGATCCGCTTCGTCGGGCGCACGAGGGCGCAGGCCGTGAGGAACCCGCAGAGCTCGTCCACGGCGTAGAGGGTCTTGGCCATCTCGGTCTCCCGGGGGACACCGGTGTGCTCCGCATGGCCCAGGATGGCGCGGCGGATGCCCTCGTCGATGCCGCGCTCCGCGAGAATCTCCTCGCCCCGGAACGGATGGTCCTCGAGAGTCGGATACCTCTCGTAGTCGAAGTCGTGAAGAAGGCCGGTCACGCCCCAGACCTCGGGGTCCTCGCCCTTCCGCTCGGCGTAGGCGCGCATCGCGGCCTCGACCGCGAGCGCGTGCTTGAGAAGGGCCTCGTTGCTCGTGAACTCGGTCAGGAGGTTCCAGGCCTCCTCGCGGGTCGGAATCGACATCGCGACACCTCTCGGGAGTCGAAGTCCTCGGGGGTCCATTCGAATCGCGTTCGCACGCGGACTCTACTCCGGGGCGTCCCCGCCGTCACGGGCGCTCGCGCCCGCGGGGGCGGGGCGACCGGGCGCTCCCGGCGGCGCGGGCGTCAAGATCGGCTAGTTTCCCCTGGACTTGCCCAGTGGAATCACCGATGAAGGAGGTTGAACGTGCCGGAGGAGGGAGGATCCCTTTGAATCACGTCATTCCCAAGCGTGAGGTCGCGGTCAAGCTTCATCTGGAAACGGGTGACGTCCTTCGGGGTCGGGTCTTTCTCGATTACATCGACGCCATTCACCGGGGCGAGCAGACGCTGCTCGACAAGTTCAACGACGACTACGGTTGGTTTCCGCTGCGCCCGGAGGAGGGGGGGACGGTCGAGGTGGTCAATCGGAGCCGGGCGATGGTCGTCGAGCCGGGAGAGGGGATCCCCGAAGAGCTCGTCCGCAAGGAGAACTCCCCCGTGTTTCGTCGAGAGCGGGTGACGATCCAGCTCGTGACGGGTCGGACGTTCACCGGCCTGATCGCCATGGATCTTCCCGACGAGTTCTCGCGGGTCTCCGACTTCCTGAACTTCCCGCAGGACTTCTTCGCGCTCGAACGGGACGAGGGGCCGGTGCTCGTCTCCAAGGCGCACGTGCGCACACTCGTCGCGCACGAGAAGCCGCCGCTCGTGCCCAGCTCCCCGGACGCGGACACGGCGAGCGAGAGCTGATCCGAAGCGGGAACATCGCGCGCGTCCGCCGGGTTTCGTAGACAAGACCCCCGCACATCCCTTCACGCCCTCCGGGCGGACCACGGACGCGCCGTCGACCGCGCCCTCGATTCGAGCAGGAGACGCCCTTGAATCCCGAACCGACGGCCCCGCCCCTCGCCTCGTCGCCGCGGACCGTTCTGCTCTACCCTCCGAGGGTGACGCGGGCTCTGCTCGTCGCGATCGGCATCGTCTTCGGGATGACGGTCATCGCGAGCGTCCCGTTCGGAGTCCGCCCGCTGCTCGAATCCGATCTGCGCGTGCTCCTGAACTTCGGGGCGAACGTGGGTCCCCTCGTCGCGGCCGGGGACCTGTGGCGCCTCGTCGCCTCGATCTTCCTGCACGCGAATCTCCTGCACCTCGTCTTGAACGCGATCGCGCTCTACGTCCTCGGGCGGAACCTGGAGGCGTTCTACGGTCCGTGGGGATTCCTCTTCCTGTTCGTGGCGTCCGGGATCGTCGGCTCCGTGGCGAGTGCGGTGACCGCCCAGGGTATCTCCGTGGGGGCGTCCGGAGGGATCTTCGGAATGTTCGGGGCCTCCCTGCTGTTCGCGTTCCGCTACCGCGGCGTGCTTCCCCCCCGGGTGACTCGCATCATGGGGACCCTGTTGCTGCCCTGGGTCGTTCTCAACGTCGCCCTGGGGCTGTTCTTCCCGCGCATCGACCTCGTCGCCCACCTGGGCGGTCTTCTCGGAGGCGCGACCATCGCGCTCTTTCTTCCTCCCGTGGCGCTCCGGGCGTCCGCGGGACGACCCTCGGACGCCCCTCGTCTGCTCGCGAGCCTGACGCTGTCGATCCTTCTCGTGACGGCCGTCACCGCCGGGATGAACCTGATGCGGTTCAAGGGACCGAACGGGGCGCTTCTCGACCCACGGGCGATTCCCGCCCTCGGCAGGATCGATCCGGTGCTGGCGATCGCGATCGCGACCGAGGAGATCGACCGCAATCCGTACGACCCGCAGCTCTATTCGGCCCGGGCCGATCAGCTCGTGGTCCTCGAGCAGTGGCTCGACGCGATCCACGACTATCAGACGGCGCTCGAGATCGACTCGTACGACGCGGGCACGCTCAACAACTTCGCCTGGCTCCTGCTCGAGATGGCTCCCGAGGGCCTGCGGAACTGGACGGAGGCGGGGCGGCTCGCGACGAGAGCCCTCCGCGAGTCTCCCGAGAACCCCTACGTTCTCGGAACCTACGGCACGTGGCTCCTCCGCACCGGAGAGCCCGCGGCCGCCGCCGGCTATCTCCGTCGAGCGCTGTCCGTGTCGCGGCCCGCCGAGGCCGACGCGACGGACCGTTACCTGCTCGCCATCGCGCTCGCGCGCTCGGGACGGCCGATCGAGGCGGAGGAGATGCTGGAGAGCGCCATTCGGGTCGACCCCGACAACGCCTACCGGGGCGAGGCCGAGTCCTCGTCCGACCGGGGGACCCAGGCCGCACCCTCGCTGTAGTCGAACGCGAGGACCCCGTCCGCGAACAGCGCGCTCCCGACGTTGCCCACCGCCTCCTCGAGGGCGACGATCCCGCTCTCCGAAGACGAAACGAGCGCCGTCACGTTCCGGAAGACGGCGGAGCCGAGGGTGAGACGCCCGACTTCGAAGCTCCCGAGCGACTCGCTTCCTCCGATGCCCGCGATCTCCAGTGCGCCGTCCTCCGCGTCCGCCTTCAGACCGTGGTGCCTCGCGAACGGGGAGTGAATGAGAAGCGTGGCGTTGTTTCCGGTGTCGAGGAGGAACTTGCCGGCGGGCAGGTCGTCGATTCGGCCCTCGATGCGGGGGACGTTGGCCTCGAGCGAGAGCGGGACCCGAACGAGCTGCGGCCCGGCCCGGTACGTCTCCGGAGCGAAGAGACGCAACCGCTCCGCCGCGTAGTCGATCTCCACCGCGAAGCGGCTGAGGAAGTCGTATCCGAGCACACCGTCGAGCGGGAATGAAGTGGCCGCCGCCACCTGGTCGAGCGAGACCGTGACCAGGGTCTGGTTCGTGATCTCCACCCCCGGCAGGCGGAGGGAGCGCACCTCCACGAACGAGGCGCTCTCGCTTCCTCCCGCTCCCCGCGCCTCCAACACGCCCCGGGAAGTGAGGCCGAGCTCCTCCGCGAGACGGCGGCCGAGAACGGTCGCGCCGGCCCCCGTGTCGACGAGGAAGGGTCGGGGCTCGCTCCCCTCGACCCGCACCCGGACGACGGGAATCGCCCCGAGGAATTCGAGCGGAATCGACCGGGCCTGATGGGGGTCGACGATGCGCGCATCGGTTCCCGTCCCGGGGGCGGGCCGGCGGAACTCCGCCTCTTCCGGAGGGGCGATCGACTCGATTACGGTCGTCGTGATCACGAGATCGAACCGCGGATCGCCCGAGCGCTGGACGGAGCGGAACGGAAAGCGAACGCCGTCGACGAGCCGCCATTCCTCGAACGTCGTCCGGACCTCGACACCGTGTTGCGATTCGGTCAGAGAGACCGGGAGAAGGAGCGGGCCCGTTTCGCCGTCCCGGTCTTCGAGGTGAAGGACGCGGGACAGGCCACCGGTCGGGATCAGCTCGAGTCCGTCCCGGTGGGCCCGGACCGTGAGCCCGCTCGGGTCGGGCTCGAGGTAGCCGTGGAAGAGGAGATCGTGCGAGAGGAGGAACGAGGCGCGCTCGTCGCCGGTCACCTCTCTCACGTCCCCGTTCGCGTCCCGGCGCCACGTCTCGTCCCCGCGAACCGTCGCGACCTGGCGGATTCCCGCGAGCTCGAGAGTCTCCTGCAGTCGCCGGGGCTCCCGGACGGCGATCGTCTCCACCCGGCCCGCGGGGGTTCCCGCCTGCTCGAGCACCGCCTCGATGCGAAGCGCCCGGGGGCCCGCGGGCCGACCCTCGGGGTACACGGATCGACGGATCCGTTCAAGCGTGGCGGCGAGACCTTCCTCCGTCGCCTCCGGGACGGCGACCCGGTCCGTCGCCGGCGCCGCCGGAATCGCCGTTCCGACTCCGAGGCAGACCGCGATTGCCGCCCGGAGAATCGACCGATAGGATGCCGCCATGCCCGCCCTCGCGCGCCTCTTCCTCGCCGCCTTTCTCACCGACGCCTCCCTCTATCTGGCCTTTGCCGCTCTCCCGTTCCGGGCGATGGACCTCGGCGCGGGATCGATCAGTCTCGGCATCCTACCGACTCTTTACGCGATCGCCTACATGTCGACGGCGCAGCTCGGCGGGCGCCTGTCCGATCGCGCCCCCCGCCTCGTCCTGGCCCGGCTCGGCGTTGCGCTCTTCTTCCTCGGCTGTCTTGCCCTCTCCCGGGCCCCCGCTCTCGGCGCGATTCTGGTGACCCTTCCGGCGCTCGGTCTCGGCCTCGGCTTCTTCTGGTCTCCGGTTCAGGCCGCCGTCTCGGATCGGGTCGCGCCCGGACGCCTGTCGCGGGCGGTGATGGGCTTCAACGTCGCCTGGAGCCTCGGCAAGGGGAGCGGCCTCGTGGTCGGGGGGATCCTGACCGAGCGGCTCGCGCCCTCCACCGCGCTGCTCGTGGCCGGGTTTCCCGCGCTCCTGACGCTGGCACTGCTCCCCGCCGACGTCCCCCGCGCGGCCGCGAGTCCGCCGGGCCCCACGCCCACGGCGGCCCGGACGGGGCGTTCCGCCGACGTGTTCCTGCGTCTGGCCTGGATGACGAACGCGATCGCGTTCGGATTGGGAAGCACGATGAACGTGCACGCGCCGAAGCTCCTCGTCGCCCGGGGGGCGGGGCCGATCGAGTTCGGAGTGATCCTCGGCACGGTCTTCGCGGCCCAGACGCTGACGTTCGCCGCCCTTGCGGAACACCGGCCCGGACGATCCGCGCTCCTGGGCGCGTACGCCGCCGGGCTCGCCGCGCTCGTCGGGTTTCTCTTCGCTCCCGGTCTCGCGTCGCGGGTGATCGCGGCGCTCCCGCTCGGGATCTGCCTCGGGATCGCGTATCAGACCTCGATCTACGCGAGCCTGGACCGCTCGCACGGGCGCGGCCGGGCGGCGGGACTGCACGAGACCCTCCTCGGAGCGGGAAGCTCGTCGCTTCCGCTGCTCGGGGGGGCCGCCGCCGCCCTGACCGGCGCGCTGACCGCCCCGTTCCTCCTGGGAGTCGGGGTGCTCCTGGTCGGGATCGCCGTCACCCGCGCGGTGAGTCCGGCGCATTGAAGATGAGGTCTCTCCCTCGCGGATCGGGCCGGGTCAGCAGGCTTCCCACGACCAATGCGAGGACCGAGCCGAGGAGGGCGGGGTAGACGGTCTCGAGCCCGGGGACGATGCGTCCGCCCCAGGTCTCCCACCCGATCGTCACGAGGATCCCGGTCGCGATGGACGCGATCGCTCCCCCCGCCGTCGCCCGCGGCCAGACGAACGCCGCGAGCAGAGAAGGAGTGATCCCCGCGCCGTACATCGTGTACGCGTACAGGGCGACCGCGAGAAACCGGTCGGAGAGTCGGGAGAGAACGTAGGCGGCGAGGCCGAGGAGGAGGACGACCCCGCGCGACACGCGGACGAGCTCCCCTTCCGACGCGGCCGGGCGCAGAAAGCGCTGGAAGACGTCCCGCACGAGACAAGTCGCGGGCACGAGCAGATAGGAGTCCGCGGTGGAGACGATGATCGCGACGATCGTGGCCAGGAGGAGTCCACCCAGGATCGCGGGAAGATGGTCACGTGCGACCAGAACGAGCACGTGCCCGGGGTGCTCGAGGGGGCCGGTGAGCCCCGAGCCGATCCAGGCGCACGCGATGATCCCCACCTCCATCCCCAGAACTCCGATCACGAGCCACCGGATCGATCGTGCGGCGTCGATGGGTCGACGCGCCGAGAAGAAACGCTGATACATGTTCGCGTCGCCCAGGACGAGAAGAAACGCGGGCAGGGTGAGCGCGATCGCCTCCTTCGGGCCGATGCCCGCGAAGAGGCGCAGCTTCTCCGGCGGAAGGGAGGCGGCGAGCCCTTCCGCGCCGCCGATCCGGTGCCAGAGGAGCGGAAGGGTGATCGCGAATCCTCCCAGCATGAGCAGGCCGTTGACCACGTCGGTGTATGCAACCGAGATCAGCCCGGCCAGGGCGGTGTAGGCGATGACGAAGGCGGCGGCCACGAGAACGGCGATCTCCGGATCGAGCTGCGGCGCGAGCGCGTGAAGCACGGCGCCGCCCGCGCGGTACTGGTAGGAGACGATGGTGACGTAGGCGAGCGTCAGAACCGTGGTGCCCAGGACCCGAGCGGCCGGAGCATAGCGCGCCTCGAGGATGTCCTGGACCGTATATCCCTCGAACCGCCGGACCCGGGGGGCCAGGGGCGCGAGAACGAGAATGCCGAGCACTCCTCCCAGCGGCAGAAACCAGGCGGCGATCCCCACCTCCACCGTCTTCTCGGAGTTCCCGAATATGCTCCCGGTTCCGATCCAGGTGGCGAGGAGCGTGCCGAAGAGGACGAAGGTGGAGAGCTGCCGACCGGCGAGCGAGAAGTCGACCTGCGTCCGGACGCGGCGGGCTTTCCGGACGCCGACCCCGAGAAGGGCGAGGAGATAGACGAGAACGAGGACGGCGTGGATGGTTGCGCGTGAGTCCGGCATGCACCCTCCGAGGAGGCGTGAGGATAGCCCGAGGGGGAGCGGAGCGCCTCCGCAAAGGGGCCCGGTCTGGTAGGATGTCGCCCCGTCCCCTCCGGAGGAGCCCGTGGCCGAGAGCCTGCTCGATCATCCCTACGTCGTGCTCGACTTCGAGACGACCGGGCTCTCGGCATCTCGGGGGAGCGAGGTCATCGAGACGGGGGCGGTCCGCCTCGTGGGGGGCGAGGTGTCCGACCGCTTCCACGCGCTGTCCCGACCGCGGCTCCCCATTCCCGAGGACGCGCTGCGAATCCACGGGATCACGAACGAGATGGTGGCGGGAGAGCCGCCCTTCTCGGAAGTGCTCCCCGCCTTTCTCGCCTTCCTCGGCGAGGCCGTCCTCGTCGCGCACAACGCGCCCTTCGATCGCTCCTTTCTCGACGCGGCCCTCCGGCACGCCGGGAGACCGGCGCTGCCGAACCCGGTTCTCGACACGGTGCGGCTCTCCCGCTCGCTCTTCCCCGAGATGGGCCGCCACGATCTCGAGACCCTCTGCCGGGAGCATCGCATCGAGCGGGGGAGACGGCACCGGGCTCTGGACGACGTCGTCGCCACGGCGACGCTCTTGCGGATTCTCCTGGAGCGCGCCGGGGAGTCGGGCGTGCGAACCCTGTCCGGGCTTCTCGAGATCGGAGGCACCCCGGAGCGGCCGCCCACCCGGGAGCCGGCCGAGCCGAACATCCGATTGGATGCGGCCGGACAGGCGCGGCTCGAAGAGGCTTCGATTACGGGGGATCGGATCGTGATCTCCTACCTCTCGGCCGGGGGGAACCGCACGCGGCGAGCGGTCGTCCCCTATCAGTTCGACGCGGCCGGACGGAGCCCCCGTCTGGTCGCCTACGATCTGGAAAAGGAGGCCACGCGGACCTTTCGGCTCGATCGGATCCTGACCGTCGAGGAAGACGGTCCCGAGGGAGGAGAGGACGAGGCATGAGCCTCCCCACGATTCGGAAGCGTCTCGGGGATTGCACGCGATGTCCGCTGCACGCGAGCCGGACGAATCTCGTGTTCGGATCGGGCAACCCCCGCGCCGACATCTTCCTGGTCGGCGAGGCGCCCGGGGCCCGGGAAGACGCGCAGGGAGAGCCGTTCGTGGGCGCCGCCGGGAAGCTCCTCGACCGGATGCTGGCCGGTATCGGTCTCGCCCGGTCCGACATTACATCACGAACGTGTTGAAGTGCCGTCCGCCGTCGAACCGGAACCCGAAGCCTCCGGAGATCGACACGTGCGTGCCGTTTCTCTTCGACCAGATCCGCTCGATCCGTCCCCGGATGGTGGGTACCCTCGGCAACTTCTCCACCCGGGTTCTTCTGAACACGCGAGAGGGGATCACGAAGCTCCGGGGAAGAGTCCACGAGGCGGGGGGCCTCCGGATCGTGCCCATGTATCACCCGGCCGCCGCCCTCCACAACGGGGCCCTTCGGGGGGAGATCGTGAAGGACTTCGACCTCCTGGGGGCTTTGGCCGCGGGCGCGGGGGAACGGGGGCACCCATAGAGCGGGGTAACACGAGGGCACGGTCAGGAAAGCGGGCGGGGAGCGATCGAGTCGGTCGGGGAATGCTGCGGAAAACGGGCACCGCGTGTGATAGAATCGAGGCCGAGTCGATACGACACGCCCCGATTGCATTGCGCTGCAGCCTTCGACTCCGGTCCCGTTCCGCGGAGTCGGCGATGGGAGAGTTCGCTTGGCCTTTGCTTCGCCCTCTCGGGACGGATCACCAGGCTCCGCACCCCATTCTCTGTGCGCCACCCTCTTCGCGGTAGGGAGCCTGGCCGCCGCGGCTCCGTCGGTGTGGGCCGGTTTCACCGAGTCGAGTGCCGCGTACGGCATCGCGAACGGCGACAGCATGAGCTACGCGGCCGGCTTCGTCGACTACGACGGCGACGCCGACCCCGACCTCTTCGTGAACGATCACTGGCAGAGTCCCCAGCACCTCTACCGGAACGAGGGGGGAGTCTCCTTCCTGGATCAGTCGGCGCTCTACCTTGGGGGAGGGAACGACCGCCACGACCAGCTCTGGGGCGACTTCGACAACGACGGGGATCCCGAGCAGTACCTCTGTCACGGCCGGGAGCAGAACAACGAGCTCTTCTGGAACGGAGGAAACGGGACCTGGATCGAGGGAGCCGTCGCGGCCGGAGTCGACGACTTCGACGGGCGGGGACGGGAGCTCACGTTCGCGGACTTCGACCTCGACGGATACCTGGACATCTTCCTGGTCAACGCCCTGCGATTGGGATTCCCCCGCCCGAACGTCCTGTTCCGCAATCAGGGGGACGGCACGTTTCTGCGGATGACGAACAGTGACCCGCTGTACGAGACCCGGCTCCACGTCTCGGGAGTGGATTACGATCTCGACGGGTTCCCCGACCTGGTGACCACGAATCCGCAGTACCAGCCGGGAGAGCTCTACCATAACGACGGCGATCTCACGTTCACGAACGTCACGTCGACCGCGTTCCCGGGCATCACCGATCCCCTCCTGCACGCGCAGGGGCTCGCGTGGGGCGACTACGACGATGACGGCGATCTCGACCTCTTCACGTCCTCCGGGAACCGGGGGCTCTGGGATCACTCCGTCCTCGAGGGAGACTCGCTTCGCTACTACGTCGAGGTGAACTCGACCGAGACCGAGATCCTCACCATCTGGACCACCGCCGACAGCGTCACGCTGAGCTGCACGACCGGGGATTGGCAGCCGGTCATGTGCTGGTACGGAGCCGCCGGGGACTCCACGTCGACGTTTCCGATCACCCTCCGCCTCGACGAGATCCTGTGGCCTCCGCCCGATCCCGCGGCGGGGGTCTCGGGGCTGCTCCTCTGGTCCGTTCCGGGGGCCGGTGACTACGCGGTCAAGCTCAAGATCCTGGGGGGTGTCAACAAAGTGCTGAAGGTCGGGGGGGGACTCCGTCCGATCGGAGCGGGAGTGGACTCCTCGATGGCGGAGGGCCTCGATCCACCGCCGTTCTACATCTACGAGGACTGGTCGAATCGGCTCTACCGGAACGAGGGAGACGGCACGTTCGCCGAGGTGACCGCGACGGCGTTCGCGACGAACGACTCGACGTTCAACAGCATGGGAGCCACCTGGGGCGACTACGACAACGACGGGTCACTCGATCTCTACGTCTCGAACGGGGGGACCATCTTCAGCGGAAACGAGCCCAACGTGCTCTACCGGAACAACGGCGACGGCACGTTCACCGACGTGGCCGCCGTGGAGGGGGTGCTGGGCACGACGCGGGGCATGACGGACGGCGCGGCCTGGGGCGACGTGAACGGCGACGGTTTCCTCGATCTCTACGTGGATCACGGCGCGGAGCACCCCCCTTTCGGGGTGGGTCCCCGCGAGCTCTTCCTGAACGCCCCGAACGCGAACCACTGGCTCAAGCTCGACCTCCGCGGTCTCGGCACCGACAACGGGAGCGGAATCGGAGCGAGGATCCGCGTCGTCACGAGCTCCGGGACACGGTGGCGCACGGTGCTGGGCGAGAGCGACAACTGCTTCTCGAACAGCTCGACCGTTCATTTCGGCCTGGGATCGGACACGGTCTGCGAGAGCGTTCGGGTGATCTGGCCGTCGGGTGCGACCGACACGCATTACTCGGTCGGCGTCGACCAGCACTACGTCGCCGTCAAAGGCGAGGTCCTCCGCTCGAGACAGGACCCGGACCTCGTCGTCGACCGCGGACCGATCGACGTCGGGCTGGAAGTCGGGACCACCACCCACGAGCCCGTGCCGCTCGACAACCCGGGCGGGCTGGCCTGCTATTACGCCGTGCATCTGGAGGACTGCTCCGGGCAGCCGGTGTCCTGGATGACGATGAGCGCCGACTCCGGAGGTGTCTGGCCGGGAGGGGACGGGGGCAACAGCCTCGAGCTGGAGATCAGCTCCTGGGGGCTCGAGGTGGGTCAGTACTGCGGGCGGGTGGTCTTCGAGTCGAACGGCTCCCAGGGCCCCGACACGCTCGACGTCGCCCTCGAGGTGTCGAACAACGGGCTCGGCGTCGACGGGGTCGCCGGCCTCCCCGCCCGCTTCGACCTCGGGCCGCCGCGACCCAATCCGACCGCGCGGGGCGTCGCGGTCTCTCTCGCGCTGGCGACGGGGGGAGAGACGCGCGTCACCGTCCACGACATCCAGGGCCGATCGGTCGCGACGCTTCTCGATCGCTGGCTGGACGCCGGCCGCCACGAGGTCGCCTGGGACGGCCGGGATCCGACGGGCCGGCGGGCCACTTCCGGCGTCTACCTGATCCGCGCCGCCCAGGCCGGGAGCCGCGCCACGCGCAAGGTGCTGATCCTGAATTGACCCCCGGTTGACCGCCGGAACCCCGCCGCTCGGGGGCATTTTTCCCTTATCCGAATCGGGGTCCCCGCATAGAATGCCGGGGCGATTTCAGACTGACGTCGCGTCCCTCCGGGGACTCCCGTCCGAGTGTCGATTCACCATCTGTCGGGGAGGATCGAACCCATGGCCTACGTCGTCGCGGAACCCTGCATCCGGTGCAGATACACGGACTGTGTCACGGTCTGCCCCGTGGAGGCCTTCAAAGCGGGGAAGAACTTCCTCGTGATCGACCCGGACATCTGCGTCGATTGCGAGCTCTGCGTGCCCGAGTGCCCGACGGAGGCGATCTTTTCGGAGGAGACCCTTCCTGAGAAGTGGGCGCACTACAAGGAGATCAACGAGCGCTACTCCCAGGAGTGGCCGGTGATCTCCGAGCAGCAGGATCCGCTTCCCGACGCGGATTCGATCCGGCCCCGGCCGAGGACTAGGTCGGCGCCGAACCGCGAAGGGGCCGCCTTGAATCTCCTCGATCGGACGGTCGCGGCGGTCGTCCCCCGTCTGCCCCGCCGCCTGGTGGGCGCCGTGGCCCGTCGCTACATCTCGGGCGAGACGCTGGAGTCGGCCCTGACGACCACCGCCGCGCTGAACGAGCGCGGCTTCACCACGACCCTGGACGTCCTCGGCGAGAACATCACCCGCATCGAGCAGACCGAGCCGACCGTGGCAACGTACCGGGAGGTCGTCGCGCGACTCGCCGAAGGGGAGCTCGACGGAAACATCTCGGTCAAGCCGACCCACCTGGGTCTCCATCTCGACCCCGATCGCTGCTACAAGAACTTCCGCGTCCTCCTCGACGAGACGGAGAGGCGGAGCATGTTCCTCCGGATCGACATGGAGGACTCCTCGACCACGACGGCGACCTTGGATCTCTATCGTCGGCTTCGGAGCGAAGGTCACGACGGGATCGGGGTGGTGCTGCAGTCCTACCTGCACCGCAGCGAGGAGGACGCCCGGACCCTCACGGAGCTCGGCGCACGCGTCCGGGTCTGCAAGGGCATCTACCGGGAGCCGCCGGAGATCGCGTTTCAGGATCCCGAGGAGATTCGCCGCAGCTTCTTGAGCATCGTCGATATCCTCCTGAGTCACGGGTGCCACGTCGGAATCGCCACTCACGACGCGTCTCTCATCCAGGGTTCCTACCGGCTGCTGGATCGGGCGGGCGGGCTCGACGGCCTCTACGAGTTCCAGATGCTTCTGGGAGTCACCGAGTCGCTGCGGGACTCCGTGCTCGCGGCGGGGCACCCTCTCCGCGTGTACGTGCCGTTCGGACGGGATTGGTATGCCTACTCGATCCGACGGCTGCGCGAGAATCCCCAGATCGCGGGCCACGTGTTCCGTGCGATGTTCGGGATCGGGTGAGTCGGGGGTGCGCTTGCTCCTCCGCGGGACGGGCCGTATTCTTTCCGGAACCGATTTCCCCGTCGAGAACCCCAGGGACCGAGGACGAACCGTATGGACCTGACGCCCGACATCCTCCGGCGCATGCCCAAGGTGCTGCTTCACGACCATCTCGACGGGGGGCTCCGCCCCGCCACGGTGATCGAGCTCGCGGAGGATTACGGGGTCGACCTGCCGGCCGCAGGGGAGGCCGAGCTGAGGACGTGGTTTCACGAAGGCGCGAAGGTGGGGAACCTCTCCCAGTATCTCGAGGCCTTCTCCATCACCATCTCCGTGATGCAGCGCGCGGACGCCCTGACGCGGGTGGCCGAGGAGATGCTCGAGGACTTGGCCCACGACGGGGTGGCGTACGTGGAGACCCGGTTCTCGCCTCTCTTTCACAAGAAGGCGGGGTTGAAGCACCACGAGGTTCTGGAGGCGGTTCTCCGGGGGCTCGAGCGGGGACGGGAGAAGTTCGGCGTCCGGTGGGGAGTCATTCTCTGCGGGATGCGGAGCATGGATCCGATGACCAGCCTGCAGATGGCCGAGCTCGCCGTCTCGTACCGGGACCGGGGAGTCGTCGGTTTCGACCTGGCGGGCGACGAGCTGGGTCACCCGCCCAAGCACCACCTCGACGCCTTCCACCTCATCCAGCGGGAGAACTTCAACATCACGATCCATGCGGGAGAGGCGTTCGGCAAGGAGTCGATCTGGCAGGCTCTCCAGTACTGCGGGGCTCACCGGATCGGTCACGGCACCCGGCTGCAGGAGGATCTCTTCCTCGAGGGAGAGGCCGTGGTCGGCATCGGTTCCCTGGCCGGATACGTTCTCGACAAGCGGATCCCCCTCGAGATCTGCCTCACGTCGAACCTCCACACCGGGGCGGCCGCCTCGTACGCGACCCATCCCTTCCGCCATTTCTTCGACAAGCGCTTCCGCGTCACCCTGAACACCGACAACCGGCTCATGTCCGACGTGACGATGACTTCCGAGTACGAGGCCGCCGCGCGGGAATACCGCCTCGATTTCACCGACCTCGAGAAGATCTCCATCAACTCGATGAAGAGCTCCTTCCTTCCCTACAACCAGCGGCTCTCGGTCATCTACGACGTGCTCAAACCGGGATACACGCGGCTCCGCGACGAGTTCGGGATCGCACCCCACACGCCGCCCGTGATCCTCCATTGAATCGAGTCGATCCGCCGCGCCCCCGGTTGAGCGCGGCCGCGATCGTCCTGAACCGGGACGGTTCCGGGGGGCTCCGGGTCCTCGTCGGAAGACGCGATCCGCGCTCCCGATTCCTCGGGGGGTATTTCGCGTTCCCGGGCGGAGCCATCGAAGCGGTGGACGGGGATCCGGAGTCGGAGGGGATCGAGATCTGCCTGCGTCGGGCCGTCTCGCGCGAGCTGCAGGAAGAGACCGGCGTCGTGGTGGCGCCCGACGCGTTCCTGCCCGCGGGCACGAGGATCACCCCCGCGTTCTCTTCCATCCGGTTCGAGACGGCGATGTTCGTCACCTCCATGGGCGGGCCGCTTCGCCTGACCGCGGCCGAGGGGGGAGAGCTCCTCGATCTCGAGTGGGGCGACCCGCGCGTGCTCTGCGCGAGGTGGCGGGACCTCGGGATCCGGATCGCCCCTCCGGTCGTGCCGATGCTGCAGGAGATGGCCGAGGCCGGGGGCGAGAGCCCGGAGTCGATCGCCCGACGTCTGCGTCGCGTCAATCGGGAGATCGAGCCGGACGGCCCGCGGGTCGAGTTCGTGCCCGACGTCCTCATGGTGCCGGTGAGATCGGACACCCTGCCCCCTGCGTCCCATACGAACTGCTATCTCGTCGGATCTCGGGAGATCCTGATCGTGGATCCGGGCAGTTCCGAAAGAGCCGAACGGGAGCGACTTCTTCGCCACGTGCGCCGGAGGGCGGAGGAGAGAACGGTCCCGAAGGCGGTCGTTCTCACGCACCACCACCGGGACCACACCGGCGGGGCGGCGCACGCGTCCCGGGAGCTCGGCGTGCCCGTTCTCGCCCACGCCGAGACCTGGGCCCGCTGGAAGGGGGCGGGGGAGGTGCCCCCCGGGCGGCGCGGCGAGCTGCGGGACGGCGAGAGGATCGAGCTCTCCGGGGGAGAGCGGCTGCACGTCCTGCACACCCCGGGGCACGCCGCCGGTCACGTCGCGCTGTTCGACGAGACCGACGGCAGCCTCTTCGCCGGAGACCTCGTGAGCGGGCTCTCGACCGTGCTCATCGATTCCGCTCCCGGAAGCCTCGAGATCTACCTCTCCTCTCTCGAGCGCATTCGCGACCTCGACGCGCGCACGGTTCTTCCCGCGCACGGCCCGCCGATGATCGCGCCTCGGGAAGCCGTGCAGAATCTCCTGGACCACCGCGTCGAACGGGAGGAGAGAGTCCTGCGCGCGTTGGAGGGGGGGCGTCGGGACCTGGCGGCGATCGTGGAGTCGGCCTACGCGGACACCCCCGACGTCCACCCGGAGCTCGCGAAGAACCAGACGGAGGCCCACCTCGACCGGCTGGAGGGGCGGGGGCTCGTCCAACGGAGCGGGGGCTCCTGGGAGCGGGTCTGAGTCGCGGGACGCGGGACCGGGGAAGGCCCCGCGCGAAGGGACGGGCCGCAACCCGCCGTCGGTTGGGCCGGGGAGCATTTGGATTGATTCGATCCCACCCCCGGGATAAGATCTGCCGCCCCCAACGGGTTCGGTACATTCTTCCGGGTCGGCCCTTCGATCGACTCCCATCACACGAACTGCGCCTGGTGGGACACGCCGATCAACAAGGGCGGCATCGGCGAGGTCGGGTACACGCTCGTGGCCGACATGACCCGCGCGCTCTGACCCCGGCCTCTTCGCGAGACCGTTCGCCGACCCCACCGCCGAGGAGGTGACCCGATGACGGAGCCGTCCCTGTCCGCGCACTTTCGCGGTCGATCCCCCTCGGCCATCCGGGTCGCGGGCATCCGGTTCGCCGAGCGGACCGACGACACCGAGGCGATCAACGTCGCGATCGGGAACGTGAGCCTACCCATGCACCCGGCGATGATCGAGCGCCTCTCGCACCTGCGGGACGAGGGGAGCCCGTTCCGGGACGGGGTGGTGCAGTACACGTCCACGGTCGGGCTCGACGAGACGAGGCGGGCGTTCCTTCACACGATCGCGTCGTGCGGTCTCGACGCGGACGGCCTCCACTGCCAGATCACCGACGGGGGCAGCCAGGCGATGGAGCTCGTGACGGTGGGGCTGTGCGGCCCGGCCGGAGGCGGGACCGAGCCGTTGCTCCTCATCGACGCCGCCTACACGAACTACCTCGCGTTCGCCCAGCGTCTCGGCCGCCCCACCGTCTCCATCACCCGGACCCTCGGGGACGACGGCAAGTTCGCGCTCCCCGACCTGGCGGAGATCGAGCGCGTCATCACCGCCGAAAGTCCCGCCGCGCTCGTCGTCATCCCCTACGACAACCCCACCGGCCAGTTCTACGACCAGGATTCGCTCGACGCTCTGGCGAGGCTGTGCGTGAAGCACGATCTCTGGATGGTGTCCGACGAGGCGTACCGCCAGCTCTTCTACACGGACGGGATCGCCAGCAGCATCTGGGCGATCGACGACGACCGCGTCCCCGGCATTCGCGGCCGGCGAATCTCCATCGAGTCGACCTCCAAGGTGTGGAACGCGTGCGGGCTGCGCATCGGAGCGCTGGTCACCGACAACGCCGAGCTCCACCGGCAGGCGGTCGCGGAGAACACCGCCAGTCTCTGCCCGAGCGCGATCGGACAGTGGATCTTCGGCGCGATCGCCCACGTGAGCCACGCCGACCTGAACGACTGGTACGGAAGACAGCGGGCCTACTATCGGAAGATGCTCGAGCGCTTCACCGCGAGGACCCGCGAGCTTCTTCCGGAGTCCATCGTGAGCAGTCCGGACGCATCGATCTACTCGGTGGTCGACGTGCGGAAGATGACGTCCGACTTCGATGCTCTCGAGTTCGTGCTCTGGTGCGCCACCGACGGGCAGGTGGAGATCGACGGACGCGCGTACACCCTGCTCGTCGCGCCGATGGGCGGCTTCTACGCCACAACGGCCGACCAACCCAACCCCGGGCGCACCCAGATGCGCATCGCGTACGTCGAGACTCCGGAGCGCATGGAGCTCGTGCCCGACCTCCTCGCCTCGCTTCTCCCGGCCTACCTGGACCGGGCCGGCGCGGAGACGGGAGAGCGCGTCGCCGGGCGGGGCTGAGCGCGGGTTTCACCGAGCACGACCCGACACTTCTCTGGGTGCGATCCCGATGCCCGAGATCGTCTCCGCCAGCCGCCGCACCGACCTTCCGGCGTACCACGCCCGCTGGTTCGCGAACCGCATGCGCGCCGGATACTGCCACTGGATTCATCCGTTCACCGGCGCGGTGCGGCGCGTCTCCCTCCGCGCCGAGGACGTGATCGCGTTCGTGTTCTGGACGCGCCACCCCGGGCCCCTCATGCCGTTTCTCCCCGAGCTCGTGGAACGGGGGACGCCCTTCCTGTTCCAGTACACGATCACCGCCGAAGGCGCGCCGGTCGAGTCGCACGGGCCGACCCTCGCCGCCCAGATCGGACGCTTCGCCGAGCTCTCCCGTCGCTACGGAGCGGACGCCGTCCTTTGGCGGTACGATCCCGTTCTCCTGTCGGACGACCACGCGCCGGAGATCCACATCGCGCGCTTCGCGGATCTCGCCGCCCGCCTCGAGGGCATGACCCGGCGCTGCACGTTTTCCTTCGTCGACTTCTACGGCAAGACGGTCCGCAATCTCGCCCGGGTCGAGGCCGTGACGGGGATGTCGTTCCATCGCCCCTCTTCCGAGGAGAAGCGGGTTCTCGCCCGGAACCTCGCGGAGATCGCCGGTGAGCGGGGCATGGAGCTCCTCTCCTGCTGCGACGAATCCCTCGTGGGCGAGGGCATCGGCCGCTCGCGCTGTGTCGACCCGATCGCCGTCGCCCGCGTCGCCGGCGGGGAGCCACCCGAGCTTCCGCCGCGCCCCACCCGGAAGGACTGCGGGTGCGTCCGCTCGATCGACATCGGCACGTACGACACCTGCGGCTTCGGGTGCGCCTACTGTTACGCGGTCACCTCGCGCGCGGCCGCCCTCCGCCGCCTCGCCGGCGCCGACCCCGACGACACCGTGCTGTGGCGCCCGCCGTCGCTCCGCGGCGTCGACCTCGCGGAGAGAGAGGTGGGGGAGGGGTAGGTCGCACTTCGAAGCATAGCCGCCCCCCCGCTTGAATCCGCGGCACGGGCTCACCTACACTCGATGGGCGCTCCCCACGCACCCCTTTACGGGAGTCTCCCGATGCGAATCCCTCTCGCCCTCGCGCTCGCGGCGCTCGCCCTTCCGGCGCCGGCGAGCTCGCTCGAGTGTGTCGACTACTCTCCCCACGTACTCCCGACCGGCACGTTGTTCACCGAGGACACCGTCTACGACCTGGAGTCCTCGGGATCGCTCGCCTACGCATTGTCCCAATGGAGCCTCGACGTCTACCGTGTCCACTCCTCGGGGAGAATGAAGCGGATCGGCGGAGGCCTGCTGGATCACACCGCGATCGAGGCCCATCTCACGCTCGGTGAGGATTTGGCCTACGTCGGGTTCTCCGTGGTGGGCCCGCTCTGGCTCGATCTCCTGGATCTCTCCGATCCGCTCGCTCCGACCCCCGTGGCAACGGTGACGTTGCCGGGAATCGCCAAGGGCGTCGCGGAGGCGAACGGCCACGCCTTCGTCGCGGCGGATGCCGCCGGGCTCCAGGTCGTGGACGTCGGGGTCCCGGAATCGCCGGTCATCGTCGCGAGTGCGCCGACGCCGGCGAACGCCGAGGACATCGCCCTGCTCGGCGACCTGGCGCTCGTGGCGGCCCGGAGCGAAGGCCTCGTCGTGTTCGACGTGTCGAATCCACTGGCACCGTCGGAGCTGGGCAGCCTCCCGGTTCCTGCGGGCGACTGGGCCTGGCGGGTGGGGGCGGCCGAGCCCCGGATGGCCATCGTCGCATCCTACTCGCTGGAATCGAATGCGGGCCTACTCATGCTCATCGACGTCTCGGATCCGACGAATCCCGTGGAGGAGGGATCCCTCCCCCTGAGCGGTCGACCCGAGCGTCTGGCGACCGACGGCGACCGGGCGTACGTCAGCCACCGGGGGTACGGGTCACCGTCGCTCCAGATCGTCGAGCTGCACGGTCGCGGCGCTCCGGTCACCCGGAGCGTGGTCCAGCTGGGCGGCTGGACCAACGGCTTGACGGTGCTCGACTCCGAGCGGGTCGTGCTGTCCAGCAAGGGGATCGATGCCGCGACGTCGAAAACCGTGATCCGCGCGGTGGAGATCCGCGCCGGAACGCTCACCGACGCGCTCCACCTCACGGACGCCGTCGAGCCTCTGGTGGGGATGGAGGGCACCACCGCGCTGACCTCGATTCCGGCTTCGGCGCTCGGGATTCGCGATGCATCGGACGAGGACCTACCGCTGATCGGCTCGGTGACGTTGCCGAGCTCGATGCAGATCGCCGCCAAGGAAGGGGACGTCGTCGTCGCCGCCGTCTCCCGGGGTCTCTGGTTCGTGGACGCGAGCGACCTGGCGTCGCCGCAGGCGATCTCTTCGATGGACGAGCTGACCGATGTCCGATGGCTCGACGTTCACGAGAGTCACGCCTACGTCAGCGCGATCTCGCCGTGGGACTCCCTGCCCCCCTCTCATCACCGGATCATCGACGTGAGCGATCTCGCGAACCCGATGGTTGTCTACGAGGAGGAGGGCATGTGGGGTCCGTTCGCGTTCCACGGAGACCACGCCTATGCCGGAGGAACGACGCTGCGGATCTTCGAGGTCTCGGATCCCGCCCATCCCGTGGAGCTTCCGGACGTGTACGTGGACGGCCACACGATCGCCGACGTAGGGGTCCTCGCGGATCGGCTCGTGCTCGTGCTCGCTCCGGGGCTGGAAGCCTGGAGCTGCCAGCTTCGGACGTACGACCTGACCGTCCCCGGCGCGCCCGTCGAGGTCGGCCGTGTTCCCCTCGCCATGGCGCCGGAGACGGTCCACCCGAACGCACTCGCCCTGACGCCGGGATGGGCGTACGTCACCGGCCGCTACGGTATGCAGGTGTTTCGTACCCTCCCTCCGGATCTCCCGGAACTGGTCGGTATCGTGCCCCACGAAGGGATCCAGATGCGCCGCGTGTTCGCGACCGACGATCACGTCTTCATCTACCGTCGCACCTCGGGGAGCAACGAGCCGATCGGAGTCCTCGCGCACCCGTGCTCCACGTCGGCGGTCGACGCGATCGTCTCCGGAACGGACGGGATTCCGCTGCGAGCGTTTCCGAATCCGTTTCGCGCGGCGACCAACATCGAGCTCGACCGACCGCTCGGCGCGGACGGGCGCGCTCTCGTCTATGACGTCGCGGGCCGGCGAGTCGCCGATCTGACCCGAACCCTGGCGCCCGGTCGCCGGTCCCTGCGCTGGGACGGCCGGGGCCCCGCCGGGCGAGCGGTCTCGACCGGTGTCTACTTCCTTCGGGTTCGGGAGGGAGACCGGACGCGCTCCCTCCGACTCGTTCGCCTCCGCTGATCCGCCGGCCGGAGGCGCCTCCGTCGCGACCCCGCCCGCCCCGGTTCGGGAGCGGGCGGGGGGGACGGTCTCGGAATCCCTCAGAGGATCTCCCATCCGTGCGCTTCGGCGTGCTCGCGGAGCCCGGGGTGGGGATCCACCGCGACCGGATGCCCGAAGCAACCGAGGAAGGGGATGTCCTGGACGTGGTCGGCGAAACCGAAGGACCGGTCGAGATCGAGATCGTGCTCCCGCGCCAGCTCCCGGACTCCCTCGACCTTGGCCGGACCGAACCAGTGCGGGCCGGCGAGCCGGCCGGTGTATCGCCCGTCCCGGGTGTCCAGGCGGGTTCCGGAGGCGACTGCGATGCCCAGGTCCTCCGCCACCGCGTCCGCCAGGAAGTCGGGAGCACCGGTGAGGAGACAGACGACCTTTCCCTCTTCCCGGAGCCTCCGGAGCCTCGCGATCGTCCCCTCGTGGTAGCGGGCCCGCAGGGTCGTGATCAGGAAGTCGCGGGTGAGGCGCTCGACCTCCCCGATCTCGAGGCCGGTCAGGTATCGCTTGTTCCGCCGCATCGCGCGCGTTCGTCCGACGAGCGGCAGGGGCAGCAGCTCCGACAGGAACGGAATCCACTGACGGGGACCGAGAGCGCCGCGGCGAGCC
This sequence comes from bacterium, assembly GCA_025774805.1. Classification (GTDB taxonomy): domain Bacteria; phylum ARS69; class ARS69; order ARS69; family ARS69; genus JALGZR01. The sequence continues at coordinate 32,452 of JALGZR010000073.1, forward strand.
AGAAACGGGACGAACAATCGCTCGGCCGAGGTCCCCGCGATCAGGGTGCCGTCGAGATCGAAGATCGCGCCCGGACTCACTACTCCCCCCGGACCTCTATCGGGTACTCCTTGGCCAAGAGGAGCTCGCGGCTGTCCACGAGAACGGGAAGCCCGCGGATCACGCAGAGCCCGACGGTCAGGTACACGAGAGCGATCCGGACGACATCGAGTCCGCTCCGCCACTCCGGGAGGAGCGAGAGGGCGCCCGACTCCTCTCCCTTGGCGACGACCATCACGGCCCCGAGGACGACGAAGGCCGCCACCTTGGCGACGCCGTACAGAGAGCGGCTGAACCGGGAGGCGACCAGGAAGTGCGTGATCCCCGCCCTCATCATCGTCTTCTCGCCGAACGGGGTCTTTCCCTTCGAGAAGGCGACGCTTCGCGCCGTGTCGACGAGAAAGCTCCGCGTGACCACGACGATCGGAACCCAGACCCCGACGAGATGCACCGTCGCGAAGTAAATCCAGAAGACGTGTTCGACGATTCGATCCGCGGTGATGTCGATCAGGGCGCCGAGCTCGGAGGCGACCCCCAGCCGACGCGCCAGGTATCCGTCGAGCGCGTCCATCGTGATCACGACGACGGTGAGGATGAGACCGGCGAACGCGTACCAGAAGGAACCGGAGAGCAGACCGAGCGCCACGAAGGCGAGGCAGACGCGGAGGACGACGACACCGTGAGGTGCGAGATGAGCGGGTCGTGCCGGCGTGGACTCCATCCCGTCACCCTCCGATCTTTCCCCGGCACGGAGGCGGCCGGGAATGCCGGAACCGCGGGTCATGGTAGACGAGGCTCGTCAGGAGTGACAGCGACTTCCTCCCGGGTCCCCTGGCGGCGTTCTGGCCCATTCGCATTCCGCAGGCTAAGGTGAGGGCATGATCCCGGAACCCGAGGCCGCGAAGACCGACGACGAGGCAACACCGGCCGTTCGATTGCAGGACGTCGCCAAGCGCCTGGGAACGACCGCGGCTCTGGACGGCATCACGCTGGACGTCCCCGTCGGTGTCGGCACCGCGATCGCCGGCGAGACGGGCAGCGGCAAGTCCACTCTGCTGAGTCTCGTGATCGGTCTGCTGCGACCCGACCGGGGACTCGTGCACGTCCTGGGGCGACCCCTGGACTACGACGATCCCGCGCCGCAGAGACGACGGATGGGATACTCGATCCAGCAGGTCGCCCTGTTCCCCCACCTCCGAGTGCGAGAGAACATCGCTCTGGCGGCACGTCTCGCGAGGTGGTCCTCCGAGGAGATCGAGCTTCGCCTGCAACAGCTCCTCGCGCTCATGGCACTGTCGCCCGATCTCCTCCGGCGCTACCCTCCCCAGCTCTCCGGCGGACAGCAGCAGCGGGCCGCGATCTGCCGGGCCATGATGCTGCGACCGGAGCTGCTCCTGCTGGACGAGCCGTTCTCCGGACTGGATCCGGTGACGAAGGGGGTCGAGCTCCACGCTCGCGAAGCGGCGACCTTCCTCCTCGTCACCCACGACCTGGCCGAGGCCCGCCGCCTGGCCGAGCAAATCGTCATCCTCCGGGAGGGCCGGCTGATCGAGGCCGGCCCTGCGGACCGCGTGATCCGGGCCCCGAAGCACGAATACTCGCGGCAGCTCATCCGCTCGCAGCTCGGTGAGCCGGATGCGTAGCGCCCTGCTCGTGATCCCGTTGGTCGCGATGGGGGACGTGGCGGCCGGGACCGTGGCCGTGGGGTCGAAGAACTTCACGGAAAGCTACCTGCTCGCCGAGATCGTGTGCCAGTTGCTGGAGGCGGAAGGGCACGAGGTGAACCGGAGACTCGGCTTCGGCGGCACCAAGGTATGCTACGAGGCCCTGATCGCCGGCGAGATCGACCTCTATCCCGAGTACACGGGGACGATCCGCGAGGTGATTCTCGACGGGGGATCGGACACGGAGATCGACGCTCTCAACCGGGAGCTCGCCCCCCACGGCCTGCGGGCCGTCACCCCCCTCGGCTTCAACAACACGTATGCGATCGCGGTGGCGCCGGAGATCGCCCGCGACCGGGGCCTGAGGCGAATCTCGGATCTCGCCCGCGAGCCGGACCTCGGGCTGGGCTTCAGCCACGAGTTCCGCGATCGGCGTGACGGCTGGCCGGGACTGGCTGCGCTCTACGAGCTGCCGCAGCAACCGTCCGGAATCGAGCACGGTCTCGCCTATCAGGCCATCGCCCAGGGTCGCATCGACGTCACGGACGCGTACTCCACCGACGGCGACATCGAGCGCTACGGACTCGTGCTCCTGGAGGACGATCGCGGCTACTTCCCGGACTACCTGGCGGTGCTGCTGACCCGCAACGGGCTGCCCGCGGCCGTCCGGCAACGAGTCCGGACGCTGGAGGGGATCCTCGACGACGCATCGATGCGCGCGCTGAATGCGCGGGTGGTCGTGGACGGTCAGCCGATTCCCGCCGTCGCCAGCGAGTTCCTGACCGCGCGGGGGTTGATCCGGGAAACCGTAGGCGCCGCTCCGCTCTGGCAACGGCTCGCGAAGAACTCCGCACGACATCTCAAGCTCACGGCCATCGCCCTCGCGCTCGCCTGTCTTTTCGGCGTGACGGCGGCGTTGCTCACCTTCCGGCATCGCGGGATCTCCGGCCCCCTGCTGTACGTGGCCGGTCTCCTGCAGACCATTCCCTCGATCGCTCTGCTCGCGCTGATGATCCCGCTGTTCGGGGTCGGGCAGTGGCCCGCCATCGTCGCTCTGTTCCTGTACTCGTTGTTGCCCGTCGTGCGCAGCACCGTCACCGCGCTTGTCTCCATCGATCCGGTCTACCGCCGGGTCGCCGCCGCCATGGGCATGAGCCGACTGCAGGAGCTGCGTCACGTGCTCGTGCCGCTCGCGCTGCCGCACATCATCGCCGGGGTCCGGACGGCCGCGGTCATCAGCATCGGCACCGCGACACTGGCGGCCTTCATCGGCGCCGGCGGACTCGGGGAGCCGATCGTCACGGGTCTCGCGCTGAACGACAGCCGGCTGATCCTGGAGGGCGCGATCCCGGCCGCGCTCCTGGCCATCGGGACGGAGCTCGGCTTCGACGGGCTGGAACGACGGCTGGTGCCGGCCCACATGAGATCGAGGAATCTGGCGGTCTGAAGGAGATGACCGACCTCGTCCGAGGGCCCGGGCGGAAGCTCATTCATTTGGCCGACGAAGGCCCGGGGATCGATGAGCTGCCTTCGAGCGGCGCGTCGCGCGGGGGAACTCGGAGATCCCCGAACCGAGACGATCGAGTTCGAGTCGGAGACGACCCGCCAAGTCGGAACGGATCGCAAGGAGATCGTTCGTTTCTTCGAGATCGTCGGCGAGATCGAAGAGCATCTCCCGGCCGTCGCGAAAACGAATGAGCTTCCAGCGGCCCATCCGGATCGCCCAGTCCTGCGCCGAGTTCGACACGATGACGAGAGGGGAACGCTCTTCGCGTTCTCGATCCTCGCCGAAGATCTCGGGGAGAAGACTCCGTCCATCCGGGCCCAGGTCGGGCGGGAGCGGATGCCCGAGGAAGTCCGCGATGGTCGAAGGAAGATCGACAATTCCGGCGACGGCGTCGCTGTGACGCCTCGCTGCCCCCTTGCCCGGCGGCCGGACGAGAAGGGGGATGCGATGGCCGGCCTCCCAGATCTGGCCCTTCGATCCTCTCAGCCCGCCGTTCGGGCGGAACCTCGGTTCGGCCATCATGAATCGGCCGGCCCCGTTGTCACTTGTCACCACCACGAGTGTCCGATCCGCGATTCCCTCGCGCTCCAACGCTCTGAGGACGGATCCGACCGTCCAGTCAAACTCCCGAACACAGTCGGGGTAAAGGCCTGCCCGGCTAGACCCGCGAAATCCGGGCGGAGGCGTATACGGGAAGTGGGGGTTGTAGGTCGGAAGGTACAGAAAGAATGTCGTGTCCGCGTGGTCTTCGATGAACCGCACCGCTTCCTCGGTGAGCGAAGCCGCGACGTACCGCCGATCCACCGTGTTCGGGAGAGCCGGGGGACCTGTTCTCCAGCCGCGATCGGGTCCCCTGCCCCGACGGGCCGGGGTTACCTCGTGATCGACGACCCACACGAACGGAGGTTTCGACCGACCGTGAAAGAGCCCAACGTAATGATCGAAGCCCGCCTCCAAGGGTCCCGGCTCTCTTCGGTCTCCCGGCTGGGGGTGAGTCAGCCGCGGATCGGTGATCTCCATCCCTCCCGGTCCGAGGCCCAGGTGCCACTTGCCGATACAGGCCGTCACGTAGCCGAGCGATCCGAGAAAAGAAGGCAGGGTGGGCTCTCCCGGACGGAGGAGGAGTGGCGTCGCGACGTCGGCAGTGCGTACGATTCCGCGCCGCCAGGCGTAGGTTCCGGTCAGAAGACCGAAGCGCGTCGGGGTGCAGATGGGCGCGACGGAGTGGGCGTCCGTGAAGAGCATCCCGTCCCGGGACAGGCGATCGATCCAGGGAGTGAGGACATAACGGGAGCCGTAGCATCCGACGCTTCCGTACCCGAGATCATCCGCCAGAATGATCACGATGTTGGCTCGAAGGGACGCGATCCCCGGTGCGTCTCCCGCGACGCGCCCGCCGGAAGTTGCGCAGCCGACCGCGGTCCAGGCCCCGAAGAGGGTGAGGGCGACGAGTGCCCTTCGCACGGACCGTTCCTCCGAAAGTGGATGGACCGGGATGCAGTGGTTCGAGAGCGGCGAAGTCTAGCCTCGATCCGTCAGAAAATCTCGAGGGAAAACGCACGAGAGCGCGCCAGCCGGGGTCGCGCGCAGCCCGAGCCAAGCGGAGCTTATCTCACGATAAGTGAGTGTTGGCGAGGGCGAGCACGGCCGCGGATGGCATGCTATCGTGCGAGCGCCAGCGCTTTTCGCCGAGATTTTCTGACGGATCGAGGCTAGCACAGGCCGGATGAGACGCCGAGGCGTCCTGTTCCCCTGTTGTCCGCACTCCGCGCACGCACAAGGTTGCGGGATCCGAGTGGACGGACCGGGGAGGCTGCCGGCTCGCGACCCCCGCGGCGAACGGTCACGTCGGTTCCTCCCCGAGCCACCGACCGCGACCCGCGCCGTGACGGGCGGGAGTTGCCGACACGTCGTCGAGATGAGGCGGAGCCACGGAGGGCGGAGCCGACGATCGCGATCCGAGCGGGGCCGTCTCCACAATTCCCCCCGAATCCCCCTTGATGGCGGGCCACCCGAGAGTTAAGTTAGGTAAACTTTCTGGGAAGTATGTACTTAACGAAAGATGATCTATTGGCATGGACTCGTCCCGGGAAGCATAGCAAGTCCAGGATCAATCGAGCTGGCGCTGCTTTGGCGGCTGGGCGGACCGACGAGGAAGACTTCTATGCGATCAACAACTGGAGATCCAGTCATAGCTTTCCGCTGAATTCCTTTCAAATGAGTTTAAGAGCGCGTGCCCGAAGGGTTGACGATCATCCGGTAATCGCCCAGAGGCTCAAGCGAATGTCTTCGATCAAAGCGAAACTAGAACGGTTCCCTCACATGGCCCTGACTCAGATGCAAGACATCGGAGGTTGTCGAGCTGTAGTGCGCAACACTTTGCGTGCTTACCAACTTCTCAATGTGTATCTCACGGCAGATGCGAAGAGTCCGAATCGTGGCCCCGAACACATTGAACAGTATGACTACATTGACGATCCGAAAGAAGATGGGTATCGAGGGATCCACTTGGTCTACAAATACAGAACGTCATCGGATTTGCACAAGCCATGGCAAGGGTTGAGAATCGAGATACAGATTCGGTCAAAAGTCCAACATGCTTGGGCGACTGCTGTTGAGACAGTCTCGACGTTTACTGGACAAGCGTTGAAGTTCAGTGGGGGCCGTGACGAGTGGAGACGGTTCTTCGCGCTAGCTTCGAGTGCATTCGCTATGCGAGAGCGAACGCAGGCGGTGCCGAATGTGCCCACCGATGAAACTGTCCTATTGTCGGAGCTTATCGAGTTGAGAGACAGACTCCGAGTCGATGTAACGCTCCGGGGATGGGGGATTGCCGTTAAGGAGCTGACTGAGCGAGCAACTCGCCAATCCGATTTGTTTCTACTAGTGCTTGATCCTAGTGGCCCCAAT
>JALGZR010000074.1 GCA_025774805.1 bacterium
GGGCGTGAGGGCCGCGTACCGCCCCGGGACCGCGCGAAGCTCCTCCGGCCCCAGCCCCACGGAAAGGGCGTCGCCGAGGTGCCACGCCGTGTGGATGGGTGTCCGGTACTGGATCGGTAACCGGCCCAGAAGGTGCGATTGCGTCCGTGCGAACTCCTCCTCCGTGATTCCGTCCCGCACGAACCCCTCGACGACCGATCGTATCGTTCGCATCGCCCGGACGAGCTCCCCCGGTCGGGTCGACGTGCGCACGAGCCAGCGGCCGGTCGTTCGCGTGGCCACGTTCGTTGCATGGACCCCGTAGGTCTGGCCGCCCTCCGATCGCAATGCCTCCATGAGTCGCGAGTCGAAGCCCCCGCCACCGACGGCGAGACTCCCCAGCTCGAAAGCCTCCCGTGAGGGTGCCCGACGCGTCGGGCCGGGCCCTCCCCAGAGGATCGTGGCCTGCGCGAGGCCCGGCTTGTTCACGAGGCGCACGCGCGGAGGCGTCGCCGTCCGTACCTCGGGGGCCGGCGCGACGGGCGCCTCTCCGCGCGGCCAGCCCGCGAGCTCCTCCGTCAGGACAGCCGCGGCGTCGGCCGCGACGACGTCTCCCAACACGATCACCGCCGTCCGGTTCGGCAGGAAGTGATCCCGGTGAAACCGCCGCACGTCGTCTCGCGAGATCCGACCGATCGTCCGCCACGTCTCGTGAGTGGCGTTCTCGTACCAGACCTCACGGAAGTGACGGCTCGCGAGCCGGTCGGGAGTCTCTCCGGTCTCCCGGAGGATCCCCTGCCGCCGGCTCTTGATGCGGGACAGCTCGTCCGCCGGAAAGGTCGGTTCCCGGAGCATCGCGACGAAGAGGCGAAGACCTTCCCGCCAGTTCTCGGCGATCACGTCCAGACGGAGAAACGTGGCGTCCCACGTGGTCCACGTGCGGAGGCTCGCGCCCAGCCGCTGCAGCTCGTGCTTTAGCTCCAGTCCCTCGTGCCCGTCAACGCCCGAGCCGCACGACTGGGCGGTCACGAGAGCGAGTCCTCTCTTCGCGGGCGGCTCATGCTCCGCACCCGAGCCGACGACGGAGAGGATCGTCACGACCCGCTCGAAGTGATCCTCCGCAACGTAGAGCCGGATGCCGTTGTCCAGCTCGGTCGGAGCGAACGCGGGGATGAGCCGCTCCTCGAGCGGGCGGACCTGGGCCCGGGCGGGAGCCGGCAGGCTCATCGCGGCCGCGACGACCGCCAGGGGGAGAGTGCGCATGGGACCTCTAAAGGTGAAGCGTGGACATCAACCATCCCAGCACGTGGATCAGCTTGGACGAGCGCTCCGGCTCGGCCCGGAACGTGGTCACGTTCTCGGGCGAGCAGTGGAGGCGGCCGATCTCCGTGACCTCCGCGGGGGTGAGAGCCGCGATCCGATCGAGCCGCTCCCGGAACGAAGTGGGGCTCTCCTCTACGAACAGGGCGTTGCCCAGGTCGCGGGCGAGGCCGTCCACCGAGTACCGGCGCTTTCGCTCCTCGAGCAGGATCTGGTTGCGTACGCGCTCCAGCTCGTCGGAGGTCACCCCCGCCCCGAGGTACGCGGTGATCTCCGCGGTCACGGCCTCGGAGACCCGCTCTCCGTCGATGTGGAGAAAGTGCGCCCCGACCACGGCGAGCACCGACGTCTGCTTGAACGGCAGGAGATCGGCGTAGACGTAGACGCACAGCCGCCGTTCCCGCGTGAGCTTCTCGTCCACACGCCAGGAGAGGAGCCGGGAGAGTACCTCCAGCGCGATCGAGTCGTCGTGTCCGGCCGGGGGCCAGCGGTACGCGACCCCCGAAACCGGCACCGGAAGATCCGCCTTGCCCTGCAGGGCTCGCGGCCCCGACCACGTCGGCGGCGGTGGATCGTTGTGTCCGGCCTTCGACGCGGGCAGCGGACCGAAGTGGCGCCGGGCCATCTCCACGACGGCCGCCGGCTCCACGTCGCCGGACACGATGAGCGCCGCCCGGTTCGGGGCGTAGTGGGCGTCATAGTAGTTCTGGCAGTCCTCCACGGTGACCGACTCGATGTCCTCCATTGTCCCGATGACGCCGTAGGAGTAGGGGTGGTCGTCGAAGTACTGCTCGGCGAGCTGCTTGAGGAGGTTGGCGAACGGATCGTCCAGAACGGTTTCGCGGTACTCCTCCAGAACGACCTGCCGTTCCGTTTCGAGGACGTCCTCGTCCAGCTTCAGGCGTCCCATCCGGTCCGCCTCCATCTCGAGGACGAGATCGAGGCCCGCCACCGGAACGATCTGGTGGTAGACGGTCACGTCCTCGCTCGTGAAGGCGTTGACCCGGCCACCCAGCGCCCGGATCCGCCGGTGATGCTCTTCGGGTCCGAAGTTCTCCGAACCCCGGAACATCATGTGCTCGAAGAGATGGGAGAGCCCGCGAATGCCGGGACGCTCCTGCAGCGATCCCGTGCGGTACCAGATCTGCACGGCGGCGATCGGCGCCGCGTGACGCTCGATCACCCAGATCTGCAGACCGTTGGCCAGCTCGTCGCGGGTGAGATCACCGTCCGCCGCGCGGGCGGGGAACGACGTGGCGAGAAGCGCCGCCACCGCGGCGATGAGCAGAACCCGTCCCACGCTCCCACCGACTCCGGATCGCATCAACATCGGGGCCTCCGTTCTCTCTCCGAGGGCCACGGCGATCTTCCCCGGCTCGGGCACCAAGGTCAATCCGTCGATGCAATCGGGAAGGCCCCGGACGCGGATTGCGTCCGGGGCCTCGCGGTTCGAACCGGGACCCCGCCGGTCGGCGGGACCGGAAGGGATCGTTCCCTATCACTCCAGGCGGATCATCTTCTTGGCCTCGCGCCGATCTCCGACCTGGAGCTGGTAGAAGTAGACTCCGGTGGCCACGCGCCGCCCGTCTTCGGAGCGACCATCCCACTGGAACGAGTGTGCACCCTCCTCCTGCCGGCCGCGGTGCAGCACGCGGACCACGGCACCTCGCACGTCGTAGATCTTGAGGCTGACCTCGGCGTCGCGATCCAGCGTGTAACGGATCGTCGTCACCGGGCGGAACGGATTCGGGAAGTTCTGCTCGAGGAACGAGTGCCGGACTCTGGGGCCGGCTTCCGGGACCCCCGTCCCCGGCTTGGTCGACGTGGTATCGCAATGGAAGCGGAACGTCAGGGTATCGACCACCGCGCAGTCCGACCAGGCCTCGACGTCCACCTCGTACCAGGACTCCCCCCCCGGCTTCGTGTAACACGAGTCCGGGATGCTGAAGACGACGTCCATTTCGGGCGCCATGCTGTCCACCGGCACCGGTTGGAAGAACCACCACGCCTCATCCTGGTAGAGTGCGTCGGTCGAGTCCCAGTTCACCTTGCACCAGGAGGTCGGCTCCGTCGTGCACAGCGTGTCGAGATTGCAGATGCTGTTGCTCTTGAAGTAGACCGAGCTGTCGGGCAGACCGGGAGGTACCGAGATCCAGCGCGGGTGGAGCATGCGCAGCCGGTTGATGGTCGGGTACGTGGTCTTCCCGCCCGGATTCGTCATCGTGAACGTGAAGTGGATCGCCTTCTGCCACGAGTTCTGGATGAGCATCGGGGGCAACGGCGGAAGCAAGCCATGGGCCCGCAGGAGCGCCATTTCGTCGAAGCCCACGTTCATGGAACGTCCGCCGGATCCGTCGACTCCGGCGACGAAGTTCGTCGTGCAGCCGGGGACATGGAGGATGTCGTACGGAGGTTGGTGTACCCACGGGGCCCCCGTCGCGTTGAAGTTGATTTCGGGACCCGGTCCCTCGCAGACGACGGTGGGCGGGCAGTCGTCGACCCGCGTGAAGATCAGGTACGGAATCACCGGGAGATCGGAGTCGAAGACTCCCCCGTTATCATGGGTCTTTGTGATCGTCATCGTTCCGATCGGCTGCGTCCCGGGGATCAGGGCGACGTCGAGCATCCAGTAGTAGGTATTGGCCCCGCAATGCACCTCGAACGGCTCGATGCTCTGCAGGTGGAGCTCGACGATCTCGATGTCGATGGTGTCCGAGTCTCCTATCCCCAGATCCGAGGTGTCGGTGATGCGCCGGACGATGGTGTCGACGTTGCCGAGACCGGCCTCTGGGCAGTGAGGCGACTGCACGAGGGGGATTCCCCGGAGCACGATCGTCGTATCGCTCCCGATCGTGCAGGGGGGGCAGAGCAGCCCGAGGTCAGCAAGGTTCTCGTAGGTGTTCCCCGAGGCGTCGGTCTCGAGGAAGTCGAGCCCCGCTTGAATGATCTCCGCCTGCACCGCGGTGCCGGGTCCACACAGAGCGACCACGGCACCAAGAAGCAGCGCGAGCCCATCCCGGGGGATTCTGTGCATCATGGTGAAAGAGCTCCTTCCGTTTCCCGGGCGGCAGCACGGGCGAGGAGCTTTTCCGCCCGGGGAGAGAGGGACGGTAAGGCGCCGCTCCGTTCATAGCAGATCCCGACCGCCGACTCAAGAACCAGCGGAGCTCGTGATAGTAACGGGATGAACCGGAGCACGAGAGGAAGGGGCCACGGGCCGAGTGCCGGGGGGCGGGTCCGGGCCCGATAACCGCTTGGAGCGTCAGTCGTTCTCCCGGTGAGAGCCGCCGAGCCCTCCCATCCGATTGGTGCCCGGCTTCCTCCTCTCCTCGGCGGTGAGATAGGCGCGAAGCGCGGCGTCTTCGTCGGGAGTGCCGATCTGATCCAGGAAACGCCGCGCGGCGCGGGAGGGGGTGCCCTCGGGATCGGCCTCGCGGAGGATGGTCTCGAAGTCGTTGCGCGCCCCTTCGGTACGGCCCATAAGAGCCAGGGCGAGTCCCCGGTGGAGCATGACCCGCCAGGAGCGCGGGTAGCGCTCGAGGATCTCGTCGGCCTCCCTCTTCGCTTGGTCCGAGGAACCGGCGAGGTTCAGCGCGTAGATGCGACTCCAGCGGGCGAGGTCGTATTCCGGAAATACGCGCTGGGCCCGCAGGTACTCCTCCGCCGCGCGATCGTACTCGCCCCGCACCATCCAGATCTTCGCGTAGTTCTGGTGGGCGGCGGCCCACAGCCGCGAGAGCTGGGGGTTCCCCTCGGGGTCGGCGGACGTCCGGAAGAAGCGCAGGAGCTTTTGCTCTCCGCGATCGTAAAAGCCGTTCTGTATCTCTCGGGCTCCCATCGCCACGTCGACGAGATCCTTGGGATCGTAACCGACGAGGGCGAGCTCCTGCTCGCGCGATCCGGGGCGGATCGACCCGTCACCGCCCCCGAGGTAACCGAGCGATCGGAGGGCTTCCAGCGTCTCCGCGTCGGGGTTCGCGGCTTCGACCGCCGTCACCCCGAGGTCCAGAGTCTCGTCCACGAGATCTCTCAGCGTCTCGAGCATCCTCCGCGCTCGCTCCCCGTCCTCCTCGAACAGGTTGACGAGCTCGCCCGGGTCCCGTCTCAGATCATAGAGCTCCGGTCGGGGGGCCCAGATGAGCTTCGTCTCCGTGGTCCGCACCGCCTTGAGACCGGTGCCGGAGTAGAAGAGCTTCGTCTTGATCGATTCACAGTAGGCGCGCCTGTCGGGCGAGGCTCCGGTCCCCGCGAGAAGCGGTTCCAGGTTTTCTCCGATTCCGAGCCCGGATCCGGCGTGGCCCCCCAGCGCGAGGAGGGTCGGCGCGACATCGATCGTTCGCACCTGATCCCCGACCACGGTCGAGGGGGGCACCGATCCCGGCGCCCTCACGATCAGGGGAACGCGGACCGTGTCGTCGTAGAGGAAGATGCCGTGGCCGTCTTCCCGGTGCTGGTCGAGTCCCTCGCCGTGGTCCCCCGTGACGAGAATCACGGTCTCGTCGAGGACGCCGCGATCCTCCAGCCACTCCACGACGCGCCGGAGGTGGCGGTCCGTGTACTGGATCTCCGCGACATACTTGTCCGCGGTCATCCGGCCCCAGGGGGGCGGCGGATCGAAGGGAAAGTGCGGGTCGTACAAGTGCAGCCAGAAGAAGAAGGGAGAGCCGGCGGAGTCCCCCATCCAGGTGAGGGCTCGGTCGACGGCCTCTTCGGCGCGCCGGTCCGCCTTCGGCAGCCAGTGCGTCTCCCGGGGATAGAGGGACTCGTCGTGCTTTACGTAGCCGGGGGTCAGGTCGTCTTCGAAGAACCGGAATCCCTGAGCGATGCCGAACTTCGCGTCGAGGACGAGAGCGGAGATCACGGCACCGGTGTCGTAGCCCCGGCGCGAGAACTCCTCCGCGAGCGTCCGCGCCTTTTCGGCCACCTTGAAGTCCGCGTTGTAGCGCACCCCGTGGCCCAGTGCCGGGATCCCGGTCATGAGGGTCGTGTGGCTGGGCAGCGTGACCGGCACGTCGGCCACCGCCGTCTCCACCAGGGCTCCCTGCCGGGCGAGACGGTCGAGCAGGGGCGTGCGGCAGTCCGGGCGTCCGTAGGCGCCGAGCCGGTCGGGCCGCGTCGTATCGAGGGTGATCAGGAGGACGTTTCGACCTCCCGGGGGAGCCCGGTCGCAGGACGAAGTGAGAACCGCGAGGGCGACCACCGCGGCGAGAGCCGCTCTGCATCGAAGATATGCGAATCGACACTTCATCCGGGAACGGTAGCAGGGGCCCCACGCCGCCGCAAGCGCGCGGCCCCCGATGACGCGCCGGAGCGCGTCGGGGGAACGCGTCCGTGCCGTGAGGGCGGGACCGGTCCCGAGCCCATGATCGGGGTCAGGGCAGCCGCTCACGCAGCTCGGTGGCGCGCGACTTCATGTCACGGGCTTCCGCGTCTCTTCCCAGCCGGCGGAAGAGTCGGGAGCAGGCTTCGAGGGACTCGGCGATGCGGTAGTGAGTCGGACCCACCGTCTTCTCGCGCACTTCCAGGGCCCGCACCAAAAGAGACTCGGCGTCGGCATAACGCTTCTGTTCCCTCGGATCGACCGGTCCCCGCCGGAATCTACTTCGTCCGCATCACGAGCGGCGGGCAGACCATCGGCCGAAAGGTCGTACGCGTGGACTAGCCCGTTCGATCGAGAAAGGAGGTGCCGACGCACGGCCCCCGGTCTCCCTCGGCGCCGGGGGCCGATCCTGACCAGCATCCACGCCCAGAACGTAGATGACCCACGGCGCGATCTTCGTCTCGCTGACCCAGGAATACGGCTCCTCCTCGGTCCCCAGAGGGCGCAGAGTCTCGAGCGGGATCAAGTCCGCGCGTTCGTACACCTCCCGATAGGCCTCGTCCGTCCACACGATGTCCACCACGGGGCGGGAGTCCTCGACGTCGAGCATCACGATGCGAACGCGGTCTCCGTTTCGGGCGTTCCGGTTTTCGGGAAAGGCCTTCGTCGTGAAGGAGGCCCACTCGTGGACGTAGATGCCGGGGGACGAGACGACACTCACGATCTTTCCCGTCGGGCGGATGAGACGCCGGAGAGTCCGAAACAGCGCTACCTTCTTCTCCCGGGTCGGGATGTTGTCGAAGGTGAACGCGGACAGGACCAGGTCGTAGGCCCCGGCCGGAAACGCGCTCAGATCTCCGTCCGGGACGATGTGATACTCACCCTCGGGATCCCGTGCCCGTGCCTTTTTCACCATGTTCCGCGCGATGTCGACGCCCACGGCCTCGTAGCCCAGCGCCCGCAGGAAGCGCGTCGACCGCCCCGTGCCGCATCCGAAGTCGAGTGCGCTCCGACCGCGGACGTGTTCGGAGAAGATCGCCGGCAGATCCCGGTAGGCCAAATAGTACGTTCCGGGAAATTCGAGCTTGGCGTAGGCCTCGGCCCGCCGCCCGTCCTCATAGACGTTGGAAAACCCTTCACCCATCGGCGACTCAGTTCGCCATCTTCGCCTCGGCCAAACGGAAGACGGCCGGGAGGTCCTTCTTGTATCGGATGTCCAGGCGGACGGCCCGGCCCTCGGCGTACTTCTTCGCCGTCTGGATCTCCTTGACCACGTTCCTCGGCAGACTCATTCCCAGCGCGGCGCGGACCGCCTTCTCTCCGAGCATGAAGCCGACCCGGAAGTGCTTCTGGCACGGAGTCAGGTAGACGACGGCGCGTTTCTTGTGCTTGAGCCTCATCGACCAACCCCACTTCGCCCCGGGGAGCTGCCACTCCTCTTCCAGGGGAGCATATTTCTCCGCCAACTGCTCCGTCAGGGCCTGCCAGGCGGCCCAACTCCGGCCGAGCTCCTTCCGGAGGGCGGCCGGCTGCGGTCTTCTCCTCTTGTCATCAAACGCGCTCAGCGTCATGGAACACCCCGCCGATCCTTGATTTCTTGCGGAACCGATCGATCTCGCGCGGGACGCGATCCGGACCGCGTCCGGTCGGGCGATCATTCTCCGAACGGGAGAGCGGCGGTGTCAACGGAGTTCGGGCGGGAATCCCGGCTCCGCGGCGCCCCCTCCGACTCGTGAATTGACCTTGCCCCCTCTGCGGAGGAAACTTCCCGGATCGAAACGCTCGACGGGCTCCACCGGGAGGCGGCGAAACCGAACCATGGGCATCGGCGTCGGCGACACGTTTTCCACTCTCGGGGCTTATCTCCTGCTCGTGCTTCCGGGGATCCTCATCACCGCCGCCTTTCGACGGGAGCGGGCCTTCGGAGAGAACCTCCTGCTCGGCAATCTCCTGGGAATCTCCCTCGTCGTCCATCTCGGACATTCTCTGGGCCGAATCTCCCTGGAGTACTTCCCCCATCTTCTCGCCGCTCTCTACGTCGTGTCCGCTCTGGCCCTCCTCCTCCGTCGAAAGGGAGGCCCCCGATTCGCATTCGGACCGGTGTCCCCGGCCCTCCTCATCCTCTTGCTTCTCGTCTTTTCCTCTCGCTATGTGCCGCTTCTTCTCTCCACCCTTCCTCCTGGGATCGACCCCTCTTTCCATCTCGTGATCGCGAAGAAGATCGCCGTGGAAAACGCTCTGCCCCGCGACTGGCACCCCTTCGAGTCGATTCCGCTGAGCTACTCCACCGGGCTGCATCTCTTCCTCGCCATGATCTCCCGCCTCTCCGGCGCTCCGCTCCACCAGGTCTTCAAGATGGGCTTTCCGATGTTCGCCGTTCTCACCACCGCCCTGATCTACGGGGTCGCCCGGTCCCTCACGGACGACCGCAGGGTCCCGCTCTTCGCAGCCGCCGCTTACGCCTTTCTCGCCGTCTGGGGAAGCGTCGACTACTACCGGTGGGGAGGTCTCCCGAACTTGACCGGCCAGATGCTGCTCCTCGGAGTCGTCTGGATCGCGATCACGGACTCCTCGCGGGGGCCGCTCTACGATGCTGCCCTGCTCCTCTCGGCGCTGGCGCTGGTGCACAACCACGGATTCCTGGTCGGGGGGCTGGTCCTCGTCGCGTATCTCCTCGTCTCGGGACTCGTGCGCCGCCGACCCGACCCCTTGGCCCGTCGGGTCGGCTGGACCCTGGCGATCTCCGTGCTGCTCTCCGCGCCGGTTCTCGTCGGGTACTTCCAGGGTCTCGTCGGCGGCACCCAGGACACCGCCCTTCTCCGTTTCTACGAGCCCCTCCTTCCGATCGACCAGGTTCTCCTTCGAGTCGGGGTCCCGTTCTCTCTTCTCGCGTTGATCGGGCTTCCCGTCTTCATCCGGCGGATCTCGACCTCGGCCGATCTCCTGCTGCTCACCTGGTTCGCGTCGCTCTTCACGGTTTTCGTGTTTCTCGAGTACGTCTACCGTTTCCTCGTCTTCGCGAACTCCGGGGAATTCTACACCGCCCTCACTCCGAGCCGATTCGCGACGGATACCGTCTATCCTCTGTCCATTCCCGTCGCCTTCGCTTTCGTCGCCCTCGTCGACCGGTTTCGGCGGAAGGCCTGGGGACTCGTGGCTCTGCTTCCCTTCGCGGTCCACGCCTGGGGCCAAGCCTTCGAAATCGAGCGCCCGGACCTCGAGCACCTGGAGTGGATCGCGAATCACACCCCGGAGAACGCCTTCATTCTGAACAACGGAATCTGGATGCCCTACGTCGCCTGGCGCGAGGGGAGTCTGACCGCTCTTCCGGCCTCGGAGCGGAGGAACGATCCCTCGGTCGTCTACAAACGCACGTCGCTGGTTCGGGATCCCGAGGAGTTCCTGCGGTGGCAGGGGACCCACGACCGTCCCGTCTACCGGATCGCGCGGGGAACGGAGCTGGGCCCGCCGTTCCGCGAGGTGCACCGAACCGATCAAGGAGTGAGAGTTTATGAGTGGCGGCGATCTGAGTGACATACGACGCGGGACGCGGGCGCTCGTCGTGATCCTGGTTCTGGGCGCCGTGATCGCGATCGCCGGGTCGGCGCTTTTCTGGTCCGGACGATTCGATCACCTTCCCTATCGGTGGTTCTGAGGAGAGAAAGGTCCGGGTTCCGAGCCATGGTCGATTCCCCTTCTCGGCGCGTGAAACGATTGCGCGAGGACATCGTCTTCGAGACGACGCTTCGGGGGCGTTCGTTCACGTTTCACTCGACCTGGGGTCTCTTCTCTCCGCGGGGGATCGACGAGGGCACCCGGCTCCTGATCGAGCATCTCGAGGTCGGCCCGGACGCCGACGGACTCGACCTGGGCTGCGGCTACGGCCCCATCGGGCTGGCGCTGGCCCACCTCGCACCGAGGGGCCGAGCCTGCCTCGTGGACAAGGACTTCGTGGCGGTCGAGTACAGTCGGAGGAACGCGAAGCGAAACCGTCTGGGGAACTGCGAGGCGTTCTTGAGCAACGGATTCGACCGGGTCGGGGAACGCCGCTTCGACATCGTGGCATCGAACATCCCGGCCAAGGTGGGCAACGAGATGCTCACCCTCTACCTCCACGACTCCCTCACCCACCTGAAACCCGGGGGGCAACTCTGGATCGTCTCGCTCAGCGGACTTCGGCGTTTCTTCGCCCGAGCCCTGCGGGAGGTGTTCGGCAACTACAAGAAGATCAAGCAGGGAAGGAATCACACGGTCTCTCGGGCGACGAAGCCGGGCTAGCCTGCATGTCTCACGAGGCTCTGCTGCGGCAGCGGCGAAGCCGCGCGACGAGCCTGGTGAGAAATGCAGGCTAGCGGATGCGCCGGCCTCCGCGAATTCGTCGACTCGAGAGGCTCGGCCCACAGGAGGGACGCACGATGAAGCACAGACTCTTGGGTCGCAGCGGGGTCCGGGTCTCCGAGCTCTGCCTCGGCACGATGACGTTCGGGGAAGACTGGGGCTGGGGAGCGTCCAAGAAGGAAAGCCGCAGAATTTTCGACGCCTACGTGAGCGCCGGAGGCAATTTCATCGACACCGCGATCAACTACACGAACGGGACGAGTGAGAGGTACGTCGGCGAGATGATCTCTTCGGATCGCGACCACTTCGTGCTCGCGACGAAATACACTCTCAGTACGCATCCGGAGGACCCGAACCGGTCCGGGAATCATCGCAAGAACATGGCTCGATCGGTCGAGGCCAGTCTGAAGCGCCTCGGGACGGACTACATCGATCTCTACTGGCTCCACGCCTGGGACTTCACGACGGGAATCGACGAGGTCATGCGGGCGTTCGACGATCTCGTGCGGGCCGGCAAGATTCTCTACGCGGGCGTGTCCGACGCTCCGGCCTGGATCGTCTCCTCCGCGAACACGCTGGCGGATCTCCGAGGCTGGAGTCCGTTCGCGGGCTTGCAGATCGAGTACAGCCTGATCGAGCGAACTCCGGAGCGCGACCTGCTCCCGATGGCCGAGCACTTCGATCTCGGCGTGCTCGCGTGGTCCCCCCTCGGGTCCGGGGTCCTGACCGGGAAGTACAAGTCCCTCGCCGACGGGGGCGCGGGAAAGGGACGCCTCACCGAGGGAAGTCGGCGGCTTTCCGAGAAGAACCTCGAGATCGCGCGGGCGGTCGGCGAGACCGCCGAGAAGCTGGGGAGCTCACCGTCCCGGGTCGCGATCGCGTGGCTGCGCCAGCGGCCCGGCGTCGTCATCCCCATGATCGGGGCGCGCACCCTCGCCCAGATCGAGGACAACCTCGCCGCCGTCGGTCTCGCCCTTCCCGACGAGGACACGGAACGTCTGAACCGGGTCAGTGCGATCGAGATGGGCTTCCCGATGGACTTCCTCCGGCTCGACACGATCCGGGACATCATCTACGGAACGGCGCGGGGACAGTTCGACTTCCACCGGGGCGTGTGAGGGGCGAGCGTCCCGGCCCCCTCGACCGACAGCACCTCGCCCAGCAGCTCCTCCGCCACCTTTCGGGTCGCGGGGTGCTCGAAGGCGGGACCCTCGGGGCCGCGGCGCAACATCTTCTCGGTCAACGGGTGACCGGCGTCGCGGTACGCCTCCGCCTGGAGCAGAAACTCGAGGTGGTCGACGGCGCGCACGAGCTTCGCCTCCTCCGATTCGCCCGCGCGCAGCTCGGTCAAAAGAATCCGGACCTCCCGGTCCTCTCCCCACTGCTCGCGCTGGATCCGTACCTCGGCGGCCTCGATCGCCTCCCGGGACAGATAGGCCTTCGACGGGTCGGGGATGTCGGTGAGGCGCGCTTCGTGGACATCGTGCAGCAACATCATCAAGAGGACCTTGGCCGCGTCGAGCCCGGGAAGCTCGCGGGCCAGGCGCCAGGCGAGCAGGGCGGCGGCGAAGGAGTGGTCCGCCACCGACTCCGGGTGAACGATTCCGGCCCGGAACCAGCCGGCCCGGGGCATGCGCTTGAGCCGGTGGAGATCACGAATCCAATCGGCGGAGATCATCGGAAGGCTCCCTCTCGGCCGCGGGGTCGATGCTCGACCGCTCCGGGGCGGCCGGTCGGCCGCACCGGAGCGATCCTCGATCGCGAGTTGGCGAGGCCTCATCCTACCCAAATCGCCCGGACTGCCGCCCGGAGAAACTGACCTGCATATCTCACCAGCCTCTGCTGCGGCCGCGGCAAAGCCGCGCCTGGCCTCGTCGTTGGGGCGCTTCCGCCCTGCGACGGGGCTACGGCCCCGCCTCGGGCGAAAGCACTCCATCTCCTCGCCAGACACGATTATCCGCTGCCTCGCGACGAGCCTGGTGAGAAATGTAGGCTAGAAGAAAATCCGGAGTCGCGTGTAATTCCGGATGAAGGCACGATCGGGGGCGGCACGGAGGCCCGGTTCAGGAGGGGTGCCGGGTCGCCCGGGGCCGCCCCCCGGTCGGTCGTCGGTCGGCGTCGAGGACACCCGCCGTGGGCGGCGCCGTCACGGCCGTCGGTCGGGTCGGAGGCCGGCCCGCCGAAGAACCGCCGGAGAGAGGTCGCGATGGTGACCGCCTGGAACGAGACCGCCGAGGCCGAATCGAGACTGATCGCGCACGCTCGCGCCGGGGACGACGCGGCGTTCGGGGAGCTGGTTCGGAGATCCATGCGGCGGGCGTACGCGGTGGCCCTCGGTCTCGTGGGCTCTCCCGACGATGCCCTCGACCTTTCACAGGAGGCCTTCGTCCGCGCCTACCGGGCGCGGGAAAAGCTCGACCCGGAGCGCCCGTTCTACGCGTGGATTCACACGATCCTCCGCCGGCTCTGCTTCAACTTCAACCGGGATCGCCGCACGCGGCGGGAGAAGATCGCGTCCGCCGGTCCCTGGTTGGCCGAAGAGGCGGCGGCTCGGGGTCGCGCCGACGACCCCGATCGAGTGCTCGAGCGCAAGGAGCTGAGGCGAAAGCTCACCGCCGCGATCGAGGATCTTCCCGGGCGGGAGCGGGAGGTCCTCGTGCTCAAGGAGTTCGAGGGGCTCCGCTATCGGGAGATCGCCGAGCTTCTGGACATCCCCATCGGGACGGTCACTTCCCGTCTCTACAGTGCCCGGCAGCGATTGGCCCGAGCCCTGGAGGAAGAAGGATGAACGAATTCACCCCCGGGGACCGATCGCACCGTACCGGAAGCGGTGCCGCTCCGGACCGGGAGAGGATGCATCACCTGATGATGGCGGCGCTCGACGGCGAGATCGGGCCGGAGGAGCGCGAGGAGTTCGACCGGGCTCTGGACCGGGACACCGCCCTGCGAAAGGAGTGGGAACGCATGACGCGCGTGAAGGAGGTCACGGCCGAAATGACCCTGCGCGAACCGCCGGCAGAGGTATGGGATGACTACTGGGAGGATATCTATCGCCGGAACGAGCGCAAGGTGGCCTGGATTCTCGTCTCGATCGGAGCCTCGTTGCTCCTCGGATACGGGATCTTCGAGTTCGTCCGCGAGATCGTCGGCGATTCGACCCTGCCGGTGATCGTGAAGGGGGGACTCCTCTTCGCGGCTCTCGGCGGCGCGATCCTCGTCGTCTCGGTGATCCGCGAGCGGCTTTTCCTCCACCGCCGCGATCCCTACCGGGAGGTGCAGCGATGATCATCACGCCCGGATCGAGCATCGCCGGACACCGGATCGTCGAGACCCTCGGGATCGTGAAGGGGAACACGATTCGCGCCCGGCACGTCGGAAACGACATCCTCGCCGGACTGAAGAACCTCGTCGGCGGGGAGATCCAGGAATACACGAAGATGATGGCGGAGGCACGGGAGCAGTCGCTCGACCGCATGGTCGCCGACGCGAAGGAGCTCGGGGCGAACGCCGTCGTCGACGTCCGCTTCGGCACCTCGTACCTGATGAGCTCCGCCGCCGAGATCCTCGCCTACGGAAACGCCGTGCGGATCGAGAAGATCGAGAGGGTGGAGGCCGGGCCTCTCGAGGAAAGCCCGGAGGAGAACTCGGGCTAGCCTGCATTTCTCACCGGCTTCCGCCGTGGAAGCGGAGTCGCCGCTTGACGGGGCTCGGTGAGATCCCAAGAATACCCCCATGTTCGAGGCTTCTCGCCATCGCTTTCTCGTGCCGTTCGACGGCTCGTTTCGTGTCGACGGGGCACCCACCTCGCCCCCCAAGGCCGTCTCCATGAAGAAGAAGGAGGCGCGCGCACGGCTCGCGAAGCGCGTCGACGAGCTCGACGACCTCCAGCGCCGTCTCTACGCCGACGCCCGCTTCTCCGTTCTCCTCGTGTTCGAGGCGATGGACGCGGCGGGGAAGGATGGTACGATCCGAGCCGTGATGAGCGGCGTGAACCCCGCCGGCTGTCAGGTCTTCTCGTTCAAGAAGCCGTCCTACGAGGAGCTCGATCACGATTTCCTCTGGCGGACGGCCCGCCGGCTGCCCGAGCGAGGGCGCATCGGCGTCTTCAACCGCAGCTACTACGAGGAGGTGCTCGTCGTCCGGGTCCACCCGGAGCTGCTGCATTTCCAGCGCCTGCCGTACCGGCCGAAGGGCCGGCGCCTCTGGCGCGATCGTTACGAGTCGATCCGGGACCACGAAAAGCACCTCGCGCGAAACGGCACCATCATTCTGAAGTTCTGGCTCAACGTTTCCCGCGAGGAGCAGAGGAAGCGCTTCCTCTCGCGCATCGACGAGCCGGAGAAGAACTGGAAGTTCGAGCCGGCCGACTGCCGAGAGCGCGGTTTCTGGGACGCGTACATGGCGGCGTACCAGGACGCGTTGAACGAGACGTCCCGCGCCTGGGCGCCGTGGTACGCCATTCCCGCGGACGACAAGCCGTTCATGCGATTCGCCGTGGCGGAGATCGTCGTGGACGCCCTGAAATCGCTCGGGCTCTCCTATCCGGACGTCGACCACGAGACGCGTGGGCGCCTCCAGGAGATGCGCGACCTCCTGGCGGACGAGTAGCAGACCCGCAGTCCATCCCACGATGGGTGATCGGACGAACCTTGATCGGTGAGACCTGTGCTCTTCTCGCGGCGTTGACCTGGGCCTTCGCCCTCGTGCTCTTCAAGCTGAGTGTCGAGGACGTTCCACCGATCGCGCTCAACCTCTTCAAGAACGTCGTCGCCCTGCTCTTCTTCGGGATCACCCTCCTGATCCTGACCGACGACGGCCGAGATCTCGCGCGATACACACGAGGTGATTTCGGGATTCTCCTCCTGAGCGGCATCCTAGGGATCGCGGCGGCCGACACCCTGTTCTTCCGCAGCCTCGACTTGATCGGGGTCGGGATCACGGTGGTCGTGGACTGTCTCTACAGCCCGTTCGTGATTCTCTTCGCCCACCTCCTTCTGTCGGAGACGCTCGCCCCCCATCAGTACGTGGGCACGGCGCTGATCGTCGGCGCCGTTCTCCTTTCCACGGGACACGTTCCCCCGGCCGGGCGGACCCGGGGTCAGCTCGTTTACGGAATTGTCCTGGGAGTCTCGAGCATGGCGGTGATGACGTTCGGTATCGTCATCGCGAAGCCCGTGCTCGACGGGAGGGACTTCCCCCTCATCTGGGCGACGGCGATCCGCCTGGTCGCCGGGGCGCTCGCCCTGGCGATTCTGGCGCTCGTCTCCCCGCGACGAAATGCTTACTGGGCGGTTTTCCGCCCGTCGCGAATCTGGAAGTTCAGCGTGCCCGCCTCGTTTCTCGGGGCCTACCTGGCGATGATCTTCTGGGTCGCCGGGTTCAAGTACGCGAAGGCCTCGATCGCCGGGATCCTGAACCAGACCTCCATCATCTTCGCCGTCATTCTGGCCACGCTGATCCTCAAGGAGGAGATGACGCGTCGTAAGTTGGTCGCCGTGATCACGGCGACCCTCGGCGTCGTCGTCGTGTCGATGTGACGCGGTCGGGCCCGCGGCCCGTCCCCTCAGGATCCCTTCTCTTCGAGATATGAACCCGGGGACTCGTTGAAGGCCTTCGAGCCTCCCCTCTCCACACTGAGGGATCGCCATCGATCCCCGGCATGGAGGCGTGCGACGTACACGATCTGACCGGTGTGATAGGCGTAGTGCGTGATCTGGCGGTTGATCGCCTGCAGAACCGTGTGCGGTTCCTTTCGAATGTGGACGATTCGCTCGAGGTCGTCCTGCGCGAGGGGCGCCAGCGCGTCGAAGAGGCGCTCCCAACCCTTCTCCCACCGTCGCCGGAGATCTTCCCGCGTGTCCGGCTCCGAAATCACGAACTCGGAATCTCGATCGCGATCGGGCTTTTCGCCGTCGGTGGTCAGAAAGTCCCGCCATCTCGAGAGCAGGTTTCCGGCAACGTGCTTCAGGAGGACGGCCGCGCTGTTCCCGGAACCCGCCGGCGCCTCGAAGAACTCCGAGTCGTCGAGCTGCTCGAGCGCGTCATCGGAGAGCTGCTTGAGACGTCGCAGCTCCCTCAGCATGGTGTCGAGATACGATTCCTTCTTCATGGCTCACTCCCGGGACGGTCGGGATCGCTCCCCGTTCGCTTCGGCCTGCCGATCGAAAGACCGTCGGATCGGTCGAAGTCCAGCCTGCATTCCTCACCAGACTTGTTCAATATCTACGCCGTCGGACGCCGTCGGTGGTTCGCATGGGGGAGAAGCCCCACTTTCTTCTCAGGAATTTCCCCACACCGATCCGCCGTGTGCTATACTATGTGCCTCAGGGAGTCCGCCCCGACGCGAGCCTGAGGCGCCGGCAAGGCGTCTCGCAGGCCCCCCCCGCACCGCACACTTCCCCTTGACAGTTTTGACCGCACTCGAGCCGCGACCGGGGACTCTCTTGCCCACCGCTATCTTTCGGCGGATCTTGCTCTCGCTGGTCGTCCTCGGGCTTTTCTCGCCGCCCGCGGGAGCGCAATCGGAGCCGCCCGATCCCGACCCTTACGCCGTGGTGCGCGGAATGACGGTCTCGTGCCCCGACGACGGGAGAGTCTGGGGATCGCGCGCGATGGTCGCCACGCTGGAGAGACTCGCGGACCTGGGGGCGAACTGGATCGCGATTCATCCGTACGGGGGAATTCGCGGGGACGGGACGGTCGGCCGCTCGCGGATCGACCGGCTCTACCGGGATCCATCCTGGCTCACCCGGGCCATTGACGAGGCCCATCGCCAGAATCTCAAGATCTTGGTCAAGCCGCACCTCGCCTACTGGGGAAGTCCGTTCGCGTGGCGTGGAGAGATCACCTTCGGCGACGACGAGATGAAGTGGCGGAGGTTCTTCACGACCTACGAGGAGTGGATCACGCGGGTCGCCACGCTGTCCGAGCGGGCGGACGCGTTCGCCGTCGGAACGGAGCTGGACCGGACGGTTCAGCGCGAGGACGAATGGCGGGCGATCATCGCATCCGTCCGGGCAAGGACGGACGTCCCGCTGACCTACTCGGCGGGATGGGACACCTTCGAGCGCGTCCCCTTTTGGGACGCCCTCGACGTCATCGGCATCCAGGCCTACTTCCCGCTCGTCGATCACGAGGGAGTGCCCACCGAGCACGAGATCCGGACCGGGTGGGCTGCCGTCCGGGACCGTCTCGAGGAGTTCGGAAGGGACTGGAACCGACGGGTCGTCCTGGGCGAGCTCGGTTACAACCGGTCGCTCTCGGCCGCAGTTCGACCCTGGGAACATCGCCAGCATGCCGATCCCGAGGCCGAGGCTCTGCAGATCCTCTGCCTGAGCGTGGCCCTGGAGACGATTCGGGAGAGTGAGGCAATCGTGGGCTCCTTCCTCTGGAAGTGGTTCCCGGGTGAGCTGCCGGTCGGAAACTTCCTTCTCTCGTCCCCCGCGGTTCGCCGGGCGATCGGCCGGCAGTGGGCGGCGGTGGATCACCCGGATATCGGTGCCACGCCGGTTGAAATCGAACCGGTTCGGCCGTAGAATTACTGAGATGACGTCGCGTCTCTCGGGACGTCTCCCCACGCGCACAGTATGAGGACCGGTTCCGGGCGGGATTGCAGCGCTCCCCCACCGCCCACCCGGTGCCCGTCCCGGCGCTCTCTCCCCCCGACCGTTCGCAGACTGTCCACCCCGTCTTCCCGGAGGCTCTTCGTGCTCGCCCGTTTTCGACCTCTGCTCGTCGATGACCGTCCCCCCGGAGGCCGCGTCGCCGCGATCGTCTGCGGACTGGCCGCCCTCCTTCTCCTTTCGAGCGCGATCGCCTCCCGCGAAGCAGGGGCGGCGGACCGCTCCGCCGCGGCGGGAAAGAACCCCGTGAGCACCTGGATCGCCGAGAAGGCCGCGTGGTACGAGGCCCGTCCCGAGCTCCTCGAGCAGAGAGGGAGCGGCTGGAAGCCCTTCCAGCGCATCAAGTGGTTTCAGGAGATCCGGATGACCGACGGCGAGCTGCCGCCCCCGGGGGCTCGCCTCCGGGCCTGGCTCCGGAAAACGGAGCTCGAGAGGGCCGGAGCGGTTCACCGGGGCGGGAGCTCCTGGTTCAGCCTCGGGCCGATCAACTTCGCCGGCCGCATGCTCTCACTCGCTTTCGATCCTGTGGACACGGACATCGTCTACGCCGGATCGGCGGGCGGGGGGCTCTGGAAGTCGACAGACAACGGCCACTCCTGGACCCCCATCACCGACGAACTCCCCAGTCTCGCCATCGGTGGGGTCGCGGTGAGCCCGAACGATCGGAACGTCGTGGTCATCGGAACCGGCGAGGCGACGTACAACATCGATCGCATCGGCGGGGTGGGCATCCTGCGCTCGACCGACGCCGGGGCGACGTGGAACACCACGAACGTGACGTACGCGGTGAACTCGGGACACGGATTCCACTTCATCGAGGGGAACCCGATGAACGGGACCCTGCTGGCCGGGTCGACCGCCGGTCTCTGGCGGTCGGAAAATGACGGCGTCTCCTGGACCCAGGTGAAGACCGAGGGCCACTTCTTCGACGCGAAGTGGAAGCCGGGCGACCCGAACGTGGTCTATACCGTGCGTGGGGGCAGCGGATCGGCCA
>JALGZR010000075.1 GCA_025774805.1 bacterium
ACCGTGAGGTCGTGGACGGGCACGTCGGTGACGACGCGCCTCACGACCTCCGCGACACCGATCCGGTCCTTGAAGAACTCTCCCTCGTACAGGCCGGCTCCTCTCCGCTCCCAGTTCACCGGGAGGTCCCGGGTCGCGTGCGCGAGCATCTCGCCCCCTCCCGCCGTTCGCATCTCGACGCGCAGCCGCACGCGATCTCCCGTGGATCGTTTCAATCCCGTGAGGGAACCGTCGTAGAGGAGGTGCCCCTCGTCGATCACGATCACCCGGCGGCAGAGCCGCTCGATGTCTCCGAGGTCGTGGGTGGTCAGGACCACGGTCGTGCCGAGCTCCTCGTTCACACTCTTGAGGAATCGACGGATGTTCTCCTTGCTGACGACGTCGAGCCCGATGGTCGGCTCGTCGAGGAAGAGAACCTCGGGACGGTGAAGGAGGGCGGCGACGAGATCGCAGCGCATCCTCTGCCCCAGGGAGAGGGTCCGCACCGGCTGGTGCAGGAAGCTCGACAGATCGAGGAGATCGTTGAAGAGCTCGAGCTGGCGGCGGTAGAGATCGGGGGGAACCTCGTAGATGCGGCGGAGCAGCTTGAACGACTCGACGACGGCGATGTCCCACCAGAGCTGGGTGCGCTGCCCGAAGACCGCCCCGATCGTGCGGGTGTAGGCTCTCCTCTCCCGGGCGGGGACGAACCCGTTGACGCTCACGTGTCCCGACGTGGGCGTGAGTATCCCCGTGAGCATCTTGATCGTGGTGCTCTTGCCGGCGCCGTTCGCCCCGATGTAGCCGACCATCTCCCCCCGCTCCACCGTGAAGGTGACCCGGTCGACCGCGACGAGGCGCGAGATCCGCCGCCGGAAGAGATCGACGAGGGCTCCGCCGACCCCCTCGCGCCGCTGCGCGACGCGATACTCCTTCGTGAGATCCCGGGCCTCGATCATGCTCACGGTCGGCCCCCGGGCGGCGGCCGCAGGGCCTGGACGTGCAGGTCCACGGAGAACGCGGGATAGCCGGGCGTCCTGGCCGTCGCGACCGGCGTACCCGGGAGCCGTCCCGACTCGACGACCACCAGCATCTCCGACTCTCCGGCGGCCGCGGCCCGACCGGCGAGATCGACGAGAGCCTCCTGTCCCGCGATCAGGTGGAAGTCCTTTTCGAACCAGAGGGAGGCGAGGTCGGTCGGGAGCCAGAAGAGATCGGTGGCGACGATCCGACGCGGATCGGCCTGGAGGGCGGCGGCGATCCGACCCGACGCGTGCCGCTTTCCGTGCAGCAGTTCGATCGAGCGGAAGCTCCAGAGCGCGGCGAGAGCTCCGAGGAGAACGATTGCGGCCGCCGCCCGTCCGCCGCGGAATCTCGTCACGGCGAGGGCGCACACCACGGGCAGGATCGGAAGCAGCATGCGGGGCGCGGGGTGGACTCCCGTGATCGTTCGCTCGGGCACGAGAACGAGAAAGGCGCCGACAAAGAGGGCGGCGGCGAGACCGAGAAACCTCGGACCGCCTCCCACTCGGGTGCCTCGTCGCGCGGCGCGATTCCCCCGTCCCGGGAGGAAAGGCACCGCGAGAGCCCACGGGAGGAAGACGGCCGCGCTGTTGAAGTCGATCAGCGCGAGGGCGCGATCCTGTCCGCTCGGGTAGCGGAGCCACGCCGTGAGCGAGATCGCCGCCAGGACGATCCCGCCGACCCCGAGGGCGGCGCCGGAGACGGCCGGGCGGGACCGGACGAGGAGGGCACCCGCGGCGAGGGCCGCGAGCGCCGCGACCACGACCCCGACGGGGATCCCGGTGGGTCCCGGAGAGAGGAGAAGACCGTGGAGTGCCGTCCCGAGGTCCCGGAGGGGAACGGGACGGTTGACTCCGACGTGCGGGCCCCACCACGAGCCGGACACCGTCCGCTGGAAGAGAAGGTGCGCACAGGCGCCGATCGCCCCTCCGGCCCCGTAGCTGAGAAGGACGTCGCGGCCTCTCGCCCGGAGGCCGAGAGCGACCCCCGTCGCCACGAGCAGCAGCCCGTTCTCCTCACGGAGGAACGTGGCCGCCCCCATCAGGACTCCGCCCAGGGCGGCCCGCTCACGTCCTTTCTCTCGAAGGGCCAGGAATGCGCCGGCCGCGAGGGCGGTGACGGTCGTGTGCTCCCAGAAGACGGCGGAATAGAAGAGGAGGGGAGACGCGACGGCGCAGAGAAGCGAACCGACGACGCCGGCGCGCTCCGAGCCCGCGGTTCCGGCGGCGAGAGCCCCGGTGAGAGCGACGGCGACCCCACCCGCCAGGGCGGGGAGGATTCCCAGGCCGAAGAAACCGAACGCGGTCGCGAACGGGAGGACCATCCACACGAAGGGGCACAGATAGGCCGAGACGACCTCTCCGTCCCGGATCTCCCCGTAGGCCTGGGAGCCGCGGACGGGGAGGGGGAAGTTCGTGAGCTCCGGATCCAGCTCGCGTCCGGGGTAGAACAGTCGAGTCGCTCCCGGATCCCGTCGCAAGTGCTCCACGAGCAGAGCCTTCGCGCCGGTGTCGAGGTTCCAGTAGGTGTTCGGAGGGCCGAGTCGCGTGTGGAGTGCGAGACCGGCGACCACCGTGACCGTTCCCAGAAGAACCGGGATCCGCGCGGTCGGAGATCGGAGGGGAGACGCCAAACCATGCCCCGGGAGATGAGTGATCGCGACGAGCCTGGTGAGAGATGCAGTCTAGACAGTCGCTCATCTTTGAGGAAACCCCGATGGAGGACAAGCCCCTTCCCGTCGCCTTCTTCCCGAGGTCCGGAGCGTGTGGTAACGTGCGCCGCATTCCCCGGGAGGTGGATCGTGCATCGAGATCGCGTCGTCGGATTTCTGGACGACCTGCTCGACGCCGGCTCGATTCCGGACTACGGGCCGCAGGGACTCCAGATCGAGGGCAAAGACGACGTTCGCAAGGTCGCCGTCGGCGTGAGCGCCTCGGTCGAGCTCTTCCGGCGGGCCGTCGAGGCCGGGGCCGACATGATCCTCTGCCACCACGGGATGTTCTGGGACTCCGAATCGCGGGTCGTCAAAGGCCGCTTGAAGCAGCGGCTCCGCCTCCTGATCGAGCACGAGATCTCCCTCGTTGGCTACCATCTCGTTCTCGACGCCCACGACGAGCACGGAAACAACGCGGTCATCGCGCGGGAGCTCGGCCTCGTCGACGTGGAGCCCTTCGGGGAGTACCGGGGAACGCTGATCGGACGCAAGGGCCGCTTCGATCCGCCGCTTCCCCTCCGCGATCTCGAGTCCAGGGTGCGCGAGGTCTTCGGAGGGGAGCCGCTGATCTACGGCTTCGGCCCCGAGCCGGTTCGGACCATCGGGGTGATCTCCGGCGGCGCGGTCGACCAGTTTCTCGGTGCCATCGAACAGAAGCTCGATGCCTACCTCACGGGTGAGGTGAAGGAGTTCGTCCAGGAGGTGGCCCGGGAGGAGCGGGTCACGTACGTGTCGGCCGGCCACTACCGGACCGAGACCTTCGGGGTCCGGGCGCTGGCCGAGCGTCTCGAGCGGGAGCTCGGAATCGAGACCGTCTTCATCGACGTCCCGAACCGGGTCTGAGGCCACCCCTCCGTCCACCCCTGTCCCCCCGCGGGACCCCGTCAAGATTTCACTGAAACCGCAAGACGGCGTTCAGGCCCCGCCCAGGCCCGCCGATAGCTTGCGTAGAGAGACGGACGGACCGCAGCCGGCCCGCATCTCTCACCCGGCCCCCCGCGCGGATCGCCTCCGCCGCGTCGGAGCACGGTGGGATCCGCGGGCGAGAGCGTTCGGAGGAACAGCGATGAAGGTCGTGTTCGCGCAGCCGGACTTTCCGTTCGTGGACAAGGTGGAGCCCCTGGTGAAGGAAGTCGCGGCCCGGCTGGACATGACGAAGGATCTGAGAACCGTCATGCTCGACATCATCGACTTCGGCCGTCCGGCCCGGCGGAATCCCGCGGACTCCATCGAGGTCTACTCGAACGGCGGAGTCCGCCTCCATCTTCGCTACGACCACTTCCTGAAATCGAAGTACAAGGGGGATCCCCGTCGGCGGGACCCCCGTGCCCGGATGCCGGCGCGGGCGTTCGATCGACCGTCGGCTCTCGAGGTCCTGTTCCGCCTTCTCCTGCAATGGCGCGACGTCCAGGAGTGGGGCATCCCGGAGAACCAGGATGAGGAGTTCCTCTGCATCTGGAACGTCCACGTCGCGGGACGGCTCGACCGGCTCGACGCCCCGTGCGCCTCGAAGACCGCGCACTGGGAGGAGTTCCTCCGTGTCTTCAGCAACGAGACGTACGTCGCTCCGTTTCTCGTGGAGTTCGAGGTTCTCTGGAAGTGCGATGACCTGGGCAAGTGGGGCCTGACCGACGTTCTCTACAGGATCCGGTCGAGCCGACACTACCGGCCGCTCGTCGGCGAGGCGCAGACGACGGGGTGACGCGCGAGCAGCGGGCACGCGGACCCACTTCCTCCCTCTCTAGCCTCGATCCGTCAGAAAATCTCGGCGAAAAGCGCTGGCGCTCGCACGATAGCATGCCATCCGCGGCCGTGCTCGCCCTCGCCAATGCTCACTTATCGTGAGACAAGCTCCGCTTGGCTCGGGCTGCGCGCGACCCCGGCTGGCGCGCTCTCGTGCGTTTTCCCTCGAGTTTTTCTGACGGATCGAGGCTAGCTTGCATGTCTCACCGGGCCAGTCCCACGGATCCGTCGAGTCCGGTGAGAAACACCGGCCACGGGCGACCTCCCGGCTGTCCGCTTGCTCGACCCCGGGGCACGGCCTATCCTGGACGCTCGAGGAGGCATCCATGCGCCGTTCCCGGCGAATCTCGACGACTTCCGCTAGCCTGCGTTTCTCACCGGGCTCGTCGCGAGGCTGTGGATCGTCGTGCCTGGCGAGGAGACGGGGTGCTTTCGCCCGAGGCGGGGCCGTAGCCCCGTCGCAGGGCGGGAGCGCCGCAGCGACAAAGCCGGGCGCGGCGAGCCGCTGCCGCAGCAGAGGCTGGTGAGATATGCAGGCTGGGTCCGTGCGCGCGCGGATCGGGATCGGTCTGGCGGTTCTGGCGGGAGTCGCGACGTTCGGAAGCGCGAGCGGGGGATGCGGCCCGCCGCGCGGCGATCCACCGTCCCCCCGCGAGCGCTCGGACTCGCCGACCGACACCAACGCGGCGGCCTGCAGCGCTCTCGCCGCCCGTCTACCGGACGCGGGCGTCGTCGAGAGGTTCGTTGCGGCGACCGCGCTCCTGGTCGGCATCCCCTATCACGACGGCCCGCTCGGGGAGGGCGAGGCCGGAAGAATCGACTCGGATCCTCGGGTGGACTTCGAGCGGGCCGACTGTGTGACCTACCTGGAGGAGTCCCTCGCGCTGGCCCTCGTTCCCTCCGGCTCCGCCGCGGAATTCCTCGCCGCCCTCGACGCGATCCGCTACCGTGACGGCCGCGTCGAGTTCACGGCGCGCAACCATTACATGGTCGCCGATTGGATTCCGGCGAACTCGCGTCTCGTGGAGGACGTCACCGCCGAGGTCCTTCCCGGGAAGACCGTGAGCGTTTCCCGGGTGATCGACCGGGCGGCGTTCCTGAGGGATCACGGAGCGGAGCCATCTCCCGAGAGGGACCGGGCCCGGACGATCGAGATCAGAATCGTCCCCCGCGAGCTCGTGGCCCACGCCGCTCCCCGGATTCGCAGCGGCGATCTGATCTTCTGGGTCGGAAAGCGGGAGGGGATCTTCGTGGTGCACACCGGGCTCGCCGTGCGTAGCGAAGAGGGCGGGTTGCTCTTCCGGCACGCGTCCTCCAAGGCGGGCCTTGCGGTGGACGAGCCGTTGACCGAGTACGCGGAGCGCTCGGCGTTCGCGGCGGGTTTCCTGGTCCTTCGGCTCCGGCCCCCCTCCACCGACTCCGGAGTGGCGGGCGCGCGACGGACACCGGGAGCGGAAGGAGAGTGATGGCGAGATCGACCTTGATCCTCTTCGAAGACGCGGCGGCCGGCCACTTCGAGCCTCTGGCCCTCACTCGCAGCGTGGCGAGGCTGCGGCTCGGGAGATGGACGCACCGGGAGCGATGGCGTCGCCGGTGTCCGGATCGGAGCCTCGGTCTGCTCGTTCGAGGATATCTCTCCGAGTTGGAGGCAGCAGACGGCGGCTGGGCGTTCGTGAACGAGGCTCCGCCCGAGGGCGACACACTGTTCGTCGCGGCCGCCCTCGCCGACCCCCTGGAGGATTTCGGGAAGGCGGTTCGCGAGCTCGAGCCCGGTCGGGCGCTCCTGGCCGACGGCCGGCTGCTGGCTGCCCGCGCGACCGGTGGGACCGCCTCCCGTCTCGCGACGATCTTGCGGGAGCTGGCGGGTGAGGGTCCCTTTCCCGCGAGCTCCCGTCCCGACTGGCCGGCGCTGCTGAGCGACCTCGGCATCACTCCCGAGGATGCGGCCGTCGTTCCGCTCCGGACCCCGGTCGACCTGATGGCGCTCAACGGAGCGGCGATCGACGCGGACTTCGCCTCCGTCGAGTCGGAACTGCCGCCGCCCGATCCGGCGGCGCATCCCGGGGTGCAGTTCCTCGCGCCGGAGCGTATCCGGATGGACGAGGGAGTGCGTCTCGATCCCGGCGTCGTGCTCGACGCCCGCGAGGGCACGATTCACCTCGGACCCCGCACGCGGGTGATGGCGAACTCCCTGATCACGGGTCCGGTCACCGTCGGGAGCGACTGCACGATCCGGGCGCTCTCGCGAGTCACGGACGGAGTGAGCCTCGGGCCGCACTCCCGGATCGGGGGCGAGGTCGCCTCCACGATCGTTCTGGGTTTCTCCAACAAGCAACACGACGGCTTCGTCGGGCACTCCGTCTTGGGTTCCTGGGTCAATCTGGGAGCGGCCACCGACACGAGCGATCTGAAGAACGACTACGGCAACGTCCGCATCGTCCTGGCGGGCGAGACACTCGACACCGGGAGCCGTCACGTCGGCAGTCTGATCGGGGATCACTCCAAAACCGGCATCCACACGATGCTGAACACCGGCACGGTGGTCGGAGTGTCGTCCAACGTCTTCGGGGCGGGCTTCACTCCGAAGGAGATCCCGAGCTTCGTCTGGGGCGGGGGATCCGACTGGCGGGAGTACCGCATGAAAAAGGCCCTCCAGGTGGCGAAGGTGGTCACCTCCCGGCGCGGGGTGGAGTTCCGCCCCCTCGACGAGGAGGTTCTCACCCGGGTCCGGGAGGCCACCGCCGGCCGCCGGCGAGCGATGCTGGAGGCCTGACCCGCCCCGACCGTCTCCTCCCTTCGCCCCTCCCCCCGGCGGCCCGACCCCCATCTCCTTGTCATGCAAGAGGATCCACCGCCTCGCGGCGACCCGGGCGAGGAACGCGGGCTGGGGTCGTGATTTCCCTTGATGAATTATGAGATTAGGATATTTTCATATGGTATGAAAAAGGAGATTACTCATATTATCGGTCGCGTGGAGAGGATCGGGGAGCGCCGGGACCGCTATCGACGCGATCTGCGACGGCACCGGCTGTCTCCGCCGCTCCTCCTGGTGCTACGCCTGCTGGAGAGTGATCCGGGAGTGACGATGGTCGAGTTGGCGCGCAGACTGGGAGCCTCCGTGCCCACAATGCAGAGCCGGATCAACCGACTCGAGGAGTTGGGGCTGATCTCCCGGCGGCGAAGTCACGAGGATCGAAGGAAGGTGCCGACGGAGCTCTCGCGGCGGGGCCGTACTCTGCTTCGAAGGGTGCCGCTGGCCGGCGCCGGAAGGTTGATCGATGCGTTGGAGAACGGCGAAGTGACGCCGCGTCGTCTGCGGCGCCTCGCGGAAGAGCTGAAGAACGTTGAGCGCCTGCTCTTCCCCGAAGAGGGAAGAAAGAAGCCGGGCCGAAGGCCCACGTCTCTCTGGAGACGCTGAGCCCTTCGGTCGGGCGTACGACATAGCGGCTCGGAGCCGCTCGTGGTCGTGCGGTTGGGTGGTGACGTCCCGGTTCGGGGCCCCCGAAGGCCCTCGACACTGGGAGAGTTGGCTCCGAGCCTCTCTCCGGAGGGGCCACTAGGGCTCGCCGCGCGGTGAGAGTATGAGGCGGATCGCGCGCGGGCCCGGGGCCCCTCTCCGCACGTCCGGCCACGATCGTCCGCGCCTTCGGCTCGGGGGCGGTGCCGGCGGACCTTTCGCTCGAGCCTCGAATGTCGCCGCGGTTCGGGCCGTCTCTTGAGGCGCCCCTCGGCGGGGCGCTAGAATCTCTCGGTTCACCGGAGGTTTCGTCACAGAAGAGCCAGTGGACCGCTCGAGGACATCGAATGCCGTCGATCCTCTCCCCGCTGACCGGCCTAGATCGACCGGGGAGACTCCGCCTCGTCCCCGCACTCGCGCTCCGCTCTCTCCTTCTCGTCGCCGCGGGGATGGTCCCGGGCGGCCCTCCTCCGGCCGCCGCCACCTCCATCCGCGCGGACGGCCTCCTCGAGGTCGACGGTGAGCCGTTCTTCCCCGTCGGCCTCCTCGATCTGGGAACGTTCACGTACAGCGACTGGAACCAGAGGATTCGCAAGTCCGGGGCGAATCTGGTCTGGGATGTCGGCGTCGCCTACGCGGACACGTCTCCGACCTGTGAGGCGGTGATGGACTCCGCGGCGGCCACGGGCTACCGACTGCTGATCGGCTCGTGGGACACCTGGGGCTGGGACGATCCCGACACGCCCGAGTACGAGGTCGACTTCCGGATGTACGAGCACGACGAGTTCGCGACCCTGCTCACCTGCTTGAGCGCGGATCCGGGAAACGTCATCGGCTACGTCAATCGCGACGAGCCGGTCTGGACTCTGTCCCAGAACTGGATCGGAGACATCGACTCGGCCCACATCATGGAGACCTACGACCAGATCCACGCCGCGGTCCCCCACACGATCGTGGCGATGAACTTCGCGCCGGTCCACGTCTCCCGGGATCTGGAAACCTGGAAGAGCGACATCGTCCCTTTCCTGGACGCCACCGACATCGTGATGTTCGCCAGTTACCCGTATCCGGCGGGGGAGGGGACGTGCCTCGAATTGAACGTGACCGGTTATCCGGAGTGCCCGATGGATCGACTGACGGAGGGTGCGGACATCTTCCGCCAGGAGCTCAGTCACCCGGGGCAGCCCCTCTGGATGATCATCCAGGCGTTCAAGAGCATCCCTCTGAAGGAGTCGCGGTGGGAGGCCTACGCGTCCCTGGTGCACGGGGCCACGGGGCTGCTCTGGGCCGGGTGGACATGGAGCCACGTTCTCGGGAACGGTCCCCGGTCGTGGCCGGTGACGCGGCAGGTCGTGGCCGAGGTCGCGTCTCTGGAGGAGTTTCTGGTGGGGAAGGAGATCCCGGGCTCCTTCTCGACGCATCCCCTCGTCGAGACCCGCGCCAAGTGGGGGCGGGGGACCCGCGCGGTCGTCTTCGCCGTCTCCCGGGAGGGATTCGCGGGAGAGGTGCAGGTGCGGCTCCCGCGGATCCCCCGGTGGCCGACGACCGTGACCGTCGTGGGAGAGAGCCGGGAGCTCGTGGCGACCGACGGATTCGTGACGGACACGTTTCTCGATTACGAGGCCCACGTCTACGAGTACCGGGGTCTCCGGAGGTCCAAGAGCGCAGTGGCGATCTTCACCGTCCACGACGCCGCCGGGCGCCGGGTGGCCCTCCTCGGCTCGGGAACGTACGAGGCCGGGGTCGGCCATTTGGTCTGGAACGGGCAGGACGCGAAGGGACGACGGGCGGGCCCCGGAGTCTATTTCGTCCGGGGAAGGACCTCGGACGGCGAGACGGCCACCGCCAGGCTGCTGATCCGCAGGTGATCTATCTTATTGCCCAGTATGTAGATAGGTAGATTCCCGCCCACCCGATCTCCGTCCGGCCGGGAGGTCGGTTTTTCGGGAACCTCGGGCCGGAGGCGGGGTACATGGCACTGAAGGCGCTCGGGACCGCAGACCCTCGGGCGCCCCCTCACCGAACGCGGGACAGCAGCCAGAAGCTTCGGATTGACGGGACGATCAGGACGACGCCGCGACCCGACGACCCCCGGGCGCGGCGTTTCCTTTTGGGCAGGAACGGGTCCGACCGCTAATCTCCCGGAACCCTGACGAAACTCCGACCGGAACCGGACGAGGAGGGGGCCCATGAGCGCACCGACGGGACTTCGAGAGCGCCTCGAGGCGGGCGTGGTCGTCGGAGACGGCGCCATGGGGACGATGCTCTACGGCAAGGGCATCTACATCAATCGCTGCTTCGACGAGCTCAACGTCGCCTCTCCGGATCTCGTCCGGGACGTCCACCGCGGCTACGTCGAGGCGGGGGCGGACTTCATCGAGACGAACACGTACGGGGCCAACGCCTTCAAGCTCGAGCCGCACGGCCTGGCGGAACGGTTGGAGGAGATCAACCGGAAAGGGGTCGAGATCGCACGGGAGGCCGCGGGCACCCGCGCGCTGGTGGCGGGATCCATCGGACCTCTCGGGATCCAGATCGAGCCGATCGGCCGGCTGGCCTACTCGGAGGCCCGGGACGCCTTCCGGAAGCAGGCCCGGGCCCTCGAGGAGGAAGGGGTCGATCTGTTCGTCATCGAGACGATCCGGCGGCTCGAGGAGATGCGGGAGGCGATCCGGGCGGTCCGCGAGGTCTCGGACAAGCCGATCGTGGCCTGCGTGACCATCACCGAAGAGGACATCTCGGCCTACGGCGATCCTCCGGAGAAGATCGCCGCCGCCCTCGACTCGTTCGGGCCCGACGTGATGGGCCTCAATTGCTCGGTCGGCCCGCAGCCGATGCTGAAGGCGATCGGGGAGATGATGCCCCACACCCGCCTCCCGACGTGCGTTATGCCGAATGCCGGGATACCGCGCCTCGTCGAGGGCCGGTACATGTACCTCTCCTCGCCGGAGTACTTCGGCGAGTACACCCGGCGGTTCCTGATGGCGGGAGTGAGAATCGTCGGCGGGTGTTGCGGAACCACACCCGCTCACATCCGGGCGATCAAGGACGCGGTGCGGTCGGTGCGCCCCGAGAGGCCGCACGCCGAGCGGGCCGTCGCCACTCCGGTGAGCCCGATCCGGGGCGAGACGATCGCCCCCGTGGCGAAGGCGCTCAAGTCGGACCTCGCGGCGAGCATCGATGCGGGACGATTCGTCTGCTCGGTCGAGATCTTGCCGCCCAAGAGCCCCGATCCCGAGCGGGCTCTGAAGCGCATCCGGCGCCTTCGAGAGGCGGGCGTCGACGCGGTGAACATCCCCGACGGACCTCGGGCCAGCGCACGCATGAGCTCGCTGGCGCTGGCCGTTCTCGCGAAACGGAGCGCCGGCGTGGAGGCGATCCTCCACTACTGCTGCCGGGATCGGAACCTCCTCGGGATGCAGTCCGACCTGCTGGGAGCGGGAGCGCTCGGAATCGGGAACATCCTGATCATCACCGGGGATCCTCCGAAGCTCGGCGACTATCCCGACGCCACCGCGGTCTTCGACGTGGACTCCATCGGGCTCATGCAGATCGCGAACCGCCTGAATCACGGACAGGACCTGATGGGGAATCCCATCGGTTCTCCGACCGCGCTGCACCTCGGGGTGGGCGCGAACCCCGGGGCGGTGAATCTCGACGAGGAGATCCGCCGGTTCGAGTACAAGGTCGAGGCGGGGGCGGAGTTCGTGATGACGCAGCCGGTCTACGACGCGTCCGTCTTCGAGAACTTCGTGAAACGGATCGACCACTGCCGGATCCCGATCCTCGTCGGCATCCTCCCGCTGCACAGCTTCCGTAACGCCGAGTTCCTCACGAACGAGGTGCCGGGGATGGAGGTTCCGCCGACCATCATGAGGCGGCTGGCGGACGCCGGATCGGCCGAGGCGGCGAAACAGGTGGGAATCGAGGTCGCGCAGGAGGCGCTCGCCGCGAGCCTTCCCCTCTGCCAGGGGGTGTACATCATGCCCCCGTTCGGAAACGTGTCCGCGGCGATCCGCGTCCTCGAGGCGATTCCCGAGGATCTGCGCGCGCCGGGCGGCACGGCCCCCAGCGGGCGATCCGTTTCCTCGGAGGCATCGCCTTGATCCGCACGTCCTCGGACGCCGTCCGAGGTGAAGCCACCGAGCCGGGGGACGCGCCCGCCCGCGGCGACACCCCGGTCCCGCTTCTGGCGGGACGGGGAGTGATCGGCGGGGTCCTCATGGGACTCGCGAACCTCGTTCCGGGGATCAGCGGGGGCACGATGCTCCTCGCGGCCGGGGTCTACCCCCGGTTCATCCGCGCGATCGCCGAAGTGACGACGCTGCGATTCCGCATGCCCTCCCTGGTCGTGCTGGGGAGCGTCGTGATCGCTGCCGGGCTCGGGATCCTCTTGCTCGCCGGCGTGATCAAGGATCTCGTCGTGCACCATCGGTGGGTCATGTACAGCCTCTTCATCGGCTTGACCCTGGGCGGGATTCCCGTGGTGTGGAGGATGGCGAGACCGGCGACGGCTTCTCTGTGGGCGGGCGCGGTCGCGGGCGTGATCGCGATGATGTTTCTCGCTCTCGCCCAGCAGGCGGGCACGGGGGCGAGCGGAAGCGCCGACAGCAACTTCCTCATGCTGTTCATCGCCGGTCTCGCCGGCGCGAGCGCGATGATCCTGCCCGGCGTGAGCGGGGGATACCTGCTTCTCGTGCTCGGCCAGTACGTACCGATCCTGTCCGGGATCGACACCCTCAAGCAGGCGCTCGGGGCGAGGGACCTCGCGGCCGCGACGGATCCGGTGCTGTCCGTGGTCCTGCCGGTCGGAATCGGAGTGGTCGCCGGGGTCGTCGGGGTCAGCAACCTGCTGAAGTGGCTTCTCAACCGGCACGAGAAGGCCACGCTGGGCGTTCTCCTCGGGCTTCTGCTCGGAGCGGTCATCGGCCTTTGGCCCTTTCAGGCCGCCGTCGACCCGACGCCGGGGGAGACGATCATCAAGGGACGGGTCGTGACGGCGGAGAACCTCGAGGAGTTCGACGTCGATGATTGGCCGGTGACGCGATTTTCACCCACCGGGGGGCAGATCGCCGGGGCCCTTGCCCTCGTGCTCGCCGGAGCGGCCACGACCGCCGGAATCGCCCGGCTCGGACGAGAGCCGTCGGACGAGGCCTGAGCGTCGGGCGATCGACCGGTCCGGGCGATGGCGGGGGAGTGTCCTTTTCCGGGGCTTCCCCTACTGCTGCACCATCCGCAGGATCTTCTCCGGCGCGAAGACCTCCTTCGCCAGGTCCTGGACTACCGCGTGGGAGACGGAGCGGAGATCGTCCGCCCGGCGCGTGACTCGGCGGAATCCGAGTCCGTTCCCCTCGGCGCGGGCGAGGCGCCAGGCCAGCCTCCCGTTGTTCTGCATGTCGAGGATGTGAGCGTTCGCGAGGCGCTGCACCGCGTCCGCGAACTCCTTCTCCTCGAACCCGGTCGTGGAGTAGCGCACGAGATCCTCGTCGAACATGGCGAGAATCTCGTCGAACCGTTCCCGCTTCACGTCGTTCTCGATGATCCACGCCCCGGGACCCAGGTGCTGCCAGAACCGGATCCAGCTCCGATAGGAGACTCCCTCGCCGTACACGTACCTGTAGAAATGGTCGTTTCCGGCCATGCGACCGAGGACGACCGAGGGCACCCAGGCCTCGTCGTCGGCGGTCGCGCCGCGCCGGCCCCAGTTCACCGTCCAGTAGTTCTTTCCCAGGGCGAGCACCTGCCGATCGGACGGCGGATTCCATTCCGTCGCCCACGCGGCGGGATCGATCGTCCGTGGCCCGGACTCCGTGGCCTCGAGGTCGGACCAGCGGGTCGCGATCCACGCCGCGACCTCGTCCGGATCCACGTCCCCCACGACGGTGACCACCGTGCGATCGGGGGTCCAGTTCTCCCGGTGGAACCGCCGGAGATCCTCGACGGTGATCGCCGCGAGCGACTCTTCGGTCCCTCGGGTGGGACGTCCGTAGGGGTGCCCGTCGTAGGCCGCGACGTAGAACTGCTGTTTGATGTACTCGAGGTTGTTCTCGGGGAGCGAGCGGATGTCGTCGAGGAGATCCCCGCGCAGCTTCTCCAACTCGTCCGTCGCGAAGTCGGGGAAGAAGAGCGTCTCCTTCAGAACGGCGAGGCTCTCCCTCCACTGCGGGGCGAGTCCGAGAACGTGATGGGCCCCGGAGTCCCGGTAGTCCACGTTCATCGAGGTGTTGGCCCGGCTGCCGACCGAGGCGTGGGCGGTCAAGGAGATCGGTAGGCTCGCGAACAGACGGGAGGCCTCCTCCCGGTTCCACCGCCGGGTGAACCTTGCCCCCAGCTCGGCGGTGAAGAGGTTGATCCCCTCCATGCCCTCGGGCTCGATCCACTGCCCGCCGAGCACGCGGCCGGTGACCGCGATGAGAGGAGACGCATCCGTCGGACGCACGAGAAGGCGGAGCCCGTTCACGTACACGTAGCGATGAACGCCGTCGGCCTCGTCGGTCTTCTCGTGGGTCAGGGGATCGGTCTTCGGGGGCAGGAGGGCGCCGGACACCGCGAGATCCGGGGTCGCCGGCGCATCGGGCGCCCCCGGCTCGACGTTCCGGTCGAGGGAGGAGGAGGGATCGAAGGTGTCGGGGTGCACGAGAGCCGTCACGATCCGGCGCGGGCCGATCCATCGGTTCTTCGCGTCGCGAACCGCCTCCGGAGTCACCGCTCTCAGGGACTCCTCCCAATGCAGGGCGGTCTCGATGCCGTGCCGGCTCGCGAGGAATCCGATGCGCCCCGCCCGGCCCGCGTTCGTCATCCGCGCTCGCGCCTCCTCGAAGAGAAGTCTTCTCCGGGTCTCCTCGAAGACGGGAGCCGGGACGATCGTCGGATCGAAGTCGCAGAGAAACGCCTCGATGAAGCTCGAGACGGCCGCCGCCTTCTCGGGCTCGAGGCGCGCGAGCACGCGCAGTGTCGAGTAATCCCGCATGGCGTAGTGCTGCGCGCTCACGGACGTGACCCATTTCTCCTGCTGGATCAGGTATCGAGACAATCCGTAGGACTCGTCCTCCAAGAGCTCCGCCAGCAGGACGAGGGCCGGCGTGTCCTCGTGGAGGCCGCCGGGAGTCACCGCCCCCACGAGCAGGTGCGTGTTCGTGGCCTGCGGCGCGTGATCGACCCGTCGCCGCGGGCCCGTCTGCTCCGGCTCCACCAACCCGAGCTCGAACGACTCCGGCCCGGGCCTCTCTCCGCCCCAGACCTCCCGCAGAAGAGCGACCGTCGCCTCGACTTCGAAGTCGCCGCTGATCGCGAGGATCATGTGGTTCGGCGTGAATCGCTCCTTGTAGTACTCCCACGTCCTGTCGAGATCGAGCTCGACGACGGCCTTCTCCGATCCGATCACCGGGCGGCGGTACGGATGGACTTGGAACGCCGTCTCGTTCCAGGCGTTGTAGACCATCCGGCGGGGCTCCTCGAACCTCCGCGTCATCTCCTGAATCACGACCCGCTTTTCGTCCTCGAACCACTTCTCCTCGAACTGGAGGTCGAGGAGGGCCTCCCGGTAGGTCTCGAGCGCCTCCCGGAAGTTCTCGCGGGGAACCTCGAAGCCGAAGTTGATCTCGTCGTCCCAGGTATACCCCCCGGCCTCGCGACCCAGGAGACTCATCTTCTTCCTGAACTCGGTCGGGGGGAGGTTCGGCGTCCCGCCCTTGAAGATCAGGTGCTCGATGTAGTGAAGAGAGCCCTGGTAGTACTCGTCCTCCGTGCGGCCGCCCGTCGTCACGAATCCGGACAGCGCGACCACCGGATGGGCGTCGGAAGGGGAGAGGAGAAGCGAGAGGCCGTTCTCCAGGGTGACGACCTCGAAGGCGGCGCCCTCGGCGGCCCTCGGGCGGTCCGGCGTGAGGGCGAGAGTGAGGGCGAGCGTCGCGAGGGCCGCGACCCGGGCGGTTCGGACGGACGGTATCGGCGGCATGGAGGTACCTCCGAGAGATGGCGGGAGGGAACGGGCCAGGATCTCCAGGGCAGGATGCTAGCTCCAGACGGCGGGAAGTGAAAGCGGGACGGGCCGGGTGCCCCCGGTCGAGGGGGGAACGGGGAGGGAGGAGGGCCGAGTTCTGGGTTGTCGATGGGTGCCGGTCGGTGGAGAATCGCGGCACCCGGGACGGCCCCTCCACGGCGGAGACGCATGACCCTCGAGATCGGTCTTCTGCTCCTGCTTCTCATGGGAATGGCCTACGTCTTCTTCACCGAGAAGCTGCCGATCGAGCTCACCGCGTTCGCCGGGCTCGTGGTGCTCGTGATGGGCGGGTTCATTCCCGTCTCCGCGGCCTTCACCGGCTTCTCCTCGCCCGCGGTCATCACGATGCTCTCGATCTTCTTCGTGAGCACCGCGATCCTCAACACCGGGCTGGCGGATCGCGTCGGGTACGGGGTCCATCGCTTGCTGGGGGGTCAGGAGAGGCTCCTCGTGGTCGCGATCATGACCGTCGCGGGCATCCTGTCCGCGTTCATGAACAATATCGCGGCGACCGCGGTGATGCTTCCCGCGGTCGCGAGCATCTCGCGGCGGACGGGGGTCGCCCCCTCGCGTCTGTTCATGCCGCTCTCCTTCGGTGCGATCCTCGGCGGCACGACGACCCTGGTGGGAACGCCGCCCAACATCCTGGCCGCCGAACTCCTGCAGGAGCGGGGACACCAATCGTTCGGCCTCTTCGACTTCCTGCCGGTCGGGGGGACCCTTCTCCTCGTCGGGATGGTCTTCTTCCTGCTCACCGGGGATCGGTTGCTTCCCCGGCACGCCGGTGCGGCCTCGGTCTCGGCGCGGAGCGACCTCGTGCAGGTCTACCAGCTCCACGAGACCTTCTTCTCGATCCGCATTCCGCCCGGCTCCCCCCTCGACGGGCAGACCCTGGGAGACACCGCACTCGGTTCCGCCCTCGGTGTCCAGGTCGTCGGAATCCTGCGCGAGGGACGCGGCAGACCCGCTCCCGAGGCGGGCTCCGTGCTGCTCGGAGGCGACGTCCTTCTCGTCCAGGGCAGCGCGGGGAACGTTCGCGAGCTCTTCCGCGTGCGGGGAGCCGAGTTCACCGAGGCCCGTCCGTCCGACCTCGCGGAGGACTCCGAACGGGTGACCGGGGTGAGCGCCCGGGTGGGCCAGGGCTCTCCGCTGGTGGGCCGGACGCTGCGCGAGCTCCGGTTCCGGGAGCGCTTCGGGGGGGTGGTGATGGGCGTTCGTCGCGGGGAGGCGTCAATCGACCGTGGGCTCGCCACTCTGACTCTCGAAGAGGAAGACGAGCTTCTCGTGCTCGGCCCCCGCGCGGGCCTGGACGAGGCCGCGCTCGAGCACCACTTCCACGTGACGACTCTCGACCGGAAGCGGTTTCGTGCTCTCCTCGAGCAGCTTCACGTGATCCGGGTACCGGAAGACTCGGGACTCGTGGACCGGACGATCGGAGAGAGTCGAATTCGCGAGCTCGTCGGTCTCACGATCGGGGGCATCCTCCGCGGAGACGAGACGATTGTCGGAATCGACCCCGAGGAGCAGATCCGCGCCGGTGACCGGCTTCTCGTCGCGGGAGAGGTGGAGCGCCTCCAGAGCCTCATCGCGCTGGGCGCGGTCGAGATCCAGCCGGCGGCGGGGACCTCCGCGCTCGAGTCGGACGGGATCGGACTCGTGGAGGCGACGCTGGCCCCGCGCTCGCGGAGCGCCGGACGAACGCTGATGGATCTGCGGTTCCGGGAGCGCACCGGTCTCCAGGTGCTCGCCGTCTGGCGGGAGGGAGAGCTCATCCACGAGGACCTGGCCCGGATGCCGCTCCGGTTCGGCGATGCGCTCCTGCTCCACGGTCCCTGGAAGCGAATCCGTCTGCTCGCCTCCGACCGGGATTTCGTCGTGCTCTCGGAATCGGCCCGGGAGGAAAGGCGTACGAAGAAGGCCCCTTTCGCTCTGGGGGCTCTGCTCCTGATGGTCCTTCTCGTGGTGACCGGGTTCCAGCCGATCCACGTCGCGGCCTTCACCGCCGCCACGCTCGTCGTGTTGACCGGGGCGATCACGATGGAAGAGGCGTACCGCGGGGTCGAGTGGCGCGCGGTTTTCCTGGTCGCCGCGATCCTGCCCGTCGGGGTCGCCATGGAGAGCACGGGGGCCGCATCGCTCCTGTCCGAGGCGGTCACCCGACACGCCGGCCCGCACGGACCGTACGCCGTCCTGGCCGGACTCGTCCTGCTGGCCAGCCTCCTCAGCCAGGCGCTCGACGGTGCGCCCGCCGTGGTTCTCCTGACGCCCGTCGCCCTCACGGCGGCCGATAGCCTCGGTATCAATTCCCGAACGGTGATGATGGCGATCAGTCTCGCCGCCTCAGCGGCCTTCATGACCCCCTTCAGCCACAAGGCGAACCTCCTCGTGATGGGCGCGGGCGGCTATCGCGTTGCCGACTACCTGCGAGTGGGGACCCCACTGACCGTCGTCGTCCTCGCTCTGATCACGCTGCTCGTGCCCGTGTTCTTCCCGTTCTAGCCGGCATTTCTCATCGGGCTTGTCGCCGCCGCCGCCGCAGAGCCTCGTGAGATATGCGGGCCAGGGGCCCTTTCCGGGGGCGGCAACCCTGCCGGCATCTCCGAGATCGGCACCCCCCGTCTTGAATCCGGTCCTCCCGC
Source organism: bacterium (assembly GCA_025774805.1). GTDB lineage: Bacteria > ARS69 > ARS69 > ARS69 > ARS69 > JALGZR01. The sequence continues at coordinate 18,558 of JALGZR010000075.1, forward strand.
GCGCGAGAATCCCGGTGGAAGACGGGTATTTCGCCGAGACCGCAGCGAACCGGATCGGAAGGGGGAAGCCCATGATTTCGCCACCCGCTCGACGGATTCGACGCCTCCGGAACCTCGGCATGCTGCTCCCGGCTTTGGTCGTGCACTCGAATCCGGTCCACGCCGGCGAAGAGGCCGGGCCCGACCTCGAACTGACCCCGGAGACCGTACGCGACGTGTTCGATCTGGCGGCCCTCGGGGCCGACCTCCCCGAATCGCCCGTGGAACCCTCCGGCGGCGGCATCTGGTCCATCGTCGATCATCCCGCCCTCGAGAACCTCGGAAGCATCGTCGGGGCGACGTTCACCGACGTGCTCCGCAACGGATCTCCTGACGTCTTCTGGGCCGAAGCGGGCTTGGGGGATCCGGACGCGCCGAATCATCTCGCGGTGAACTACGGGGGAGAAAATTTCGTGCACGTGACGGGAACCCCTCTCGATGAGGCGGGAACGGGTCGCGGGTGTGCATGGGGTGACTACGACGACGACGGCGATCTGGACGTCTATGTGGCCAGAACCGATACGAACTCTCTCTACCGGAACGACGGCCCTCTCACGTTCACCGACGTGACGACGCCCCTGCTGGCGGGACCGGGGGCCTCCTCCTCCGGCCCCTCGTGGGTGGACTTCGACGGGGACGGGGACATCGACCTGTTCAATCCGACGGGGACGCATTATCCGAACCGCCTCCTGCGCAACGACGGCACCGCCGGATTCGTCGACGTCACCGCGGGAGGGCTGACCGATTCCCTCTGGGCGATGAGCAGTTCTTGGGTCGACTACGACAACGACGGCGACCCGGACGTCTACATCTGCGGCCCGGATCCGAACCGTCTCTATCGAAACGACGGGAACGGCGTCTTCGTCGATGTGACCACCCCCCCGCTGGACGACCCGGGGGGAGGGCACGGCGCGGCGTGGTCGGACCTCGACAACGACGGCCACTGGGATCTCTACATCACGAACTTTTGGGAGGAGAATCGGCTCTTTCACAACCGCGGCGAGGGCTGGTTCGCCGACGTGACCTACGGTTGGCTCGGGGACCCGCGATTCAGCTCCGGGATCGCCTGGGGCGATTACGACAACGACGGCTTCGAGGACCTCTTCTGGGGCAACTCCCTGGCTCCCAACGTCCTGATGCGGAATCTCTCCGGCGGGGGGGAGATCGTGTTCGAAGAGACCACCGAGCTGGTACTCATGGACAACTCCATCGCCGGGGGAGCGGCCTGGGGGGATCACGACGAGGACGGAGACGTGGATCTCCTCTACGCGTCGCTCCAGACGCAGACCTACAGTCGTCTTTTCCGCAACGGGTCACAGCCCGGTCCGGCGTGGCTGCACGTCGATCTGATGGGAATCCAGTCGAATCGTTTCGGGATCAGCTCCCGCGTGCGAGCGGTCGAGGGAGACCTCTCTCAGATGCGGGAGGTGGACGGAGGATCGAGCTTCGCTACTCAGAACTCGTTGGCGGTCGAGTTCGGTTTCGGGAACAGGGTTACGGACGGCGCCGTCGACTCCGTCGTCGTTCGCTGGCCGAGGGGGAACGTACAGATCTGGATCGACGTTCCGATCAATCAGAGAGTCCTGATCATCGAGGATTCGGATCCGACGCCGATCCGTCTGTCCGGGTTCGTCGCGACGGACGTGCCCTCCGGGATCCAGCTGGAGTGGACGACATCATTGGAGACGGAGTTCGCCGGGTTCTTCGTGGAGAGGGGCGCCGCCGCCGGCGGTCCCTACCGCCGTCTCCACGACGACATCCTCCGGGGACGAAGCCCCTACCGCTACCTGGACGAGGACGTATCGGCCGGGGAGCGCTGGTCGTACCGGCTGGCCGCCGTCGACCTCGACGGTACCGTCGGGTACTACGGCCCGGTCGAGGCGCGCGTGCCACCTCGCACCGGCCGAGTGCTCGCGGTCGATCCGGCCCGTCCGAATCCCTTCGCGACGTCCACGGAGATCCCCTTCTCGCTGCTCGCTCCCTCGAACGTGACCATCACGATCCACGACGTCGGAGGGCGGAGGGTCCGGGTCCTCCCGAGCGGAAGACGGGACGCGGGATCGCATCGCGTCCCCTGGGACGGGCGTGACGAGGAAGGACGTCCCGTGCCGGCCGGGTCCTACTGGGTGCATGTGGAGGGAGACGGAATCTCGGCCGCCCGGCGGCTCGTTCGGCTGCAGAGGTGATAGGGGAGGGGACAAGAGGCGCATGCGCGAGCGCGTCGAGGACCGGGCACTTCCGTCACTTAACCTCGCTCCGGCATCACGCCTTCGCTCGGATCGCGAAGCGTGGTGGGAGCGCGTCGGGGGAATCCGGGTTGGCCAACTCGATTCCGCAGGGTCACGCGCCGGCCAGTGAGATGTCCATTCAACGGTACAGGTTCTTGACCTCTCCCCAAGATCCGTCTTCGACCGCGACGGGGCACGCCAGAGTCGCCGCTGCCAGCCACTCGACGTAGCACTGCCCGTCGTGGAGCGGAGAAGGCGGACACAGTGTGCTGTCCGCGAGGCCGAAAAAGTGGGAATTCGTCGTACGCGTCGTCGGGAAGCAAACGCCGCAGCCGAACGGACCATCGGAGTACGTTGCCACCGGAGTGCCGTACCCATTCTGGTCTACGACGAAGTAGACGATGGCGAAGCGCTCCGGAACCGGAACCTCCCACGCATTGAATTCCCAGCCGGCCCCAGAGGGGCAGTGCTTGACGGAAGCGAGGGGCGGTTCGATCAGGCAGTCAAAATCGTCCACGGCGTGAACTCTCGCATATCCTGAAAACCCGTAGGACGGAGGAGCTCCCGTCGGGAAGTACTGATAGGAACCGGTGAGCACCGACGATCCGGCGGCACAACAGGAATCGAAGATCGTCCCGAAGAGGTCCCCGTGATGGAATCCGTCCCACACCCACACCCACCCGGTGCAGATGTTGTAATAGGCCACGGCGCAGGTCGCCCCCACGTTCCAGTCGCCGGGTCGGTCTTGTTCCCGCATGCGCGCGAGGGTCTTCTGGAGCGCCTGAGCGGGCGGGCTGAGGAGAGCGGCGGTGGCGAGAACGAGAATCGCAGTTCCCAGAATCTGATGGAGTGTCTTCATGGCTCGAGCCTCCTGGATGAAGCATGCCCGGGGCCGGGTCACGGATCCCGATGTCGGATTCCTCCCCAGTCCCCGGGGCCGGCCCCGCCGGCGGCGATCACCTCGATGCGAATCGAGTCCGCGGAGGTGCCTTCGGCAACGATCTTTCCCTCGACGATCAGGTCGACTTCTCGCGGTGTGAATCCGGGACGGTCGACCCGACTCGAGTCGGCCACCTGGATTCTGGTGCCGGAGAGGATCGTGAGAGTGTGATCTTCGCGGACGACGAAGTCGGAACCCAGCCAGACGAGTCCACCCCACTCGGTATCGGACGTCGTGGACCCGCCGATCGGATAGCCCTTGCGAAACCAGGCCTGGGTGGGGCCGTCGACACCCGTGACATCGTTGTCCCCGGACGTGTACCCCACCCAGACGGTGTCTTCCTCGGCCACGAAGACCGGAGCACTGGCGTAGGTTCGCATGTCCGACGCGACGGGAATGGGGTGCGACCAGCTCGAAGGCTCCCGCGGGTCGCCGTCCGCTCGGACGTAGCGAAGTCTCGCCGTGGGAACCCGAGCCGAGTTCTTGTGGTACATCACGTGGACCTTCCCGTCGGGAGAGCTGCACAGTCTCGGACCGAGGTAAGTTCCCATGCTCCGGGGACTGATCCGGATCGGAGTCGACCAACGGTCCGCGCCCACCTCGAAGCGGGCGAAGTGGACCTCTCTCCGAATTCGCTCTCCCTCACGGACGTTGTGGCTCCAGGCGGCATCGAGGTACTCCCCTGACTCGGTGCGCAGTACGGCAGCCTGACGAGTGATCCAGATTCGCCGCTCCCCGGGTTCTCGCGGTCGCCCCGGCATCGAGTCGATCACTTGGATAGTCGTGCTCCAGTCCTCGCCCGGGCCCGGTGGACTGCCATAGAGATGGCAGACTCGGACGGAGTCCGCCTCCCGGGACTTCCTCCGACCGATCGTGTGGACCCTTCCCCGCGAGTCGACGACGGGAATCAACGCCATCCCCCCTTCTCCCGCGAGGGCGAATCTCTGATCTACGAAGTGGTCGGTAAACCACGACTCGCCGACCCAACCTTTCGCGGGATCGATGACCGAGAGCGGCTTGGCGTTGTGCACGTACCAGAAGGCCCGGCAGGCCTCGGGGATCGATCCGTAGAGCAGGGGCCGCCGGTGATACAGGACGTGAAGCCACTCCCGTCCCGACGCGTCGGTGGACAGACACGCGGCAGGATTCGCGCCCGCGCAGTCCGGTGAATCGATCGTTTCGATGAGCTCCGGAGGTGTCGTTCGGTTCCAGTGCGACCACTCGCTCGTCTTGTAACCGACGTTGATCGTTCCTGTCTCGAAGGCGTCGAACGCCTCGTGGATGTAATGCATACGGTTCCGGGAATCGACGACGACCGTGGGAACGTTGGATATGAGCTTCGATTCGTGCTCGTAGGTAAACTGAACTCGGTCGCGCCAGGCTCGGTCCCAGCGGAGGTCTCTCCCGACCGACATGGCGTAACTGCGCAACGAAAACACACGCTCGTGCCCGTTCACGATCGCGAGCAGATCGAAGTCGGACTGCCGACCCTTGAGGAGATCCATGAAGGAGCAGGGCCCCGCGTCCTCCGTCCCACTCACCTGGACCGGTTGCTCCCACATCCAGTTCTCGGCCCGGCGGGTCGAGCCGGGAGAGTGGAGCACCACGAGAACCAAGCAAGTGATTGCGATCCGACCGGACATCGGTCGCCTCTCCGGAGGGTTCTTCCGAGCGGAGGCTCAAGACGCTAGCAGGATCCTTGCCCCGAGACAAGCACGCGCCGGGATCCTGGATCTCTCGATTCCGGCGGACCGTCCCCCGATCCTCGCGGCGCACGTGAAGGCGGGATCGACGAGCGACGCCTTACGCCGTCTCGGGCTCCTTCACCCCGGAGCCCTGGATTCCCCGAGGATCCTCTGCCGGCTCGGGCAACAGGAGCTCGGTGAGAACCGCCCCGATGGGGGAGAGCACCGTGAAGATGAACATGTGCCAGACGCACGTGACGGCGAAGCCGTCGGCGCTGAGGGCGCCCTCGGGGGCGAGCAGTGCGGTGAGGACGGTGGAGAGCACGCCGCCCCCGACGCCGCCCAGGACCGAGGAGACGATCCGCTTCCAGAGGGTGGCTCCCCCGCCGCCGATCGTGACGACCGCGCCGAGGAGGAGGGGTAGCAGCGCCAGGGCCCACGCGAGGTCGCTCAGCTCCGGCAGTCGTCCGTGGCCGCCCCGGTGGAACCACTCCACCGTGCCCAGGATGATGGCGGCCCCGGCCGCTACGATAGGAACGTGCCAATAGCGTGGTCGCCGCAGACGGCGGGCCTCCGCCCGAAGCCGCATGCGCCGGCGAATCGTGAGCGGCCAGTTGTAGAACGCCGAGAACGCCATGTGCTCCAGCAGGGCCCCCGCCTCGCCGAAGACGGGAACCACGTGCACCGCCTCGGTGGCCCAGTGGGCGGCCATGAATCGGGCCAGCGTCGGATAACGGTAAGTCATCTGGATGGGAAAGGCCAGGTAGCCCACATACTTGAAGAAGCCCAGGAAGACCGCGATGTTGTAGTCGCGGAAGTTGCGCTCCCGGATGACGAGCCAGACGACGTAGAGCCCGCGGACGAGCGATCCGGGAGAGATCGGGATCACCTGGAACAGCGCGATGATGCCCAGGCCGATGCCCCACGCCTGCGCCCTCGGCATCTCGGGGTGAGACAGCACGTAGAAGACCGCCACCAGCACCGATACGACCTGCGTCACCGGGACCGTGCACACGTGCACGGCGAGGCTCTTGAGGTACTTTTGGATGAAGGGCTCCTCGATGGCGGAGAGAATCGTCTCGGAGTCCTCCTCGTCGATGATGCGTTTCTCCCGCCCTTCCTGAACCATGTCCCGCAGCCAGTTCGCGCGGAGCTCGGCGTCGAAGTAGAGACGAACGGGCCGGACGAAGATGTAGTGGAGCCGCTCCCGCAGGTAGGCGCCGTCGGTCAGGAAGCGGTGCAGGCCGACCGGCAGCAGCGAAAGGGGTATGTGGAGAACCATCCGCCCGGAGGACGAGGCCACCTTCGGGGCGGCGGCGGCCGTCAACCGGCCGTCCCGATGCCAGTCGATCACGTACTCGGCGGCCTTGCCCCGCAGGGCGCGCCGCAGGTATCCGAAGCTGGAGACGATCCGCCCGTAGTGGACCCGCCACTCTCCGTGCGCCCAGAGTCGGCGGATGAGCTTCCCGAGAATCGGCACCAGACCGAGCAGGGAGAACAAGATCGTCGAAAGGGCTCGACCCCGCAGCTTCTTCTCGTGTCGTTCGTCGATCATCCGGCGAACGGACCAGCCGGTCACGGCGCTGTCGAGAAGGGTCGACCACAGGGTTCGACTTCCCAAGAGACGTACGTGGTTGTGGGTGACGTCCGGTACGGAGTCGCGATATCGACGCTCCGCCGACTTCAGCTCCTCGAGCGATTCCCGCAGATCGGCGAAGTCGTCGGCATGGGCGTCGACGAACGCCTCGAGCTTGCGGAGATCACCCCGATCGAACTGCACGAGACTTCCGCGCGCGATTCCGGCGAGGATCAGCTTGAAGTCGCCCGGGCTCATGGGGAGAAAGGGGAGAAGCGCGAGGCCCGCCCGGAAGTCCACCGCCACGAGGCCGCCGGAGGGGTCCTCCTCGGTGTCGGCGCGCTTCAGGCAGTTGGGCTGGCTCTTCCACGTCGTCCACTCGTACTGCCGGGCGAACTCGTGTCCTCCCATATCGTGCAGCAGCTTCACGAAGTCGTGCATGAACTGTTTCTTCGTTCGGAACTCGGGCGATCCGAGCTGCCGGGAATCGACAGGCCGTCCGCGTCGCCAGCGGCGCAGGAGGTCCATCCGGTCGTCGACCTCCAGTCGCCAGGTTCTGCCGTCGATCCAATCACTGAGCTCGCCGCAGCTCCCGAGGTTCTCGTCCACGAGTGTCGCGTGCACGTCGTTGACGGCGTCCTCCGAACCCATTCGGACGCGCGCCCCCCTTCGGATCAGCTTTTGCCATAGCGCGCCGGCCCGGGCGGCCGCCGGATTGCACTGGAGCTGGAACGGGCCCTGGAATCCGATCGCGTAGACGAGATTGCGAAAAAAGAGGGAGAAAGAGGAGGGAGGGATGAGGACCTTGAGAGCGTAAAGCCCGTCCTCACGGACTCCCGGGATCGGACCGCCTTCGATTTGCCGCACCCGAACCCGATAGACCTGCCCGGCGAAGCCCCCTCCCACGAAGCGCTCAATGTGAAGGTGGACGCGGCCTTTCGCGGCGGCTTCCCGGCCGGCCTCCGCCTCGGCGGGCCTCGCCGCCCCCGCCTCCCGGGCGGCGACCGGGTCGACGTCGTACACGACGGTGTCTCCCGGCTCGTATCGCTTGCGACGGAAGGGACGGGCCAGTCGAGCCTCGTGGAACCGCTGCTCGAGCGCTCGACAGACGTCGACGGAGTACTCTGCGGCCATCTTCCATCCCTCTCCGAGATCTCGGCCGCCGGCACGGAGGGCGGCGGGACGAGCGCATCAGATTATCGACCGCGGAAGGCGTTGGGGATAGGAATCTCCGGGGATCTCGCCGGTCGATCGGAGGACGCCGCGACCGGGGACGCGCCGCCCGGGGCACGCGGGATGGACCGCGGCCCGGCCGTCCGCCCGGGGCGTGCTGTCAGCTATCCGCTTCTACGGGTCGGGCCCCTCGGGTGATCTCGAGCTCGATCTCGTCCCGGATCGGTACGCCGCCCCGGCCGGTGAGGGGAATCTCGGGCTTGAGCTTGCGCGAGTTCTCGATCGCGCCCTCGTGAATCGCGGCCACGGTGAACCCTCGGCCCCGGTAGAACTCGATCGCCGGGACGTTGTCGTTCGTGGTGACCGCCCACAGACGGCGGCACCCCCGCAGCGCCGCATCGGCGCGAACCTTGTTGAGGAGGGCGGTGCCCACGCCGATGCGCTCCCGCAGGGAGTTAAACGTGACGATCTCGCAGGAGCTCTCGTCCTTGCAGTAGGTCAACAGCCCCACGCGCTCCCCCTCCAGCAGGGCGACATAGCCGGGGAGCTGATCGGCCAAGTGCACGCGTCCGCGGGAGACGATCCGGGTCGATCCCCAGTGCTTCTCCAAGAGGTCCCGGATCCACTGGCGGTCGGTGTCATCGACCGGACGGACGGTCACTTCCATGGAGATCTCCTCGGTGCACGGAGGGGCGACGCGTGGAATCGGCGATCGACGGCCGAACAGGGGCGGGGGTACGGTCCGGTGAAGAGCGGGCTGCAGCCGATCTCCCTCGGCATTGTCGCTCATTCCGACCCTCGTTGTCGAGCCCGTTTTCCGTTCGCGGTCGAGGGTGAATCGGTCGTCTCTGTCGATTCCTTGTCGATCTTGTGCCGATCCCCCTATGATCGCCCGGTCCGCTTCGGGAGATGCGATTCATGATCCGCGCGATCGTGCCGGCCCTCGTGGCGGCAGCGGGCTACGCTCTTCTCGAGCTCGCCTTCTTCGTGCCCCGAAACCACCTCTTGCCCTGGTCCGGGCAGCACGTCCCCCTCGCTCTCCTGTTCTTCGTGGTGCACGGCGCGGTGGCGCTCTTCGCAGCCGCCGCGGGTTGGCTTCTCGCTCGGGTCGCGCTTCCCTCCCTCACCGGCACGCTTCCCGCCTTTGCGTCCGTCGGCATCCTGGTCGCATTACAGGCGGTTTCCTTCTACCGAGAGCGCGTCTACTCGCGCCCTCGGGATCTCGTCGGGACCGCCGTCTCTCTCGGCATCGTCTTGGGGATCGCCGGGTTGGCCCTTCTCGTCGCCCACCGGTTTCGCCGCCGGGATCGACTCGGGGGAACGATCGCGACGATCCTCGCCCTGCTCATCGTCGGGGCCGGCGTCGGCCGAGTCTTCACCGCGAAGCCGATCGGAATGGCCGAAGCCGTCCCGCTCCGTCCGGAGGCCGATCGACTGAACGCGGCCGAGACCGGACAACGCGTTCTCCTCTTCGGGTTCGACGGAGCGACGTGGGAGGTCCTGGACCCGATGCTGGCCCAAGGTCGCCTTCCGAACCTCGCGGCTCTCGCGGCTCGAGGCCGGACGTTCGACCTCGAGACGTTTCGACCGACGTTCTCACCGGTGGTCTGGACTTCCGTGTCGACCGGGAAAAACCGCTTCGATCACGGCATCCACGACGTCGTGCAGACGACCCTCCCCGGAGGAGTCGTCCTGCCCCGCTCGATGGAACGGGCCGTCTTCTACACGAAGACGGTCGGGGCACCGTTACGGGCCCTCGCGAAAAGGCGCGGTTTCCCCCTCGCCCCCTACCGGAGCGATCAAGTTCGGGTGATCTCAGTGTTCGAAGCGGCCTCCGAGGCGGGAATCCCCACGACACAGATCGGGTGGTACGTGAGCTGGCCGGCGCGGCCGCTTTCCGGAGTGACGATCTCGGATCGCTTTCACCTTCAGGTACATGAACGCGAGGGCATCGCGGGCGTGGTCTCTCCCCAGGCGCTCGCCTCCCCTCTTCGCGGGCATGTCGTGACCAAGGAGGACGTGACGCTCGATCGGGTGCGCGAGTTCGTGGACGCAGAAGATCTCTCCCCCGAAGCGTGGGAGCGATGGGCGGATCGGCACGAGGGTTTCGTGGAAGAGATGCGCTTCAACCTCGCCCGAGATCTGAGCACACGAAACGTCGCGGTCGATCTTCTCGCCCGGGATTCGGACTGGCGGCTCTTCGGGGTGTACTTCCGCGCCGTGGACCTCACGCATCACCTGACCTGGCCGCTCCGGGACGCGACCGGAGACCCGGCGCAGAACGAGGATCTCCGCCTGCGTCCGGTGATCGGTCGCTACCACGAGTTCATGGACCACGTCGTCGGGGACGTGCTCGCGAACGTCTCCGAGGATGCGGTGGTCGTGATGTTGTCGGACCACGGCTTCGAGGATCGCTTCGCCCACGCGCGGGCTCCCGACGGGTTCGCGATCCTCGCCGGAGGGGCGATCTCCACGTCTACGAGATCGCGCCGACGATCGCCGCCCTCCTCGGCCTGCCCGTCGCGCAAGACCTGGAGGCGGCGCCGCGGATCGATCTGTTGCGGGCGGCGTTTCTCGAGGCTCACCCGATTCGAACCGTTCCCACGTGGGAGCGGTCGGGTCGCCGGACCACTCCGGGAGACGCGGTCGACGACGAGGCGGTTCGTGCCACGGAGGTCGAGCGCCTCCGGGCGCTGGGCTACATCCGGTAGAAGAACGGCTTCGCCTCAGCGCCGCAGTGCCCCGGCGTTCGATCGCCGGAGTGTTCCCTCACACCGTTTCGATTCCCTCACTCTTCCGGTTCCACCCAGTCCGCTACGAAGATGTTCGTCTCTCCGGGGACCGATCCGTTCCGGTTGGAGGCGAAGGCGAGCCGCTTCCCGTCGGGACTGAACATCGGGAACGAGTCGAACGACGTACAGGTCGTGACCTGCTCCAGCCCGCTCCCGTCGAGATTCACGAGGTAGAGGTCGAAGTTGCGTCCCCTTGGATTGCCCAGGTTCGACGCGAAGATGATGCGCTTTCCGTCCGGCGTGAAGAAGGGCGCGAAGTTCGCGGCTCC
>JALGZR010000152.1 GCA_025774805.1 bacterium
ACCGATCGGAATCGATCCCCTTCTCGACAAAAGAACATCCCTCACATGGCAATGAAGGGGCGTAGAATCACATGAGCCGTGCTCGGCGCGCTCTTACCCGTGGATCTGGGCTAAGGGAAAGGAATCTCCTTTCCGACCGGGCGGCAATGGATGGATTCGTTCGCCCTCGACGGGAGGCGGGTGGTGGTGAGATGAGAGTCGAGGGGGGCATCCTGGTCCGGGGCGGGCCGGGATCAGTCCACGGAAGTGTTGGAGATCGTCGAGCTCTCGGCCCACGGTCCGGCCCGGGGGTCGAATCCCTTCCGTCGGATGTGTCGGAGGGTAGAAGCGATCTGCGTCCCCTCAGGACGCCCACTTCATCCGCAGCTTCCGCTCGCTGACCGCGCATTCCCGAAGGTAGAGGTTGATGAGGCTTTGGTACGGGATACCGGTCTCGCTCGCCATGGCCTTGAAGTACGCGACCGTTTCCCGGTCAAGACGGATCGTGAAAGGCTGCTTCAGGTACTTGACGTAGGGGTTCTTCCGCCCCTTCATCCGATTCCGTCAACGGTCCCGGACGCACCAAGGCAAGGACACCGCTTCCTGAAGCCCTCCCGGGTGTCGCGATCGACAGCCCCCAACTTCCGTGCCGGCTCGGGACCAGGATGGTGGAGAAATACCCGCCCGCCGGCCCCGAGTGAGCTGGCCTCGCCGCCCTACGCCAGATGCTGCGCACAGATGTGCCGGCAGTGGGGAGACGACAGTCCTCAGCTTGACGACCAGAGACGCAGGCGCGGAGGTGTCAAGGGAGGCCCGCGCCCTCTCCCTCCTCGAGAAGCTCGGTCAGCCGCTCCCACTCCGCGTAGCGGCGGTCGAGGCGGGCCCGGACCGTCTGCTCCTCGTTCGCGAGGCGGTGGACCTTCTCCCAGTCGTCGTTCGGGTCCTCGACCAGGAGTCGGTTCAGCTCCCGGGATCGCTCCTCGAGCTCGGCGATCTCCCCTTCGAGACGGGCGAGACGATTCTGCGCGCGCGTGCGCTCCCGCCGTCGGCGCCGCGCCTCCTCTCTCCGGGCCCCGCCCGGCTTGAGGGCGCCTCCGCTCTCCCTCTCCTTCTCCCCCGGCGAAGGGCGGGAGCGTTCCTCTTCCGCCGGCTTGGGGACGGGACCGGGGACCCCCTCCGCATCGCCGCGCACCTTCCGGCGCACCCGCGTCCAGTTCCCCTCGAAGATCCGGATCCGCCCGTCCTCGATCCAGAGGATCGCCCGGACGACGTTGTCGAGGAACTCCCGGTCGTGGGAGACGACGATCAGGCTTCCCGAGAAGGCGTTCAGCGCCCGCTCGAGAACCTCCTGGGCCGGGATGTCGAGGTGGTTCGTCGGCTCGTCGAGGACGAGCAGGTTGCGGGGCTCGAGAGAGACCTTGAGCAGCGCCAGCCGGCATCGCTCCCCCCCCGAGAGGCCCGCCACCGTCTTGTGCGCGTCCTCTCCCAGAAAGCGGTACCGTCCGAGCGCGTCGCGCGCCTCCCCGATCGTCAGGTCGGGGCGCACGGCACGCACTTCCTCGATCAGGGATCGTCCCTCCGAGAATCCGACGCGGAGCTTCTGATCGAGATACCCGACGCTCGCCCGGTAGCCGAGCTCGACGTAGCCCTCCCGGGGCTTCGCGCGCCCGAGGAGAGCCCGGAGCAGCGACGTCTTCCCGGCTCCGTTCGGCCCGACGAGCCCGACGCGCTCCCCCCGGTGAAGCGTCCAGTCGAAGTCACGGATCAGCGGCGGTTTCCCGGCGAACCCGACGGTGACATCGCGCGCTCGAATCATCTCCTTGCCCCCCGGGTGCTCCGCCTCCGCGAACGTCATGCCGAGGTGGCGCGCCGCCTCCCACACGTCGTGCGGGCGCTCCATCCGCTCGATCTTCTCCAGCATCTTGCGCCGGGCCTGGGCCTGCTTCGTCTTCTGTCCGGCGATGTTCCGGCGGATGAAGTCCTCCGTTCGCTCGATCCGCTCGTGTTGGCGGACGTACTCCGCGAGCGCGCGCTTCAGGCGCGCCTCCCTCTGCTCGTGGTAGCGGTCGTAACCGCCCGAGTACCGCCGGGCCCCCTTCCTCTCCACCTCCACGATCGTCTCGCACGTCGCCCGCAGAAACGCACGGTCGTGACTGACGAGAAGAAACGCGTTCGGGTAGTCGGAGAGACGCCGCTCGAGCCGCTCCGTTTGGACGAGGTCGAGGTGGTTCGTCGGCTCGTCGAGGAGGAGGAGGTCGGGCGCCCGCAGCAGAACCCGAGCCAGCTCGAAGCGGGTGCGCTCTCCGCCCGAGAGCGATCCCGCGGGACGCTGCAGATCGTCGGCGGTGAAGCCGACCTCGCTCGCCAGCGCATCGGCTCTCGCCTCGAGGGCGTAGCCGTCGAGCTCCTCGAACCGGTGCTGGAGCTCCCCGAACTCGCGGAGAGCCCCGGCCGGGTCGTCGCCGCCCGCCATCCGCTCGTGCACCTCGTCGAGCCGTCGCTTGACCGCGAGAACCTCGGGGAACGTGGCGAGCAGGAGGTCGTGGACGGAGACGTCGTCCGGGAGCTCCTGGGACTGGCGGAGGTAGCCGATCGAGACGCCCCGCCGGAGGCTCCGCTCCCCCGACTCCGCGGGAAGCGTCCCGGCGAGCAGGCGGAGAAGCGTGGTCTTCCCGTGTCCGTTGGGGCCGACCACGCCGATTCTCTCGCGTGGATTCACTTGGAAGGTGAGCCCCTCGAACACCGGTTCCGCGGCGTATCCGAAGGTGACGTCGGACAGGGAGACGAGCACGGAAGGCCTCGAAGCAGCGGGGAAGCGGGCGAGGATAGCATGGCCCTTCGCGGCCGATCCACCGGGTGCGATCCGGCCAGGCTAGGAGCGGGCGATCTCGACCGTGCGGTCCCGCACGACCTCGCGAATCGGCCCGAGCAGGCCGTGATCGTTCATCTCGATGAACTTGAAGTCGCGGCATCGGTCGAAGTCGATCGGCGTCGGCCGGGTGCCGATGCCCAGGTCGGCCACGATCGCCTTTCCGCAGACCAGGATGTGGGCGAGCGGCTTGCCGCGGCGCTCCCGCACCTTTCCGTCCTGGAGGCGAATGGCCTCGACGGCCTCCTTCGGGAGCTTCCAGGGCCGAACGATCCGGCCGGTCAACTCCGTGGAGAGCCGATCGAGGAGGCCCAGGACGCGACCGTCGCTCTGGTGCGGGATCTTCTGTTTTCGCTCGAGACGACCGATCGCGTTCACGATGACCGGCGCCGCGATGGCATGGAAGATCCCGGTCAGGAAGCCCGACTCCTCCTTCTCCCCGGGAACGTGGTGCGCGAGCTGCTCCGAGGCGAACCCCGTCGCGAGGGAGAACTTCCAAAGACGCGAGAGGAGATTGCTCCTTCTCTCCTTTTGAAAGGCCTTCATTGCTCCCGACATGCCGAGCGCGGTCTCGCCCACCCGGCTCAGACCGAGACGGACGATCGCCGTGCCGAGGTCGTACACCGGTTGCGAGCCGGCGTACATGGCGGAGTTCGCCATCTCGAGCAGGCGGCCGGCGAGAACGGGGTCCGCCCGCAGGTGACGGATCACGTCCTTCGCCGAGGCGTTCGGGTCGCGAGCGCACTCGAGAATCTGCGCGGCCACGTGGGGAAGCCGGGGAATCTCGAGCGCGCCCTGACGAGTCTCCGATTCGACGTACCGAGCGACCGCGGAGGCCACGGGGTCGGACTTGCCGATGTTCTCGGAGATCGTGTCGACGGAGTCCAGGATCCTCTCGACGTCGGAGACGCCTTCACTCTCCGGCGCGGAGGCGTGGTCGGGAGATGGAGGCGAGATCGGCGACGGGGTGGAGCCGTCGGAGGCCACCGCGTCGTCCGGTCGAACCGGATTGCGATGCATCACGGGCATGTCTCCCGGGCAGATGCCCACATTTGGCGGAATCATCGGCACGAGGGCGGCACGGTTGGAGCCCGAAAGTTCCCCTTTGCCGAATCTTGCATCGCGTGACGGGAGAGGCTCCCGCGGCGATCACGCCTCCCGGCGGAGCCGGGGACCGCCGTCGAGGATGTACGGCCAGGGGTTCACGTGGCGACCGTTGACGTGGACCTCGTAGTGGCAGTGGGGCGACGTGGACCGCCCGGTGCTGCCGACTTCCGCGATGAGTCTGCCCCGTTTCACCTCTTGGCCCAGCTTGACCGTGAGCCGCGAGTTGTGGGCGTAGCGGGTGATGATGCCGTTTCCGTGGTCGATCTCGATGAGGAGCCCGAGCGTCCCGTGCCGGCCCGCCTTGCGCACCCGTCCGTCCGCCGTCGCGTACACCGGCGTTCCGGTCCAGGCGGAGAAGTCGATTCCCCGATGAAACGTCGGGCGGTTGGTGAACGGATCGGTCCGCCTCCCGTACCCGCTCGAGTACCAGCCCCGGCGCACGGGGCTGATGGAGGGCAGGCGCGCCATCTCGTCTTCCGTCCGCTCGAGCGTCCCGATCATCTGATGGAAGTTGGCGGTCTGGAACTCGGCCCGGCGGCTCAGCTCCTCGATCCGCGTGAGGGTCGCCCGCGCATCCCGAACGACCCGGGACGGGGAGACCTCATCGGCGAGCTCGGTGAGGGGAATCGGACCGCCGACCCCGAGCCGCTTCACATCCGGGGGGATCGCATCGAGGTTCGCGAGGATCCGGAGCTGCTCCTCCAGAGCGGTGTTGCGCTCCATCTGCAGCTCATAGCCGCTCACGATCTCCCGGATGTTCTCGAGCTGACGCGCCAGCCGCTCGTTCTCGTGTTGCAGTCGCGCCACCTGGCCCTGCTCGACCCGGTCGCTGGTCCAGTGGAGAAGCGCGACGCCTCCGCCGAG
>JALGZR010000004.1 GCA_025774805.1 bacterium
CGCACCACCGGACGGGCGTCCTCGCGTCTCGCACCCTGCGACGTATCGTTCAGATACGACTCGGGTTCGAGCCCCTGCGGGTGCCCGTCCGGTGGGCGTCTCCACGATCTCGCGCCGGCCCTTCATGAATAGTCCGGGCTAGATCCGCATTTCTCGGCGGCCTCCCGACGAACCCGATGAGAGACGCAGGCTTGCCTGCCTCGCGACGACCCTGGTGAGACCGGGGGTCCGGAGATCACCGGGTCGGGCAAGGGTCTCTCCCCGCGGGCGTCCCGGCCGACGGAGCCGAACCAGAGCTTCATTCCTCTGGATCGTTTGCCGATCAGGACTTAGACTCGCCCGACGGTCGGGCGAAGTTGCCGTTTTTCGCCGATATTTGTGCTCCCTGCGGGATCGAGGCGCGCCCCGATCGTCCCGGTGAGCCCGTTCCCGATCACCCTTCGGGTCCCGTCCCACACCAAGAAGGTCACGGATGCCCCTCTCGAAGCTCTGGAGCCTGTTTTCCAACGACATGGCGATCGATCTCGGGACCGCCAACACGCTCGTCTACATCAAGAGCCGGGGGATCGTGCTGAACGAGCCGAGCGTGGTCGCCCTGGAGCGGGGCACCGACGACACGATCGCCGTGGGCAAAGAGGCGAAGTCGATGCTCGGGCGCGCTCCGGAGCACATCGAGGTGATCCGTCCCCTCCGGGACGGGGTGATCGAAAAGGTCGGCATCGCGGAGGTGATGCTGCGCTCTTTCATCACGAGAGCCCAGGGGCGCAAGGCCTTCGTCCGGCCCCGGACCGTGATCGCCGTTCCCAGCGAGATCAGCGAGTCGAACGAGCGGGCCCTTCGCGACTCCGCGGAGAACGCGGGCGTCCGTGAGGTCTACATCGTGACCGAACCGATGGCGGCCGCCATCGGGGTCGGGCTTCCGGTCGAGAAGCCCTCGGGAAACATGGTCATCGATATCGGAGGGGGAACGAGCGACATCGCGGTGATCGCGCTGTCGGGCATCGTCGCCCACACATCGCTCAAGGTCGGCGGAGACGAGATGAACGAGGCCGTTGCGCTCCACATCAAGAAGTCCTGCAACATGCAGATCGGAGAGCAGGCGGCCGAGGCCATCAAGATCGCGATCGGCTCGGCCCACGCGGACGGGATGGAGGAGGACGAGGACCTCGAGGTGAAGGGAAGCGATCTCGTCGAGGGGATTCCCAAGACGGTGCGCGTGAACTCCGCCGACATCCGGATCGCCCTCCGGGAGCCGATCGACGAGATCATCCGCGGCGTGAAGCGCACGCTGGAGGAGACTCCTCCCGAGCTCGCCGGCGACATCGTGGACCGGGGAATCGTTCTGACGGGAGGAGGTTCCCTGCTCCGCGGACTCGACATCGTCCTGCGCGAGAGCACGAACCTTCCGATCAACGTGGTCGAGGACCCGCTCACCTGCGTGGTGATGGGCGCCGGGAGAATCCTCGACGATCTCGAACGCTACGAGAAGGTCCTTCTGCATCGCGATCGGCGGTAGGCCGTGGCCGTCCTGACCGATTACCTGTCGCGTCGCGGGGAGATCCTGGTCCTCGTGCTGGTGATCGTTCTCTCCGTCGCGCTCATGTTCCTCTCCCGGGCCGAGAAGGACGCGGTCGTTCGTCTCGTCAACGACACCGCGTTCACCCCGATCCAGGTCGTGCTCTCCCACGGGCGGGCGCTCACCGGACTGCGAAGCGAGAACGACTCTCTGCGAGCCGAGCTCGCGCGCACGCGTCTGCGGGAGGACCACCTTCGGGAGGCGGGTCACGAGGCGATGCGCCTGCGCCGACTTCTCGGGTTCCGGGAGAGGACCCGGCTCGGCGTGATCGGGGCCCGGGTCATCGCCCGGTCGGCCGACCGGAGCGGCCGGGATCTCAAGATCGATCGCGGGACGAACGACGGGATCCAGGGCAACCTCGCCGTGGTGACGCCCGCGGGTCTGGTCGGCAAGACCGTGACGGCCGAGCCGCTGTCCTCCTTCGTTCGCCCCCTCATTGCCCCGGGGTGCCGGGTGAGCGCCCGTCTCTTCCGCTCCCGCGCGGGGGGCATTCTCGAGTGGACCGCCGACTTCGGCCTCCACCTCTCCTTCCTGCCGCTGCGGGCGGAGGTGAAGGCCGGTGACGAGATCGTGACCTCCGGCCTCGGCGGCGTGTTTCCGCCCGGCATCGTCGTCGGCGCGGTCTCGCGGACGGAGACGGTTCCCACCGACGGATCCCTCCGGGTGCTCGTCGAGCCGGCCGTGGACTTCCGCTCCCTCGAGGAGGTCTTCATCGTGGTGGAGACCGCTCCACCGACCCCCTTCGAGGAGGAGGACGGTCCGATCCTGGATCCCGGCTTCCGGTTCGAGGAGCCCGCCGAGTCCCCCGAGGGTGCGGACCCGCGGGCCGACCCGGCCCCGTCCGGGGGAACCTCCGCGGGCCCCGAGACGCGGGTCGGGGCGCACGCCGGGGGAGGGCGGCAACTCCGGTGATTCGGACTCTTCGATTCCTCGCGGCGCTCTACGTGCTGATCGTTCTCCAGACCACGCTCGTCCCGAGCATCGCGATCCTCGGCGTCCGACCCGATCTTGCCTTCGTTCTGGTGCTTCTCGTGGCGCTGCGCGAGGGGGCGGCCGGAGGTGCTCTCGCCGGATTCGTCGCCGGGCTGTTCGTCGACATGAACTCGGCGCAGGCGCTCGGCACCGCGTCGCTGGCCTCCGCTCTCGTCGCGTTCGGAGTCGGCCTCATGGCCGGCCGGCTCGTGCGGGCGAGCATCGTGACCCGACTCGTCGTCGCCTTCGTCGGCACCGTTCTCCGGGATGAGCTCGTGGCTCTGGTTCTCCATCCGGGAGGCTTCGTCGAGAGCTCGCGCGCGTTCGTCTCGAGCGTGCTTCCCGGCGGCCTCTACACGGCTCTGCTGGCCCCGGCCGTCATGGCCCTGTGCGAGTGGATCGTCGGATGGGAGAGAGGGAACGGCCGTGGCGTCCGGTGACTCGTTCCAGCGGGCGGAGCGATCCCGCCGGGGATGGCGCCTCAGCGCGCTGATCGGCGTCGGAGTCCTGATCCTGGCGAGCCGGCTCTTCGTTCTCCAGTTACTGGGGGTCGAGGAGTACGCCCTGAAATCGGAGAAGAACCGGATCCGGCAGGAGTGGATCGGAGCGCCCCGGGGTCTCATCGTCGACTCGAGGGGTGAGGTGCTCGCGGGCACCCGTCCCAGCTACGCGGTGCTCGCCGTTCCCCGCGAGATCTTCCGATCTCCGACCGCGCTTCCGCTTCTCTCCGAGCTTCTCGAGGTGCCCGAAGAGGAGATCGCCGAGCGCCTCCGATCCGGCCCCCGTCACGCGCCCTGGGTCGTGCGCCACGACGTCGGCTTTCCCCAGGTGTCCCGCGTGGCGGAGCGGGAAGACGAGCTCCCCGGCGTCTCGCTCGAGATCGCGCGGGTCCGGGTCTATCCGCACGGGTCGCTCGCCGCCCATCTCCTCGGTCACGTGGGGGAGATCTCCGAGGCGGAGCTGGACAACCTCGAAACGCGGGGATACCGCGCCGGCAGCTACATCGGGCGCACCGGCCTGGAGCGGGTCTACGAGTCGGTGCTGCGCGGGCGGGACGGCGAGGAGTACCACGAGGTGAGCGCCGTCGGGAGGAGGCTGGGTCGATTCCTCGGGCGTAATCCGGTTCCCCCCGTACCGGGACGCATCCTTCACCTCTACCTGGACACCGAGCTTCAGGCGCAGGCGGAGTCGCTTCTGGCCGGCTCCCGCGGCGCGGTCTGCGTCCTCGACGTGGATACCGGGGGATTGCGGGTCCACGCGAGCTCGCCGACGTTCGATCCGAACCGGTTCGCCACCGGAATCGGAGCCGAAGAGTGGAACCGCCTGAACACCGACGGGGAGCGGCCGCTCCTGGATCGCACGGTTCAGGCCGTGTACGCCCCCGGATCGACGTTCAAGATCGTCTCCTTCGTGGCGACCCTCCAGGAGAGGATTCTGGGGTACCGGGATCAGCCCCCGACCCCTTGCTTCGGCGGATACCAGTTCGGGAACCGTTGGTTCGGCTGCTGGGAGGAGGGGGGGCACGGATCGCTCGCGCTCGAGCAAGCCCTGGTGCAGTCCTGCGACACCTACTTCTATCAGGTGGGCGAGGCCCTGACCGTGAACCAGCTCGCCCGGCACGCGACCGCGGCCGGACTCGGACGCCGGACGGGCATCGACCTCCCCCAGGAGCTGCCGGGCAACGTCCCGACGTCGGAATGGCTCGACGCCCGGTACGGCCGGCGCCAGTGGACCCAGGGCACGGTTCTCAACCTCATCATCGGGCAGGGCGAGTATCTCGTGACCCCGATGCAGATGGCGCGGACGGCCGCCGCGGTGGCGAACGGGGGGGTGCTCCCCACGCCGCGGCTCGTGCGGGGGGTCGAGGAGCCGGACGGTTCGATCCGACCGCTGACGACCGGGTCCGAGGAGCGGTGGGCGTTGCCCGCGGGAGTGCTCCGCAGACTTCGCGCGGCCATGGCGTACGTGGTCGGGGACGAGGAGGGGACGGGGCGCGGGTGTCGAATCGAGGAGTACCCCGCGGCCGGGAAGACCGGGACCGCGGAGAACCCGCACGGGCCGCCGCACTCCTGGTTCATCGGCTACGCCCCGACGGACGAGCCGGAGGT
This sequence comes from bacterium, assembly GCA_025774805.1. GTDB lineage: Bacteria > ARS69 > ARS69 > ARS69 > ARS69 > JALGZR01. The sequence continues at coordinate 4,657 of JALGZR010000004.1, forward strand.
CGCGTTCTCGGTGATCGTGGAGGGAAGGGGGCACGGCAGCGACGCGGCCGTCCCACTCGCCCGGGAGCTCCTCGAGATCCTCGCCGCTCGGCGCGGCGCGGCCGGTCCGGAGGAACCGTCGTGAGCGGGAGGCGGGCCCGCGCATTTCCCGGCGCGCGGCGCTTCGACCGCGGGCGGGCGTCATGAGGCGTCGACCCGAGGGGTTCGATCCCGTCTTTCTCGCGCTCACCCTCGCGCTGCTGGCGATCGGGCTGGTCACGATCTATTCCGCCTGCCAGGCCGACGATCCGGATCTCCGGTCCGACGCGTGGAAGAGGCAGATCCTGTTCGCCGCCGTCGGCCTGATCGCCTTCACGCTGTGCGCGGCAATTCCCCACCCGCTTTGGGAGCGTCTCTCGCCCGTGTTGTACATGGGCGCTCTGGGGGTTCTCGGCGCGGTCCTGATCGTGGGCACGGCGGGGGGCGGTGCGACCCGCTGGATCACCGTCGGAGGCTTTCGATTCCAGCCCTCCGAGCCCGCAAAGATCGCGACCATCCTCTTTCTCGCGCGGTACCTCGCCTCCCGGCGCCGTCCCCCGGAGAGCTTCGGCGCTCTCGCCCTGCCCGTGCTGCTCGTCCTGATCCCGATGGGGCTCGTCCTCCGGGAGCCGGATCTCGGCACCTCCCTCGTCTTCCTGGTGATCGCCCCCCCGATGCTCTACTGGAGCCGGGCCTCCGTCGGCTATCTGCTGCTCTCCGTCTCGCCCCTCGTATCGGTGGTCTGCGCCTCCAGCCTGCCGTCGTGGACGGTGTTCATCGTGGGCCTTCTCGTCCTCGCCTACTACTCGCGGGCGCTGCTCTTCGACCGCATTCTCTACGTATCCCTCTCCGTGCTCGCCGGCATCGTGACGCCCCTGCTCTGGGGTCGCCTCGAGCCGTACCAGCGGCAGCGGTTCATCGCGTTTCTCGACCCGGAGAGCTACAGCTCCGGAGCCGGCTATCAGATCATCCAGTCGAAGGTGGCCGTCGGCTCGGGCGGGCTGACCGGCGTGGGCTTTCTCGAAGGGACCCAGAAGGGTCTGGCCTTCCTGCCCGCCCGGCACACCGATTTCATCTTCAGCGTCCTCGGGGAGGAGTTCGGCTTCGTCGGCACTCTGACCGTGCTGGCCCTGTTCACCGCACTGCTCGTGCGGGGATTCCGGATCGCCGCGGCCGCCCGGGATCGATTCGCCGGCTTGACGGTCGTCGGCATTCTGTCGATTCTCGCGTTCCAAGTGTTCCTGAACATCGGGGTCACCCTGGGGTTGGTCCCCGTGACGGGGCTGCCGCTTCCGATCTTCTCCTACGGAGGGACCTCGCTGATCTCCACGCTCGGGGCCCTGGGCATCGTGTTCGGGATCGGGATCCGCCGGCGGATCTGAGATCCCGAGAGGGAGTACCGGAGGAACGAATGCATCGTACGCTCCTCGATCTGGGCTTCTTCCAGATTCACTCCTACGGCTTCTTCCTGGCGCTCTCCTTCGCGCTGGGGATCTGGATCTCGGGAATCCGGGCCGAGCGCCGCGGGATTCCCGGGGAGAGGATCACCGATCTCGCCCTCGTGATCGTCCTCGCCACCGTGATCGGAGCGCGCGGGCTCTTCGTGATCGCCCACTGGAGCGCGTTCGAGGGAAGGCTCCTCGACGTCTTCCGGACATGGGAGGGGGGGCTCACGATGTACGGGGGAGCCGTCCCCGCCACGATCCTCGGGATGTGGTTTCTGAATCGGTGGGGGATCGACGCATGGAAGGCGGCCGATGCGGTCGCCCCGTCGATGGCCCTCGGGCTCGGTCTCACCCGCATCGGCTGCTTCCTGTCCGGGTGTTGCTTCGGGATCCCGACCGACCTCCCCTGGGGCTGCGTCTTTCCGGATGATTCCCACGCCGGTCATCTCTTTCCCGACACGCCGCTGCATCCCGCCCAGCTCTATGCGGCGGGAATCGGCCTCCTGCTCTTCGTGGGATTGCTCCTCATCGACCGCCGCGGCCTGCCGCGAGGCCATCTCTTTCTCCTCTTTCTCGGTCTGTACGCGATCGCCCGCTTCTTCCTCGACATGGTGCGCGTGTACGACGAGACGGCGTTCCCCGTCGGGTGGACGCTGAACCAGTGGATCTCACTGGCCGTCCTTCTGGGGGTCGGGGGCAAGGTGCTGTGGGATCTCGGAATCCGTCGGGCGGAGACCGCCCGGTCCTGAAGTTCCTCGTCATCGGCTCGCCGGTGGCGCATTCCCTCTCTCCCGCCATGATGCGCGCGGCGATCCGGGAGGCCGGGCTCCCGGCCACCTACGAGGCGCGGGAGATCCCCCGGGCCCGTTGGCCCGCCGCCATGGCGGATCTTCACGCCGAGGGAGTCGCCGGCGCGAACGTCACGGTTCCGCACAAGGTGGGAGCGTTGTCGGGAGCCCGAGAGGCCACCGGGGTGGCCCGGGCGATCGGAGCGGCGAACACGCTGATCCGAGTCGAACGGGGATGGCGCGCGGACAACACCGACGGTCCCGGCTTCGTCGCCTGGGTCACAGAGCTCGGCCACGAGGACGCTCTGGGCCGGGAAGCTCTGCTGATCGGCGCAGGCGGAGCGGCGCGCGCCGTGCTCTGGGCGCTGCTCGACGCGGGATGTCCCCGGGTGCGCCTCCGGAATCGGACCCGGGAGCGCGCGGAATCGCTCGCCGCTCGTCTCCCGCCGGAGGCGAGGGCGCGCGTCGCGATCGAGACCCCGGGCGCGGACGGCCCGACCGCCCGAGCGGGAAGGGCCGGCGGCGGACCGATGGGCGAAGCCCCCCCGGAAGGGATCGAGGGCGGGATCGTCGTGAATTGCACCTCCCTCGGATTGCGACCGGGGGATCCGCTGCCGATTCGCCCGGAGTCGCTGACGAAGGCCTCGTGTCTTCTCGATCTCGTCTATCCGGATCCGCCCCTGGTGCGAGAGGCGGAGAGGATGGGCATCCCCTCCCACGACGGCATCGGTCTTCTCGTCTCTCAGGGAGCTCTCTCATTCGAGCGGTGGACCGGTTTCGCTCCGGATCGGAAGGCGATGACGACGGCAATCCGAGAGGAGCTGGCGCGGCGGCGTCGCTAGCCTGCATATTTCACCCGGTCTGTCGCCCGGCGGACGCGCTGGTCGGCCCTCCGGGCCACGGGTATCTCCTCGGGCCCGAGGAGGGCACCCGTGGATCTCGCCGGCCTCTTCCGCCGACACGTCGCCGCCGCCGTCGACCTCCTGTGGCCCCCCGACTGCCCGCGGTGCGGTCGCCGGGCGGATCGCCCTCGAGACCTCTTCTGCGAGCACTGCTGGGACGGTCTCCGGCCCGATCGGCCCGACTCGTCCCCTCGGCCGCCCGGAACGCCCGCCGTCTTCGCGGCCTGGACGGTGGACTCCCGATTTCTCGAGATGCTGGTCGCAGCGAAGTACCGGCGTCAGCGCGCCGTCGGCCGTCGGCTCTGCGCCGAGGCGGCGGCGATCCTCGCCTCCCGAGTTCCCGCCGGAACGCTGCTGCCCGTTCCGTTGACGCGCGCGAAGCGACGCGAGCGCGGCTTCAACCAGTCCGAGGACTTCGCTCTCGAGATCGCCCGAGTGACCGGTCAAGACGTGCGCACCGACTGGCTGGTCCGCCGGAGGGGAGGGCGTCCCCTCGCCGGCCGCCCGCGCGAGGAGCGGGCGGACGCCGTTCGGGGCGCGTTCGCGCGCGCGCCGGGGCTTCCCCTCGAATCGATTCCGCCCCTGATCCTGGTCGACGACGTGGTCACGAGTGGATCGACGGCGGCGGAGTGCATCCTCACGCTTCGTGAGGGAGGTGGCCGGGTTCGCGCCGTGGTCGCGATGGCCCGGGCCCGGGACGCTCACGACGACGCACCCTCCCTCGACTGGACCCGTCTCGAGGTCGTCTAGTCCGGGCTAGCCCGCCGATCTCACCAGCCTCTGCTGCGACGGCGACAAAGGCGCGCCCGGCTTCGTCGCTGCGAGGCCTCCGCCCTGCGACGGAGCTGCAGCCCCGCCTCCGGCGAAAGCCCCCCAGCTTCTCGCCCGACGAGCCTGTCCGCAGCCTCGCGACGAGCCTGGGGAGAAGTGCGGGTTAGCGGTCTGCAATACACGGCCCGACGGTCCTTCGTGATTCTTCCGGTGCGTTCGCCGAAAGCAGCCGAGCTTGACCGGCCGGATTCTTGCCGCCAGCTTGCACTTCGCAGGACCCGAGTGATATCATGATCTCGACTGCTGGCCCGGTCACGCCGTCACGCCACCGCCTCTCGCCCTGGCGCCAGATACCCGTGCGATTCGCGTATCCGCTTCTCGGTCTCAGCGTAGCGATTCTCTCCGCCCCGTTCCCTGCGTGGGGGTCTCCCTCCAACGCCCCGACGGGGTCCCGGGTGAGTGACGCCGAGTGGCGTCGCCTCGAACGGCTTCCCTCGGCACGAATCGACCTCCCGCCCGGCCCCGGGTCCGTCCTGAGGGCGCGGCGCGAGTTGCGCTATCTGGATGTCCACGAGGACACGCGGTTCGCTCCCACCGAAGAGCCCTCTCCGGAGGGGACTCCGGTCGAGCAGGTCATCGTGACGAGTGACTGGCTCGCCGGCGCCTTCCAGCTGATGGCGGATCGAGAGACGATGCGGGGCATTCCCACGGTCGTCCGAACCGTCTCCTGGATCGAGGGCCGGTATCCCGGCGCCGACGGGCCGGCGCGCATCCGGACGTTCCTGCGCGATGCGTACGATTCCTGGGGCACGCGGTACGTGGTCCTGGGGGGGAACACGGAACACGTCCCCACCCGGTACGTGCAGTGGGAGCAGGAGCAGATCGCCACGGACCTGTACTACCAGTGCCTCGATCGGGAGTGGAACGAGGACGGGGACGCATTGTACGGCGAGGCCCTCAGGGCCGAGGATCTGAACGGATACGTCAACGATCTGGCGGTCGACGCGGGCGGCGATCTGTGGGTCGCGACCTACCACGGGCTCGTGGTCTACGATGAATCGGTCGTGGACCTCCACGACGTCAGCACCGGTCTGCCGTCGGACGAGATTCAGGCCGTGGACATCGCCCCCGACGGAACCGTCTGGGTGGCGACCGGGGCGGGGATCGCCCGCCGGACCGGGGGGTCCTGGACCGTCTGGACGACCGCCGACGGTCTCCCGAGCGATCTCGGAACGGATGTCGTGGCCGTCTCCGCGGGCGAGGCGTGGGTCTCGACGTTTTTGGGCATCGCACACTTCGACGGTCTCGTCTGGACGAGTTGGGGCATGGAGGAGGGAATCCCGGAACCGCTCGTGAGCGGGATCGCTCTCAACGGCAGTGCGGTCTGGATGATCACGTCGCAGGGGGCGGTGAAGCTCGAGGCAGAGCAGATCGACATCTTCAACACGACGAACTCGGGCATCCTGTCCCACTGGCTGCTCACGGTCGCGGTCGACGACTCGGGGAACGTCTGGTTCGGCCACTCCGACAACTACTTCGCCGAGGGAGGCCTCTCCCGATTCGACGGGGTCTCCTGGACGACCGACGACTTCCCGGCCCGGGGTGGTCTATCGATCCACGACTTCGAGTTCCTCTCCGGCGGGAACGGGTTCTGGGCCGCCACGGGACAGGGGCTCCTGCATCGGGATACGGGCGCCGACACGCTCTACGGCCCCGAGAACGGCCTCGCGGGCATGGAGCAGTACTCGGTGGTCGATCGGGGCGGCGGAGAGATCGCGGTCGGCGGGGCGGAAGGGGTGTCGATGGGCACTCCCGGGAACTGGACGATCCTGGACGAGACGAACGGCCTTCCCATCGGCGTCGTCGACTACGACGACATCGACCTGCTGCCGGAGCTCGCGGTCGCGAGAATCCCCGCCGTCGACTCGACGGAGGTGGCGCTCTACTTCCAGAAGCTGCGGGACTACCGGGCCGGGCTGAACGTCGACCGGGTGGATCACGCCCTGTTCATGGGCGAGATGCTGTTCGAGGGCGTCGACGGAAAGGACTTCTGTCTCGCGGCCAAGGCCGAGTTCCCCGTCTCGTTCTCCTTCGAGGAGCTCTACGAGACCGACGGCACGCTCGACGCGGCCGCCGCGCTCGCGGCCCTGGACTACGGTCCCGGATACGTCGTGCAGGTCGCCCACGGGTCCTATGACGTCATCGGAGTCGGTCCCGGACTCGAGCTGCTCTTCAACTCCGACCTCGACGGGATCGATTCCGGGGGCCGCTTCAGCTTCTACGATGTCTACTCCTGCAACACCGGGGGCTTCGACCAGGACTGCTCGATGGAGCACCTCCTGCTCAACCCGAACGGCGGTGCCATCGGCACCGTCTCCAACACGCGCGAGGCGCACCCCGGCGCGGATGCCAAGCTGAGTGAGGCGTTCTTCACCGCGCTGTTCGCGTCGACCTCCTCGGAGCCCTGCACCGTGATGCGCGAGGTCATCGAACAGGCCGTCACGGACGATCCCGATACCTACCGCCTCATGAACGGGACGCGCCGTGCGCTCCTGACACGAAGCTACCTCGGGGCGGCGACGCTCTCCCTCTGGAGAGATGCACCGGCCCCGCTGGCCGTCACCCACCCGGCGACCGTTCCCTTCCGGCGCGCCGACTTCTCGTTGACCGTGACCGATTCGACGAGCGGTCAGCCGATCGACGGCGCGCTCGTCTGTCTCTCGAAGGGGATCGAGGACTACGCCTTCGGTCGGACCGATTCGACCGGATCGATCACGTTCGATTTCCGTCCGGAGAGCGCGGGGTCGGTCACCGTCTTCGTGAGCGCACCCGAGTACGCTCACTACGAGGGATCCGCCGCCGTCGACGCGGCCTCCGGGCCGAATCCGGTGGCGGAGGGTTGGCAGCTCCTGAGTCCGCCGGGTCGCGCGTTTCCCGACACCGACTGGACCATCTCCCTGGGGGTCCGGAACTTCGGCGAGGCGAGCTTGGGCGGCTGGACCCTGACGCTGACGACCCCCCACCCGGAGATCACGATCATCGACAGCTCGGGCACGCTCGATGAGCTGGGGGCGGGGGCCTTCGCCTGGACGTCCGGCTTTCCGATTCGTCTGAGCTCGGCGCTGCCGGACAGCACGGAGTTCACGCTGAGCCTCCACGGAACCGGGCCGCCGGGGAACTTCGACGAGGAGTACGTTCTCACCGCCTCGAAACCGGGTCTGGCCCTGGACGGACTGACCGTGAACGGTGTGACGATCCGACCCCGGATCACGAACACCGGAAGCGCGGCCACGGGCCCGCTCACCGGCACGCTGCGGTCCGTGGGATCCGGCACGGTCATCGATTCGCTCGGAGCGGGTCCGTCGGCGGATCCGGGTCAGACCGTCGAGTTCACCGACGGATTCGACGTGTTGGGAGAGCTGGAGGATCGATTCGAGCTCCGGGTCATCGCCTCGGACGGTACGGAGCTCGTCCGAGACATCGACCGGGAGAGTCCCGCGGGTGTGACCTCCGCCATGAGCGAACCGCTCGACACGGGAGCCCGCCTCACCTGGGACGCGAGCCCGTCCCCGGATCTGGCGGGATACCGCGTTCTCGGCCGCGACAACGGGGGGCCCTGGGTCGATGAGTTCAGTCACCTCGTGACTCAGGGGGGGCAGGCCGAGGTGTCGTTCGGGCGCGCCGCCCGGCGCGACTTCCTGGTCCTGGCCGTCGACAGCTCCGGACACGAGAGCGCCGATTCCAGCTTCATCGAAGCGTACTCCTCGCCGGAGACCATGCCGGGTTGGCCCCTGCAGCTCATCTCACAGGTCGGGCCGTCCCCGATCGTCGCGGTCGACCTCGACGGCGACGGAGTCAAGGAGATCCTCCTCGGATCGATGTGGGAAGCGAACTCCGTCCACGTGTTCCGACTCGACGGAACGGAGTGGAACGACGGAGATCAGGACTCCGGAACTCCAGGGATCTTCGGCGAGACGGACGGGCGCATCCACGCGACGCCCCTCGCCGTCGACATCGACGGAGACCAGCAGATGGAGATCTTCGCCGGCTCGTTCGACGGATTCGTCTACGGCTGGCGCACCGACGGACCGGCGGGCGTGCCTCCCCCCGACCTGCCCGGCTGGCCGGTCGACCACAACCTCGCGGCGGTACGGAACTCCCCCGTCGCCGGCGATCTCGACGGAGACCAGGAGCTCGAGATCGTGACCGTCTGCACGGACGCCCGCGTTCGGGCGTACGAGACCAACGGCACGCTGATGAGCGGCTGGCCGTACGAGACGGGCCAGGGGAATCTCGGATCCACTCCGGCGGTCCACGACCTGAACGGGGACAGCCTGGAGGACCTCGTGTTCGGTGCGACCGACAGTACGCTGTGCGTGGTCTCGGGCAACGGCTCGGATCTTCCCGGGTGGCCCGTGCACCTCGGGGCGAAAGTCCTGTGTAGCCCGGTCCTCGCCGACGTCGACGGCGACGAGGACATGGAGATCTTCGTCCAGGATCGCAACGGGCTGGCCTGGGGATTCCAGCACGACGATCAGGACACCACCCCGGGTCCGGACGTCCTTCCGGGTTGGCCGGTCCAGCTCGCACAGCTGGACGTGACACCGCCGTCGCCCGCCCTGGCCGACCTGGACGCCGACTCCGTTCCCGAGATCGTGTTCGGCACGTCCGAGGAGCTCGCCATCCTTCGTGCCGACGGAACGCCTTTCCCCGGCTGGCCTGCGAACGTCACGTCCGACGTGAGGAACTCTCCGGTCATCGCCGACATCGACGGAAACGGGGAGCTGGACGTCATCGTCGGAACCGGGGAGTGGAAGCTCGAGGCGTACCACCTCGACGGCACCGTCGTTCCGGGTTGGCCGCGCCGCTTCTACGAGGCGCCGAAGTCGACTCCCTTCGTCGGGGACTTCGATGGGGACGGAGATCTCGACATGGTCCTCGGCTCGGACGACCGGTGGATTCGCGTTCTCGATCTGGACGCACCGGCGCTCCCGGGCTCGGCCCCGTGGCCGGGCTACCACGGATCCGCCGACCAACGCGGCGTGTACTTCCCGACGCCCACGCTTCCCACCGACGTCACCCTCGAGATCCCCGCACCCCTCCCGGGGCGATTCGCTCTGCTGCCGGCCGCCCCGAACCCGTTCCGCGCCGCCACCGACCTCCGTTTCGCGCTGCCCCGGCAGACCCTCGTCAGACTCGACGTCTATGCGGTCGACGGGCGTCGCGTCGCGACCCCTCTCGCCGGCGAGCTCCTCCCCGCGGGCGTCCACACCGTCGCCTGGAACGGGCGCGACCGGGCGAACCGCCCCGTCGCCTCCGGCGTCTACTTCCTGCGCCTCCGGGCGGGGTCGGAGACCCGGACGGGGAAGGTGTTGCGCCTACGCTAGACGGTTCCGGCGCGGCGCGGGACCGGGTACTCCCGTCGCTCAACCTCGCTCCGGCATCACGCCTCCGCTCGGATCGTGAAAGCCGCCTCCGCCCTCCCAGGCTCCGGCGTCTTTCGACGACGCGACGGCGGCACCCGCACCCGCGCCGCCCCACCCGCGGCCCTCGCCCGGATTGACTTCGCGGGTGGGGGCCGGTATTATCGGCGGCTCAAGTGCTTGATTTCCGGACTCTTTCGCCCTGTACCGGAGGGAGTCACCGAGGAAGGACACCCTGGTGGACGGTCAACGTCCCCTTCGGCAGCGACTTGACGGGAGTTTCTCCACCCCACGCCCCGCTGGCTTTGCCCCGGCGATCCCGACGATCCTCGCGGGTCCCGGGTTCCGAACGCGTCCGGCGTCCGAGGGGGACGATCCGACCTCCGACCTGCCCCGGACGAGACCGTTCAACCCGGTCCCCGCCTCGGACGAAACCGGGAAAGACACAGGGGGGAGGTCCCCGGAGAGATCGTCGAACGCCCGAGCCGGGGTCGGAGCCCGGCCCGAGACGAGAAGTCATCACGCCCGATATCCGACGGACATCCCACGGAGGAACAGATGGACTACCCCGGTTTCACGATCTGGTTTACGGGCCTTCCGTGCTCCGGTAAATCCACGATCGCGGTGCTGCTCGGAGAGGCGATCCGGAGAGAGCGGAACATGGTCGAGGTGCTCGACGGTGATGTCATCCGGACGAACCTCTCCAAGGGGCTCGGATTCAGTCGCGAGGACCGTGAGACGAACCTGAAGCGGATCGCGTTCGTCTGCAACCTCCTCACCCGGAACGGCGTGCCGAACATCGCCGCGGCGATCTCTCCGTTCGAAAACGTCCGCGAGTGGTGCCGCGATCTCATCGGCGACCACTTCATCGAGGTCTACACCCGCTGCCCGGTCGAAAAGTGCATCGAGCGCGATGTCAAGGGCATGTACAAGAAGGCGCTGGCGGGGGAGATCAAGGGATTCACGGGGATCGACGACCCGTTCGACGATCCGATCGATCCCGAGGTCGTCTGTGACACCGACCAGGAGACCCCCGAGGAGTCGACGGCCAAGATCCTCGACCATCTCCGGAAGGAGGGATACCTTCCGGCGCGGGGATCCACGAACGGTTCGGGAAACCGCGCCGGCGTGCAGGAGGCGGCCGGGGCGGAGTAGCGGGATCGTGAGCACCACCCTCGACTCACACCTCGAGCCAGGTCCGCATTCCTCACCGGGCTCGTCGCGAGGCTTTGGATCGTCGTGTTTGGCGAGGAGACGGGGTGCTTTCGCCCGAGGCTAGGGCCCGGTCGCGGGCGGAGGTGCCGCAGCGACGAAGCCAGGCGCGGCGAGCCGCTGGCGCAGCAGAGGCTGGTGAGGTATGCAGGCCGGTTGGGTTCCCGCCCTGACGGCGACCTTTCTCATTCTCGCCGCCCTCTGGCTGGGGGGGGCTCCGTTCGATCTCCCCGACCGCGATACGCCCGAGATCGAGCTGTTCGGACCTCGGGGCGATCTCGACCGGTTTCCGGAGCAGTTCGAGTGGCGGCGCGTGGAGGGCGCGGAGTTCTACGACGTCTCGGTGATCCACGTTCCCCGGCCGGACGGCGCGCAGGGGACCCTCGTGTTTCGGCAGCGCGGCGTGACGAACGTGCTCCGGGTGTCGTTCGGCGAGGAGACGCTGCCTCCGTGGGGGGAGTTCCGCTGGGAGGTGCAGGCGTATCGGGCGAACCGGGTCCTGGCGGCCGGGCTCGGTTCGTTTCGCGTCGTGACGCCCCCGACCATTCCGGACTGATTCCCGGTCGGCGCCCCTCACCGGCCTCTTCGCGCGGCTCCCGCCGTCGAGGCCGAGCCCGGTGGGTGACGAGGGCCGGCGACTATTCCCCCTCCAGTCCGAGATCCCGCAGAAAGGCCTCGTTGTTCGGCTCTCGTCCCAGGAAGTTGCGGACGAGCTGATCGCCGTCGAGCGTTCCACCCTTCTCGTAGATCTCCCGCCGCCACCGCATCCCCACCTCGGGATTCAGAATCCCCGCCTCCTCGAACGCGGTGAACATGTCGTCGCCGAAGACCTTGGACCAGAGATAGCTGTAGTACGACGAGTCATAGCCGAAGAGGTGTCCGAAGCCCGCCTGCATGTGCGTTCCGGCGAGAGCGGGGAATCCGCAAATCGGGTGGAGCTCCTCCATGATCTTCGTCGTGTTCTTCCTCTCGCCCGCCTCGTGATACCTCAGATCGAGCGTGGCGTAGTACACCTGGCGGAGATACCGAATGCCCGAGTTCAGCTGTTTCGCGGCCACCAGGCCCTCGATCATCTCCCGGGGCATCTTCTCTCCGGTCTCGAAGTGGGCCGCGAAGCGGTCCAGGACCTCCGGCGCCCAGATCCAGTGCTCGAGATTCTGCGAAGGCGCCTCCACGAAGTCGTGCTCCGTCTCCGTTCCCGTGAACCGGGTCAGCTCCGCCCGGGTCAGGACCTGGTGGAGGATATGTCCGAACTCGTGGAAAAGCGTTTCGACTTCCTCGTGGGTGAGAAGAGAAGGGGTCTCCTCGGTCGGCTTCGTGAGATTCGCCACGATCGCGGAGACCGGGAGCTGCCGGCGCCCGTCGAAGGTCCCTCCGCTCCGGAGCGGGAAGGCCGCAGCGTGTCCGAACTTCCCGTCCCGCGGGAAGAGATCGGTGTAAAAGAATCCGATTCGCTCGTCCGTGCCGGTGTCCCGGACTTCGAAGAGCTGCACGTCCTCCTGCCAGGTCTCCGGGTCGCTCACCTCCTCGTAGCGCAGCCCGAACATCTCCTGGGTGATGGCGAACATTCCGGTGAGGACCCGATCGAGCGGGAAGTACTTCGAGATCTCGGCGGGATCGACGGCGAACTGCGTCCTCATCTGCTGGCTGTTCCAAAAGCGCCAGTCCCAGTAGTCGATCTGCCCGTCGGGGTCCGATTCCTCCGCCGGCTCCCGCATCGCGGCCAGGTCGGACTCGAGCTTCGGCCGGACCCGGCGCGAGAGGTCCTCCAGAAAGTCGAACACGCGCTGCGGATCCCCGGCCATCCGCACCTCGATCACGTAGTGGTTCCAGCTCGGATACTCGAGCCGCTTCGCGATCCTGTCGCGAAGCGAGATGGCCTCCTCGAGCAGTTCCACGTTTCGCGGGAACCCCTTGTTCCACGACTTCTCCAGGAGCGCGCGGCGCAGCTCGCCGTCCTCCGCGTTGGCCATGAACGGGAAGAGGTCGGGATAGTCGAGGCTGACCCAGTAGCTGCCGTTCTCCCTGCGCTCGAGCCCGGCCAGGTACTCTTCGGGCAGGCCGCCGGCGCGATCCGGGGGCACCTCGATGCCGTCCTTCCAGTCGGCGAGGTTCTGCTCGTACTCGAGACCCAGCTCGACGAGCCGTCTCTTCATCTCCTGGACCTCTTCCCGCACTTCGGGTCCCCGGCCGAATCCGTTGCGACGGTAGTCGCGCAGGGTGAAGTCGAGGAATCTCCTCCGCTCCCCCGTCGACTCCGCCGCCTCCGCGGTCCGGGAGTAGGCGAGCACCGCGTCGAAGACGTCTTCCCGGAAGCCGAGATCGACCGTGTACTTGTCCAGCCCCTCCTCCTGAGTTCGCGCCGCTTCGCGAAGATCGGGGTCGGGGGAGACGTAGCCGAGAAAGGCGTACTTGCCGAACGCCTGTCCGAGGAGGTCCTGGAGGCGGTGGAGGGGATAGAGCGTGTTCTCGAACGTCCGGTTCCCGTCCTCCACCGCGACGATGCCGTCCACGATCGCGTCGGCCTCCTCGATCGCCGCCGCGCACTCCTCTGCGACGATCGCTGCGGAGACATCGGGATAGGCGATGAGCGGGGCGGTTCTCGCCGTGAGCTCGGACGGCGGCGGCGCGTGCCCGAGGACGAGCGCGAGCCCTGCCGCGAGCGGGATCCGACGCAAGGGCACGGGAAAGGGAAACACAGGACACCTCGGGCATCGGGTTGAGGGCGCCGCGGTCCCTCCGGGCCGGTTTCCGCCCGGGAGGGACCGTCCATGTTGCCAGACGGGGCGAGGTCGGGCAATACTCGCCCGCGCCCCGTCCTCCGGGGGTCGACCGAGGCTTTTTCCGGGGGGCGTTCTTGTGCATCTTGGGCATTGGTGACCGCCCCTCCGGGACGATGGGGAGAGGGCCGAGACCTCCCGTCCCCCCGGGAGCGGGGGAGAAGACCGCAACATGCATCGATTTCAAGACGTGACGGTGGCCGTGACCGGGGGAACCGGATTCCTCGGCCGGCATCTCGTCCCGCGTCTCCGGGCGGAGGGGGCCCGGGTCACGGCCCCCTCCTCGGACGAGTGCGACCTGATGGTCCTCGACAACGCCCGCCGGCTGTTCTCGGAGGGTCCGGATCTCGTCTTTCACCTCGCCGCCCGCGTCGGGGGGCTCGGCGCGAATCGCGAGCACCCCGCCGAGTTTTTCCGCGACACCCTGGTCATGGGAATGCACACGCTCGAGGCCGCGCGGGAGTGCGGGGTGAAAAAGCTGATCCAGGTGGGGACGGTCTGCAGCTATCCGAAGCACACCCCGGTTCCCTTTCGGGAGGAGTCCCTCTGGTCGGGCTTCCCGGAGGAGACGAACGCCCCCTACGGGATCGCGAAGCGGGCTCTCATCGCGGGGTCGATGGCCTACGCCGAGGAGTTCGGCCTGGATACGGTCAACCCTCTGCTTCTCAATCTGTACGGAGAGGGGGACAACTTCGACCCGTCGACCTCGCACGTCGTCCCCGCTCTCATCCGAAAGGTCCACGAGGCCCAAGACCGGGGAGAGACGGAGGTCGAGGTGTGGGGGGACGGGAGCGCGACGCGCGGATTCCTCTACGTGGAGGACGCGGTCGAGGGTCTCCTGCTTGCCGCACGAAGGCTGAGCTCTCCGGATCCGATCAACCTCGGCGTCCCCGGGGAGATCACGATCCGTGAGCTGGCCCAGAAGATCGGGGAGCTGTGCGGATTCCGCGGAACCTTCCGCTTCGACGCCACGCAGCCGACGGGCCAGCCTCGACGTTCCCTCGACTGCACGAAGGCGGAGGAAATGCTAGGCTTCCGGGCCGAGACCCCGTTGCGAGCGGGCTTGCGGAACACGATCGCCTGGTACCGTGAGCGGAGGGCACGGGAGGGTCCTTCTCCGGACACCGCCGGAGCCGGGAGCCGCGCTGTGACCTGAGGTGGATGTCGCCTCGGTGCTCGTACGATCCGGAGCGCGCCACTTGAGACTCCTCTTCGTCAACCAGCACTATCCGCCCGACTCTGGAGCCACCGGCGCGCTCCTCTCCCAGCTCGCCGAGTGTCTCGCCCGGTCCGGGCACGAGGTAACCGTCCTCACGGGCCGACCCACGTACGGAGAGGCCCGGGACCGGCCCGCTCCCCGCCGGGAGGTGCGGAACGGGGTCCGGATCCTCCGGCTGGCCATGCTCGATCGCCGGCCCGGCCCCGCCGGACGGACGCTCCACTACCTCTGGTTCGCGATCGCCCTCCTCGGGAAGGGTCTCCGCCTCCCGCGCCCCGACGTCCTCATGGCCTGGTCCTCGACACCGCTCTTCGGGGGTGCGGCGGCCCGGATGCTGGCCGGTTTTCACCGCTGCCCCTTCGTCTACGGCGTGCAGGACGTCTATCCGGAGATCGCCGTGGCGCTCGGCCTGCTCCGGAATCCTCTCCTGGAGCGTCTGGGGCGGTTCCTCGAGTCCTTCGCCTGGCGGGGAGCCTCCCGCGTGGTGGTCATCGCCCGCGACCTCCTCCCGGCCGCCGACCACCGGGGCGTTCCCCTTGACCGGGTCGTCGTGATCCCGAACTGGGCCGACACCGAGCGGATCGTACCTCTCGAGAAGAGCCCCTTCCGGGAGGAGATGGGGCTCGCGGACGAGGATTTCGTCGTGGAATACGCCGGCAACCTCGGACACAGCCAAGACCTGGGCACGGTTCTGGAGGCGGCCCGCATCGTGAGCGATCGAGCCCGCCGGCCCATTCGGTTCCTCATCGTCGGATCGGGAGACGGCGCGGAAGAGCTCCGGCGAACCGTCCGCGGGATCCCGGGAGTCGCCCTGGTCGCCGCCCAGCCGGAAGAAAGGGTGGCCGAGGTGCTCTCCGCCGCCGATCTGTCCCTCATCCCCCTGAAACGGGGTCTGAGTCGGTACTGCGTGCCGAGCAAGGTCTACTCCATACTGGCCAGCGGGCGGCCGGTCGGAGCCGTGGTGGACGCGGAGAGCGAGGTGGCCCGCATCGTCCGGGAGAGCGAGTGCGGGTTTCGCGTGAATCCGGGGGATTCCGAGGCTCTCGCCCGGGAGATCCTGCGCCTGGCCGACGATCCGGACCGGGCCCGGCGCCTCGGCCGCCACGGCCGCGCGTTCGGCGAGCGCTCGGGCTCCCTGGTCCGGGCGGCCGGCGACTACGAAGCTCTTTTCAGAGATGTGTTTACCGGGTCAAGGTCCGGAACTTGGCAACCGACTAGGAAGTGGTAGCGCCTCGCCCGGATCCCACGAGATCGCGTGCGGGGGGCTCCTTCTCCGCGCCGGGGGAGGTGGCGGTCCGCCTGGAATGCGGACGAGCCGACAACGAGTTCCCGAGTCCCGGCCCTCGGGCCGGCAAGGGTGACGCCGGGGGCCAATGGATCTGACTCTGCTTTCGCTCTTCTTCGCGACCTTCGTCTCGACACTCGTCTTCGTCCCGATCACGCGCGCCTTCGGAGCGGGCGCTGGGCTTCTCGATCATCCCCACGAGCGAAGGATCCAGCGCACGGCGGTTCCCCGCACCGGCGGCATCGGCATTCTCATCGGGATGCTGTGCGGAGTGATCGCGCTGATCCAGCTCTCCGACTCCCTCGGCGTGCCCGTCGGGCGCCCCGTCATCGCCATCTTCTTCGGCGCCGGGTTGATCCACCTCACCGGGATCCTCGACGATCTCGTCGATCTTCCGCCGTTCAGCAAGCTCTTCGCCCAGATGCTGGCGGTCGGTGTCGTCGTCGGCCATGGCCTGGTGATCGATCGGGTCGTCTTGCCGGGGGGCGCGACTCTCGAGCTGGGTGCACTCGCCCTTCCGCTGACCAGCTTCTTCATTCTCGGATACGTCAACGCCATCAATCTCGTCGACGGTCTCGACGGTCTCGCCGGCGGAATCGTCGCGATCGGGGCGGCTCTGCTGGGGCTGAACGGGATCATGACCGGCAACGCCGTCCTGGCCGCCCTGTCCACGGTTCTCCTCGCGACCGTGTCGGGATTCCTGCCCTACAACTTCTCCGGACGACGCAAGACGTTTCTCGGCGACGCCGGGAGCATGCTTCTCGGCTTCATGGTTCCGGTCACCGCGATTCACGGGTCGCGCTTCAGCGGGGAGTCGACCGGCCTGTTCCTCGCGCTCGCCGTGGCCACGGTTCCGATTCTCGACACCGCCACGACGATCCTGCGCCGTTTCCGAAACCGCAAGGCGATCTTCCGCCCCGACACCATGCACGTGCACCACCGGCTGATCCGCTTCGGGCTCAGTCCCGCGCGGAGCGTCGGGACGATCCTGGCCCTGACGCTCTTCTTCGGAGGACTCACGTTCCACGTCCAGGTGGAGGGGGCCACACCGGTCGCGCTCGCCTCCGCGTTGGCGGGGGTCGTCGCGGTGGCGGAGATCCGGAGACAGAAGAGGCGCAACGCCGCCGAGGACGAGACCTCCTTCAAGGAGATCCTCCTCTATCTTCTCGGAGCCCTGAACGGACGGGGCCCCCGGCTCGACGGCGGTCTCACGATGCTGGACGTGCTCGCGGTCTCTCCCGCGGCGGCGTCGAGCGCCGGAGGCAACGGAGGCAACGGAAGCAACGGCAAGAAGAACGGCAAGCCCCGAATCGTTCCGGTCGTATTCGGAAACGGGCACTCCCCGCCCGACGTCGGTCCCTCCGAGCCGGCGACCGTCCCGGCGACGATCCGCCCGGCGATCGCCCCCGCCGAGCCGGCGACGAACGCGCCGGCGATCCCTTCGGCGGAACCGGTGACGGCGGGTCGACGTGCCTGGTGAGAGATGCAGGCTAGCCTGCATCTCTCACCAGCCTCTGCTGCGGCAGCGGCAAAGCCGCGCCTGGCTTCGTCGTCGGGGCGCTTCCGCCCTGCGACGGGGCTACGGCCCCGCCTCGGGCGAAAGCCCCCCATCTCCTCGCCAGCCACGACTATCCGCAGCCTCGCGACGAGCCTGGTGAGAAATGCAGGCTAGGAGTTCGGGACCCTGATCAGATCACCCGGTCGAATCAGGTCGTTCTTGCGGAGGTTGTTCGCCTTCAGCAGCGCTTTTACGCTCACTCCGTGCAGGCGGGCGATGTCCCAGAGGGTGTCGCCCTTTCGGACCCGTACGGTGAAGGTCCCCGAGCCGCCCGACCCTCGGTACGCGAGCTGCCGCGGCGCGACGTGGATCGTCAACCGATCTCCCGGGTGGATGTACTTTCCGATCCGGTTCCAGCGACGGAGCTTGCGCGTGGACGTCCCGTAGCGCATCGCGATCTCGGAGAGCGTGTCCCCCCGGCGGACCGTGTAGCGGATGCGCTCGGTGCCCTCCGGTCCTGACCCCCCGCCCGTCGCGAAGTTCGGAAGGGGGCCTCCCGACTTCCGACCGCTCGGGATCAGAAGGTCCTGGCCGACGGAGAGGAAGTGCCGGCTTCTCAGGCGGTTGGCCTCCGAGATCGCGCGCACGCTCGTGCCGTACCTCTCGGCGAGGTGCGAGAGGGTGTCTCCCCGCCGGACGCGGTGGTGGGCCCACCGGACGCGCCGCTCCGCCGGCAGCGAGGCGAGCGCCTGCCGCGTGCGCTCCGCCGTTCCGGCGGGAACGAGGACCCGGAATCCCTCCTCATCGGGAGGCGTGCAGCGCCGGATCAACGAGGGATTGAGCGAGGCGAGGGTCTCCGCGGAGACGCCCGCGCACTCCCCGAGCACCTCGAAATCGACACAGAAGTCGACCTCGACCGCCTCGGTCGTGGGTGGAGCCGGGCCTCCGGCCTCGAACCCGTTCCGCTCCGGATCCGTGCCGAGGATCATCGCCGCGTAGAACTTCGGGACGTGGTTGCGAGTCTCCCGGGGCAGCTTCAGCTTCCAGTAGTCCCGCGTCCCCTGACGTCGAATCTGCTTCCGAATCCGGGCTTCCCCGACGTTGTAGGCGGCCAGCGCCAGCTCCCAGTCCCCGAACTCCTCGTAGAGCGCCGTCAGATACTTCGCCGCCGCCTCCGTCGCCTTGTCGGGATCGCGCCGCTCGTCCACCCACCAGTCGCAGCGCAATCCGTAGGTCCGGGCGGTCCCGCGGATGAACTGCCAGAGTCCCACCGCGTGTGCCCAGGAGTAAGCGCGCGGATTGAAGCCGCTCTCGATCATCGCGTGGTAGACCAGCCCGGGGGGCAGGCCGTGGCGGGCGAACGCCGCCCGGCAAACCGGCTCGTAGAGAGACTTCCGGGCCAACCAGCTCGCGAAGACGGCGCGGCCGTCCCCCCGGAAGTAGCGAAGCCACCGGTCGACGTGCCGGTTCCGAACCGGCTCGATCTTCCCGTGGACGACGGTCCATTCGGCCGACGTCGGGGTCTCCGGCTCCTCCGTGACCTCGGTGGCGGGTCTCTCCTCGAGGACGACCTCCCGGCCCTCCGCGATCTTCTCCAGGAAGTACGCCGACTTGGACCGGAGCGCCTGTGCGTCCCGGGCCTGCATCTCGGTGAAGTCCCCCCACTCGCCCGCGAACGCCAGCCTCTCCTGACAACGGTTCAGGAGGCGCTCCGCCTCCTCGGGCTCCTCGCCGACGTAGGCTCGGACCCCCTCGTGGTAGTCGTCGCGGGCCGCCTCGAGCCGGTCCTCGACCGTCTCCCGGGCCGCCGGCTCGGAGGGCCGCGTGGGGGGGGGCGGCGGCTTGGGAGTCGCGCAACCGCCCGCGGCCAGCGCGAGGAGCAGTCCACCGGCGATGGAGATGAGAGATCGCAAGATGTCGCTCTCTCCTCGCGAGAGTGGACGGGGTGACCGTGCACCGGGAGAGGTCCGAACGGCCTTCCCCAGGCATCGGCACGCCCGCCGGCCGGGCTGAAGGGGACCCCGGGCGGGGGGCGCGGCAGGCCCGGGAGCGCGAGGATCCGAAAAATCCGACCTCACGTCAACGCCTGGCGGGAGGTCGGGAGGAGTCCGGGGTCCGGAACCGCTCGGGCAGCTCCGCCCGGCCGGGGGCGAGATCCCTCGCCCGGGCCCAGCAGCGGTCGGCCTCCGCCCGATTCCCGCGCGACTCGAGGAGGCGGGCCAGGGCCGCCCAGGTGTCGAAGTGCATGGGCTCCGCCTCGACGGCCCGCCGGTAGAAGCTCTCGGCGGCGGCTCCGTCTCCCCGCGCCCGCCGGAAATCGCCAGCCGACAGGAGAAGGACGGCCGCCTCGGGACTGTGGGAGAGCCCTTCCTCCGCCAGCTCGATCGCCCGGTCGAGGTCTCCCCGGTCGAACTCCATCTGCGCGAGATGGGACCAGGCCTCGGGCATCTGCGGGTTCCGCTCGACCGACCGCCGATAGTAGGCGCGGGCGGTCGTCGGGTCCCCGAGCTCCCGGAGGCAGTCCGCCAGATAGAAGAGAACCGAGACGTTGTCCGGATCCATCCGGTAGGCGCGTTGGAGAAAGGGCAGGGCTCCCGCGTGATCTCCGGTCCCGGAGAGGCTGATTCCCCTCAACAGGAAGTTGACGGCGTCGATCAACTCCTTCGGGTTCTTCCCCCGCCGCGGATCCGAGGTCGTCCCGGTGACGTAGCCGAGCGCGAGAAGCTTCTCCCGGGCCTCCGGATCGACGGGGGAGATCTCCTCCCGGGCCGGGTCGCGGGCGAGCGCCGCCACCTGCGCCGCCAGCCGGGCCGCCACCTCGGGGTGCGCCTCGATCACGTCGGTCCGCTCGCCGGGGTCGGAGTCGCGATCGAACAGCTCCGGGTCGGGACCCTCGACGTACGTCCACCTCTCGTCCCGCCAGGAGAGCAACGGACTCCAGCCGTAGTGAAGCGTCGGGTAGTACGTCTCGCCGTAGGCCCCCTTCCCGCGGGCGGAGGGATCGAACCACGAGAGACCCTCGACGTCGTCCGAAACCGAGAGGCCGGCGAGATCCAGGAGGGTGGGAAGCAGGTCGGAGTACCGGGCGACGCTCTCCCGGATGCCGCGCCCCAGGCGGCGCGCCGCCTCCGTGCCGGCCGGCGCCGCGAGGCCGAGGAGTCCGCGCATCGTCTCCTCGTGCAAGAGGATTCCGTGTGTCACTTCCCGGTGATCCCCGAGACCCTCCCCGTGATCGGAGACGACGGCGGTGATCGGAGGGCGACCGCCCCCCCACTCCGTGACGCCGCGCCAGAGTCGGCCGATCTCGTGGTCCATCCCCCGGATCTCCCGGTTGTACGGCGGGTGGTCCAGGATACGGTCGAGGGAGCTCGTGACCTCCCACGGATGGTGCGGATCGAAGAAGTGAGCCCAAGCGAACCAGCGCTCCCCGGCGGGAACGCCCCGAAGCCAGTCGAGGACGGCGTCGACGACCCGGCGCGCGGGGCGCCGGGCGTAGACGTTGACGGAGGTCCGCTCTCGGGGGAGCTCGAGCTCCTCGTCGTAGGTGTCGAAGCCGCGCGAGAATCCGTACCGGGAGTGGAGGGGAAAGGCGGCGATGAACGCCGCGGTGCGGAACCCGCCGTCGCCGAAGAGCGTCCCGAGCGTGGGAACGTCCTCCCGAAGCCGGAACATTCCGTTCTCGCGCACTCCGTGGGTGGGTGGCTCGAGTCCGGTCAGCAGAGACGCGTGCGACGGAGCGGTCAGGGGGGTCGGGGCGAACGCGCGGCGGGCGAGAAGGCCGGGTCTCAGAATCCGGTCGATCGCCGGAGTCAGCCCGCCCGGATGACCCATGCAGCCGGCCCGATCCGCGCGAAACGTGTCGAGCGTGATGAGCAGAACGTCCGGAGGGCCGACCGGCGCCGGGAGTCGCGTCCTGTCGGCCGGTGGCCCCCCGGTCTCGCAGCTCACCGTCAGCGCCGCGCCCCCGAGAAGGAGAGCGATCGCGGTTCGGCCGGCTCTCGACCGGCGGCCCCGCGGTCCGCGGGCGGGCACGTCACTCACGGCGCGGCTTCCCCTCCCTTCCCGGCGAGCCTCCGCTCCGCCTCGGGAAGCCACTTCCGCGCGAGCGGATGGGAGGGATCGAGATCCAGCGTCAGGTGCCAGCGCTCGATCGCGTCGCGCCACCGCCGCGCCCGGTAGGCGACGACCCCCCAGTTGAATCGGGCCTCGACGTTCAGGGGATCTCCGGCCACACAGCGTCGGAGGCTCGCCTCCGCCCGTGCGAGCAGACCGTGGTCCATGGCCAGCCGGCCGATCTCGAAGTGCACGAGCGGATCCAGCGAGGCCGGGGCAAGAGACAGACACCACTCGAACCGGTCGAAGGCGGGCCGGAGGGCGCCCTCGGCCGCCTCGACCCGGCCCAGAAGGATGTGGGCCTCCTTGTACCGGGGATCGACGGTCAGCGCCTCCGAGAGGACGGCGCGCGCGAAGCGGGGGCGACCGGACTCGAGCTCGCCCGTCGCCCGACTGAGCAGGCGATCGATCCGTATTCGAGTCTTCGGGTCGGGGAGACTCTCGTCCGACGACATCGGTCGGCGGTCGACCGCGGCGTACCCCAGACTCGCGAGGGCGGCCTCGACCTCCGGGTCGATCGACGCGACGTCCGGAGCGCGGTCGGCCCAGCGGGGATTCTCGAGCTCGGTGAAGAGCTCACCCACCCGGCGCGGGAGCGCCGGATCCCCGATGAGGTTCGTCCGCTCCCCCGGATCGACCTCGAGATCGTAGACCTCGGGCTCGGGGGCTCGAATGACCTTCCAGCGCGCGGTGCGGAATCCCCGGAGGGAAGACCACCCGTGGCGGAGGCGGGGGTAGATCGACTCCACGTAGAGCGGTCGATCGCCCTCGGCCGGTCGACCCGGCCCGATTCCGCGCCGCCCCGGGGGGACCGGCTTCACCAGCGCCGCCTCGAAGGCCTGGGGCGGCTCGAGCTCCGCCCACTCCGCGATCGTGGCCGCGATCCCGGAGAGGGAGACCGGCGTCCCCACGAGAGTCCCCGGCAACCGTCCGTCTCCGTGCAGGATCAACGGCACCCGGGTCGTCGCCTCGTAGACGAAGATGCCGTGGGTCTCCTCCCCGTGCTCGTTCAAGCTCTCCCCGTGATCGGCGACGCAGGCCACCCGGACCTCTTCGAACTCCCTCGCAAGCCGTTGCAGGAGTCGACCGATCTGGGTGTCGGTGGCGTGAACCTCTCCCCGGTACGTGTCCCCGCGGGCCGCCTTCCGGTAGGAACGGTCCGGCTCGAAGGGCGCATGCGGATCGAAGTAGTGGACCCACAGGAAGAGGGCGGAGGAGGATCGTCTCTCCTCGAGCCAGGCGAAGAGCTCGCGATTCACCTCGGCGGCCGAGCGCTCGACGAAGGGCGCGGGCGAGCCCTCCCGGCGGAAACCGGGCGCGTCCCGGTAGACCTCGAACCCGCGGGACAGTCCGAACCGCTTCGCCAGCGGGTACGCGGCCACGAAGGCCGCCGTGTTCCAGCCGGCGGAGCGGAACGTCTCGGAAAGGAGCGGCACATTCTCGGGCACTAGGTACACCCCGTTGTCCCGGGCGCCGTGGTCCGGGGGCAGGCGGCCGGAGAGAATCGTGGCGTGAGCGGGCAGGGTCAGGGGAACGGGGGAGATCGCCCGAGCGTACTGGACCCCGCGCCGGGCGAGGCGATCCAGGTGCGGGGTGCGGGCCCGGGGATCCCCCCCACCGCCCAGCCGGTCGGCCCGCAGCGTGTCGATCGTCAGGAGAAGCAGCACCCGCCCCCGCGTCGTTCCGGACTCCGGAGCACAGCCGAGTCCACCGGCCGCGAGCGCCGGTCCGACGAGCGCGGCGAGCCGCGCCGCGAAGTGAAGGGTGCGAACGGCTCCGCACCGGCGGGCACGCCGGGGGCTGGGCGTGGAGATCAAAGGCCGGTCCTCCGGCGCGGGGGAAGGGCGCCCATGATCGTCAGGGCGAAACGTCGGTGTCAAGCCGCGGGAGAGCCGGAGCGTCGGACCTGGTGAGAGATGCAGGCCAGGGCCCACGAAACGAACGGGGTCGAACGTGAGATTGACGAGAGTGACGGAGAGAGCAACAAGAAGTGACAAGAAGACGGCCGAACGAGAGAGGGGCGCCGGTCTCTCGACCGACGCCCCTCGAACCTCGAAGCCTCACGCCACGAGGTGGCGTTCGGTGAGACTAGCGGTAGAGGTTCTTGATGTTGCCCCAGCTGTCGCTTTCGACCGCGACCGCCTTCTTCAGCGTGACCGCAGCGAGCCACTCGACGTAGCACTGTCCGTCGAACAGAGGGGAGCCGGGGCACGCCGTGCCCCCGATGCCCCAGAGGTAGGACTTCGTGGTGCGGTCCGTCGGGAAGCAGACACCGCAGGCGAACGGGCCGTCCGAGTACACGTTGACCGGAGTCCCGTAGCCGTTGGCATCACCGAGCGTGTAGCTGACGGCGAACGAGCTAGCCACGGGGACGCCCCACGCGATGAACTCCCAGCCAGCGCCGGACGGGAGGTACGGAATCTGCGCGATCATTCCACCCAGACACTCGAGGTGCGGCTTGGAACCCTCAACATGGGTCACCTGAGCCGTACCGGTGAACCCGTAGTTCGGTGGCGCTCCCGTCGGGAAGTACTGGAAGCTTCCCACGAGCGCGCCGCCGGCGTCGTTGTTGAACGCGGTCCCGAACGTCTCGTCTGCAGCGAACCCGGACCAGACCCAGACCCAGCCCAAGCAGATGTTGTAGTAGTGGATGGTGACCGTGGCTTCGGATGCCATCCAGTCGTCGAGGTAATCGCCAGTGAACTGGCCCTGCGACTTTTGGAGGGCATGGCCCGAGGTCGCGAAAGCGAAGATCGCGGCCAGGACGAAAGCAGAAACGAAGAACTTGCGCATGTGCCTAGACCTCTCTGTGCAAGTCGGACTGAACGGAATCGCCACCCCTGTTCCGTCGACCTCGGTCCTCGCCGGGGCGGCTTGCGTGTACGGTCGACGGAACGACCACTCACGGAAGACAGACACTTCGGCAAGCGGCCGGGAGGACGGCCCGCACTGAGCCGATTCCTCCGAATCGCTTATGAGGCTATCACATGGGGGAGAACCGTGTCAAGCGCCCCCCGGGGGGCCTGGCGGGCTCAAGACGATATGGAGCAAGAAGTTAGGAATACGGCTCCTCAGAGGGTCAGGGATTTCCTCCCGCTCCCGGCCCCCGGGCAGCTTCGGCCGTTGACGGGGAGCGGGAGCGTGCCGATTCTGGGGCCCCATGAACCCCCGGTCCGCCCGAGTGCCCGTTCTCGCCACGATTCTGAGCCTCCTGCTGAGGATCGCCTACTACCTCCAGATCCGGGACAACCCGTATTTCGCCACCCTGGTCATGGACGAGGGATTCCATGACCTCTGGGCCCGGGAGATCGCCGCGGGAGACCTGACCGGGAGGATTCCGTTCTTCCGGGCCCCCCTCTATCCCCACCTCCTCGGTCTCGGCCACGCTCTGTTCGGGCCGCAGACGGGGCTGTTTCGGGGGCTCCAGCTGCTCCTCGGGGCCGTCACCCCGGCCCTGACCTGGGGCCTGGCCCGGCGGCTGCTTCCCGACCGCCCGGGCGTGGCCGCCGCGGCGACCTTCCTCGTGGCCCTGGACGGCATTCTGGTCTACTTCGAGGCCGAGCTCCTGCTCGAGAGTCTTCTCGCCTCCCTGGGGACCCTCCTGGGGCTCGTCCTCCTGTGGGCGGGGGAGGCTCGCTCGGCGGCCCGCTGGGGGATCGTGGGACTCGTGCTCGGCGCGTTCGCGATCACCCGTCCGAACGTCCTCCTCTTCGCGCCGGCCGCGTTCGTCCTCTCCCTGGGCTGGGCCGGGGACCGCTTTCGCCTCGGCCGGTGGCGGTGGAGATCGGCGCTCGCGCTCACCGCCGGGACCTGCGCTCTCGTGCTTCCGGTGACTTTCCTCAACGCCGGGATCGGCGGGGATCGGGTTCTCGTCGCCTCCCAAGGGGGGCTCAACTTCTTCCTCGGGAACAACGAGGAGGCCAACGGATGGTCGGCCACCGCTCCCTCCCTGATGCGCATCGACTGGTGGGGGGGAATCGAGGACGCGAACGCGATCGCCGAGGAGGCGGCGGGCCGGGACCTGCGCCCGTCCGAGGTCTCGGACTACTGGTACTCGAGAGCGTTCGCGTGGTGGAGGGAACACCCGGGAGACGGTCTCGCGTTGCTCGCGAAGAAGATCGTCTTTTTCCTGTCCGGAATCGAGTTCGGCAACAACCGGAGCATCTCTCTCTTCTTCCGGGAGTACGCGCCGATCGGCTCGCCGTCGCTCCTACTCGCCTACGCGATGCTTCCGCTCGCGCTCGTCGGGGCCCTCGCGCTCGGACGGTCGGGCGGGATGCGAGGCCGGGCGATCGTTCTCCTCGCCGGCATCTACGCGCTGTCCGTCGTGCTGTTCTTCGTGACCGCGCGGTACCGCGTTCCTCTCCGGCCGATGCTGATGGTTCTCGCCATCGAGGGAGCCCGAAGACTCGCGCTGGGCGTCCGGAGAGGCGGCTGGCGGGGCCTCCTTCCCGCGGCGGCGACCCTCGGGCTGGCGGTCTGTATCAACGTGAATCCCTGGGCTCGCGAGTACCGTCCGTCCGAGGCCCAATTCTATCAGTCCGTGGCCGACGTCCACCGGGAGAACGGAGACCTCCTGCTCTCGGTCGAGGCCCAGGAGCGGGCGCTCTCTCTCGATCCAACCTACCCGAAGGGGAACCTGAACCTCGGAACGATGTACATGGCCCTGGATCGGGTGCCGGAGGCGATTCGGGCCTTCGAGCGAGAGCGGGTCCTCGACCCCTCCGACGGGCGGAACCTCGCCTCGCTCGCACGGGCGCACCAACGATCGGGGCGGGTCGAAGATGCCGACCGCTGGTACGCGGCGGCCGAGGAGGCGGGCCTCGAGGATGCCCCTACCCTGTACAATCACGCGCTCTGCCTGGAGCGTTTGGGAAGACCGGAGGGGGCGGACTCGCTGTATCATCGAGCGGTCGCGGCCGACTCCACGTTCACCGACGCGTGGAACAACCTCGGTGTGCTCCGGGCCCGGGCCGGGCGGATCGAGGAGGCGATCCCGTACTGGGAAAAGGTGCTTCGGATCCGCCCGGAGGATCCGCAGGCCCTCGAGAACCTGGCGCGAGCCCGTCGACGTCTCCCGGACGACTGAGGCCGAGCCTCGTCCCGCCCGTCCCGGTCTCTCGCCTCGAGCCCGAAGAAGAGGAAGAGCGATGCACATACCCGAACGACTCGTCGGACTCCTGGTCTCGGGCGTCCTGGGGACCGCCGGCTCCGCGTCCGCGATCTCGTTCACCGTGCCCGGCGACCATTCCACGATCCAGGAGGCCGTTCTCGCGGCGTCCTCCGGGGATACGGTTCGGGTCGGCCCCGGCTCCTACCGGGAGCAGATCGAAATGAAGGACGGCGTGGTTCTCCGTTCCGTTGCCGGCCCCGACACGACGATTCTCCTGAGCCCCGGTTCGGGGGCCGGGCCGATGGAGGAGAAGCTGATTGTCTGCCCGGAGGGTGTGGGGCCCGGAACGGTCATCGAGGGTTTCACTCTCGACGCCGCCGGGCTTTCCGGGACGGGAATCGAGTGCGAGCACGCGAGCCCGACCATTCGAGGGAACCGGTTCGTGGGCTTCGGGTGGGCCGTGAAACTCATCTCCTCGGAGTCACTGATCGAAGACAACGTGATCGAGCGTTCCCAGACGTTCGGCCTCCTGGTCTTCGCCTCCTCGCCGCGCATCTTCCGCAACACGTTCATCGACAACCAGCCTCGCGCGATCACCATCGGCGGCAAGGAGTCCCACCCCTTGATCGGCGGCAGCCGGGAAAACAGCAACCGCATTCTCCGAAGCTACCAGGCGATCGTGAACGGCAGCCGGAACGACATCGATGCGACCTGGAACGACTGGGGATGGGAGGTTGCGGCCGAGATGGAGGCGAAGGGATATCCTGCGGACATCTACACGATCATGGATGGGAACGACGCGGGGGATTCCGGGGTCGGCAGAGGGAAGGTGGACTACCGTCACTGGATCCGGGCGGAGCCGGAGAAGACGTCCGGCCGGTCTCGCGGTCGGGTCGGGATTCCGATCGCGCTCGCCCTCGTTCTGATCGTCGTGTTCGTCGTCTTCGCCCGGCGTTGACCGGCTTTGACCGGCGGACTAGAGGAGCACCGACGCGCGCGCGTTGCGGGGGAGGACGCCGGAGATACCGTGATCCGGCCGGGGATCAGCGCACCAGAACGATCTTGCGGACGTCGTTCGCGTAGTCGAGGCGCACCCGGATGAAGTAGATTCCGGGTGGAACGCGGTTTCCGTTCCGGTCCGTTCCGTTCCAGCTCGCGTTGAATCGCGTGGTCTCCCGCTTCCGGAAGATCCCGAGGTCTCGTACCAGCCGACCCCGCACGTCGTAGACGGCGAGCGAGACGTCCCGGTTCACCCGGACGGCGCCCGCCGAGGAGGTCTCGCCGCCATCCCCGGGGCCGTCCCGGAAGTCCTCGGGGGGGGGAACGTCCGGGTCCCCGCCGCCGTTCGTGCCGGCGCTCGGTCCCACCGGCACGGTCACGGTGAAGTCGACCGCCCCTCGACTCGGGTTCGGAGCGACCGAAGTGAAGTTGCCGGGGGGCGGGTTGTCGAGATACGCCGTGGCCCGGGCGAGGCCGAGAGTCTTCCGACCCTTGCCGGGGATGTCGGCCACGAGGCGATAGTCGTACTCGCTGCCGGGATCCACGGTGTCGTCCCAGAAGACGAAGTCCTCGTTCGCCCGTCCGGTCGACTCGACCTCGCCGATCACCGATTCCGCTCCCTCGCCGGCGAGGCCACGGTGGATGCGGTAGACGCTGTCGAAGTCCTCTCCGTCGATCGACCAGAGGATCGCCAGCCGGCTTCCCCCCGGCACGACCTCCAGATCCCGCTCCAGCTTCACGTCGAACACGAAGAGGTCGACGATCGCGGGGCTCGGGTCGGGAGCGCCGACCGAGTTGACCGCGCGGATCTTGGCGCGGTGGCGGCCGCCGCCGAGCTCGGGGAGGCGACCCTCCCAGGCCTCCTCCCGGTCCCGGAAGCCGTCCTCGTCGAGCGGCCGGGCCTGATCCCACGGGGCCCCGTCGATGGAGAACTCGACCCCTCGGATGGAGTTGATCGTGACCGGCTCCGGATAGCGAGCGGGATTCGCGGGAGGATAGGGCAGATCCCAGGCGAGCCCGCGGATCGGAACGTTTCGCGAGTCCTCCAGGGTGTCGGGGAGAACCGTCGTCGCCTGCGTCTGGGGCCTCGTCTCCCTCACGTCCATGATGCCGTTCTCGTTCAGATCCCAGAGGCCCACCTGCCCCAGGGTGTACGTGCACGGGTGGATTCTCGTCTCCATCTGATCCCGGTCGCTGTGGGTGTACTGGCCCGAGCTGCGCATGACGCAGGGCACGTCATCGCCCAACGGGCAGCGCACACAGTTCCAGTTGCGGACTTCGAGGTACCCGGACGCCTGGATGCAGCCGCTGCACGCCTGCGAGTACTCGTCGAGCGCCTGGAAGATGTGTCCCATCTCGTGCGCCACGACCGGAGCGAGATCCTCGAGGCCGAGGCCTCCGTTGCCCCGCAGGGCGACGGTGTACGGTCCGCCGAGATAGGCGTACGCGAGAACTCCGCCCCCTCCGAACGTGTCCTGATTGAGGACGAACTGCGTGTACGCCCAGTGCCCGCCGTACTCCGCGGCCATGTCCACGTTGAACTCGTCGAGCGTGGGGAAGGGGCAGTCGCCCACCCGG
The DNA here is from genome assembly GCA_025774805.1 of bacterium. GTDB lineage: Bacteria > ARS69 > ARS69 > ARS69 > ARS69 > JALGZR01. The sequence continues at coordinate 33,801 of JALGZR010000004.1, forward strand.
CCCAGCCGGTCCAGACACTGCCCGATCCACCCCGAGTCCTCGACGCCGCCGAACCCTCCCTGGGCCGGATCGACGCGCGACGAGAGGATGCCGTGATCGACGAGGACCAGCCGGACCTGGGGAGCGTGGTGCCCGGGAAACCTCGACTTGAGCTCCCACCAGCGGAGCGCCCGCAGGACCTCGGAGCGCACCTTGTCGGCGGCCTGCGGCACCCAGAAGGGTCCGTCGACGTACTCGGGAAGGATGAAGTTGCAGACCACGCGGCCCCCGGCGAAGTGGATCCGGGAGGCCTCGTCCGGCACTCCGCCGCATCGCAGGAGATCCTCCCGCCCCGCGTCGCGAAGCTCGTCCTCCAGATTCCGGGACCCCGCGCAGATCCGGATCGGCTCGCTCGGCTCCTCCCCCGGGACAGGCTCGGGCGCTCGGACGGGGTTCTCGAAGCCGTCGTTCCACCAACGGAGAAGACCGGCCGTCGCCGGGGACCCGCTCCGGGGACGCACGCCCGCCGGCGCCGGTTCCGTCAGGATCTCGGTCACGGCCGGCTCGGCGGTCAGGAGGGCCGCGAGACCGGGCCGTTCGTCGAGGATGAGGCCCGCCCCGACGACGGCGACCGGGACCGGATGGCCCGCCGCCTCGATGCGGTCGAGAAGGGCGACGAAGTCCCTTCCGGTGAGACCCGGCGTCAGGGCGACGATCGGTCTCTCCGGGTACAGGTCGTGGTAGGCCTGGGAGGGCTCGGATCGAGCGGGGAACCCGATCGCCCAGAGGAGGAAGGCGAAGGCGATCCGGAAGATCCCCCGACCGCCCGGAAGCAGTCGGCGCATCGGGACGTCCCCAGTGAGTCTCGTGAACCGGAGTCTCGTCCGACCTTAGGAACCGGTCTCCGCGCTGTCAAGCCGGCTCGTTGACCGGCCCGAGGGGGCGCGCTAGCTTGCATTCCTCACCAGGCCCGTCGATCCGCCCGTCGATCCGCCACCGGAGCCCTGAAATGCGACTCCCCTCGCCCCTCGGGGCGATTCGGCCCCTTCTCCTCGTCGGCCTCGTCGGCGCGTTCCTCACGGCCGCTCACCTCGCGGGGTGCGGGCGATCCGAGGGTCCCCCCGGTCTCATCCTGGTGACCATCGACACCTGCCGGGCGGATCGGCTCGGCTGCTACGGGGCCCGGGACGGGGCCACCCCCGTCCTCGACGCCCTGGCCGCCCGCGGGGTGCTTCTCGAGCAGGTCCAGGCGCCCGTCCCCCTGACCCTGCCCTCCCACTGCTCGCTGCTGACGGGCCTCTACCCCGACCGGCACACGGTTCGCAACAACGGGACCGCCCGCCTCCCCGACGCCGCCGTCACCCTGCCGGAGATCCTCCGGGATCGGGGATGGCGGACCGCCGCGTTCCTCTCCGCCTTTCCGCTCGACCGTCAGTTCGGCGTCGATCAGGGGTTCGAGATCTACGACGACGAGCTCTCCGGCTCCTCGGCCGGATCGGTGGCGACCGAGGAGGGCCGCCGCGCCGACGTCGCGGACGGGTTCTTCTACGACGAGCGGACCGCCGCGGCCACGGCCGCGAGCGCGCTTCCCTGGATCGAGGAGGCATCCCGAGGGGAGGACCCGTTCTTCGCCTGGATCCACTTCTTCGATCCCCACTCCGTCTACGAGCCGCCGGCGCGCTTCCTGACCGAGCGGCGTCTGGACGCTTACGGCGGGGAGATCGCCTACGTCGACGAGCAGCTCGGGCGAATCCTCGAAGCTCTGGGGGAGAGGGAGGAATCGACCACGCTGATCGTCACCGCCGATCACGGGGAGTCGTTGGGAGAGCACGGGGAGGTCTCGCACGGGCTGTTCGTGTACGAGTCGTCGCTTCGCGTCCCGTGGCTCATGGCCGGCCCGGGACTTCCGGCCGGGCGGCGGATCGGGACTCCCGTGTCGCTCGTCCAGGTCCTCCCGACCGCACTGGACCTGCTCGGTCTTCCCTTACCGGAGGGGCTGGACGGCGCTTCGACCCTGCCCCTGCTCCGGGAAGGGGAGCCGGAAGCGGTGCCGATCCACGGCGAGAGCCTCTTCGGCCGTACCCAGTACGATTGGGCCGGCCTGCGGACGGTCCGCCGGGGACGATGGAAGTTGATCGAGGCTCCGCGCCCCGAGCTCTACGACCTCGAAAGCGATCCCCACGAGGAGCACGACCTCGCCGCCGCGCGCCCCGAGCTCGTCGCCGAGCTGCGCGAGGAGATGCGCCGCCACGCCGGGCGGGGAGGGCGTCTGGACGCGGATCATCTGAGCGTGAGCGAGGAGACCCGGCGCCGGCTGGAGGCGCTCGGCTATGTCGGGGGAGCGGGTGCGGAGATCCTCGAAGAGGATGCCGACCTCTGGAGCCTCGGGGGAAGAGACCCGAAGGACATGGTCGGCTTCTTCAACCGCCTCCAGGAGATCCCCACGCTCCTGTTCTCGGGTCGCGCCGAAGCGGCGGAACGTCTCCTGAAGGAGCTCCGAGTCGAGGACCCGCAAAACCTCGACGTTCTCCACAAGCTCGCCCTCGTATGTCGCATGGAAGAGCGCTGGGAGGAGGCCGGGGACTACTGTCGCGCCGTCCTGGATCTCGACCCGGACGATGTGAGAGCCCGAAGGAACCGGGCGCACGCCTTGCGCATGCAGGGGGATCGGGAGGGAGCGCGGCTCGAGTACCGGGAGCTTCTCGAGCGTCATCCCGAGGAGGCGTCGGGTTGGGCCGCTCTCGGAGCGCTCGACTCCCAGGACGGCCTTTCCGAGGATGCGGCGCGCGCCTTCCGGCGCGCGGCGGAGCTCGAGCCCGACGTGGGGGACCATCACTACGCGCTCGGCCGGGCCCTGGAGGCCGCGGGGAGGATCGAGGAAGCCCTGCGCTCCTACGAACGGACCCGGGCGCTCGAGCCGGCGCGGACGGAGGCGGTGAACGCGAAGGCGCTCCTTCTCGCGTCGGTGGGCCGGACCCGGGAAGCCGTGACCGCCCTGCGGTCCGCGGTGGAGCGACACCCCGACGACGTCGACTCCCGCAACAACCTCGCCTGGATTCTGACGAACGGGTCGATCGACGCCGAAGAGGGATACACGCACGCGCGCCGGGCCGCGGAGCTCGCCCCCGACGATCCGGTGATCCTCGACACCCTCGGATGGGCCGCGATTCGCTCGGGTCGTCCTCGGGAGGCGATCGCGCCTCTCGAGCGCGCGTGGCGGGCGACCGGCGACGCCGAGGTTCGCGCGCACCTGGGAGTGGCGCTGGCCGAGAGCGGGCGGGAGCCGGAGGGCATCGAGCACGTCCGGGCCGCCCTCGCGGAACGGCCCGATCTCACCCGACTGCCCGAGGTCAGTCGGTGGAGCCGGCGGCGTTAGGCTGAGAGGCCGGTGGGGGCTTCAGCGGCATCTTCATCTCCCGGGCGCTCGCCCAGGAGACCACGCGGTTTCGGCCGCGGTTCTTGGCCGCGTACAACGCAACCCGGTCGGCGCGATCGATGAGCTGCTTCGCGGTGGCGGCGTCGTCCGGATAGAGAGCCACCCCCAGCGAGATCGACAGTCGGACGTCGTTCAGTCCGGGCACCGCACCCTCGAACTTCGTGTCCGCGACGACGCGTCGCAGCCGCTCCGCGGTGCGCACCGCCCGAGCGCGAGTGATGGAGGGGAGCAGGATCGCGAACTCCTCCCCGCCGTAGCGCGCGGCGACGTCGATCTGACGGATGTTCTGCCTGATGATCACGGCGAGGTGAGCGAGGGCCTGATCGCCCGCCTGATGTCCGTAGGTGTCGTTGATTCGCTTGAAGTGGTCGAGGTCGGCCATCAGCAGCGCGACCGAGGTCCCCATGCGATTCGCTCGCTCGATCTCCCGCTCGATCTGATCGTCGAAGTAGGCGCGATTGTAGAGGCCGGTCAGCTTGTCGAGGAAGATCAGCTTCTCCAAGACCTCGGCCTGGACGACCACGCTGGCGGCCACGGCGGCGGACAGCGCGAAGAACCGGAGCTCCTCGGCGTCGAAGGGTCCGGGCCGGTCGCGGTGGACCTCCATCAGGCCGACGACCCGATCCCGGTCGACGAGAGGGAGAGATACGAGCGCTCCCGTCTCTCCCGGCGGCGCACCCGTGTCCGGAACGGCGAGGTTCGGCACGTGGAGGTTCCGCCCCTCGATGAGAACGGCCTGCCGGACCTGCTCTCCGAGGGTCAGCGGGTCCCTCTTCGCCTGGTCCCGTTGGGGCAGGAGGAGAAGCGACTCCCCCTCTGCGTCGAGCGTGTAGAAGCGGACGTCGGAAGCGCTCGTGCGCTCCCGGATCTGATTTCGAACCGGGACGAGCGACTCCCCGAGCTCCTCCGGGGTGAGACAGGGGGAAAACGTCGAGAAGAGCGAGTGCAGGGGCTCTCCGCTCGTCTCGTCGTGAAAGCGTCGCGCGATCCCCGGTTCGATCACGACCTCCTCGACAGGTCGGATCGGGTGGGCCGGGACCGGAGGTCGCGGCTCGGAAACCGGGGCCGGCCCGGGAATCGGCGTGGGCTCGGCGGCCGACTCCGGCTCCGCGGCCGGCTCCGGGACGGGGGTCGGGGCCGGCGCGGTCTCCGGTGCCGTCTCGGGAGCGGGGGCCGGTTCGCGGACGGCCTCGGGCTTCGGGCTCGGGCCCGGCGGCGGCCGTACCGCGTCGGGAGAGGGGCCGGGGACCGGAGGCTCCGCGACGCCGGGGTCGGGCAGCTCGACCGTCCAGTGATCGCTCGTGAGGGGGTCGAGGTAGCGCCGCACGTTCCGGCGGTCCCCCGAGCGGCGGCCCAGGCGGAGCAGCGTGCCCCGGGACGCGATCTGCTCGAGCAGATCGCCCAGTCGGACGGCGACCTCCAGGTCCTCGGGAATCCCCAGGATGAGCTCCGTCTGCCGCCTCTCCTCGGTCCGAAGGAGCCGTCCCGAGAGAAGCCTCCGCAGGAGGTCTCGATACGTAAGTCGTTCCCTTCGCATGAGCTAGCTGCCTCACTCGGGGCGTCGGAGCACGTCGGGACGGAATCGCGCGAGCCGGCGGATCCCACCCCATCTCGATCCTAGCTCGGATGTCCCGCTCAAATCCACTGTGGCATGGGGGGCGAGCCCACGAAACGCGTCCTCCGGGCGCCGGGCGGAGGGCGGCCGGAGGGCCCGATCGGAGGTCCGAGACGCCGGTGGGTCGGTGGACGTCGCCGCGAGCGGCGTCCGGCGGGCACTCAGTCGACCGCGAACACCCGGAACGAGTCGCCACCGAGGTCTTCGGGACTGCGGTAGAGCAGGCGGAAACCGGCCTGCCCGTTCAGAACGCGGGGATCGCGGCTGCACAGCGCGGTGATCGCGGTGCCGGGGGGCGGCCCGCGGGTCCTCTTCGTCGAGAAGCCGAGGAGGTAACCCGCCCCCAGCCAAAAGCTCCGGTCGACGAGCAGATAGCGGCACCGTTGACTGCGGATCCACCGGCGGAGCTCCTCGGGAGACCGGTGGGCGAACGTCGTCATGAACTGCTCGATCCGCCGCCGGCTTCGGGTGGTCTCGTACTTGGGCTGTTGCAGGATCGGGTGTCGGGTGTGGGCGAGAACGGCCGTCGAGTTCACGAAGTCCGCGGCGAGCGGCTCGCCGGGAGGAACATGCCGCTCGATCCAGTCTAGCGCGTGGGCGAGCTCCGCGTTGCGGGACGGCGGTTCGTACCACGGGATCCGCAGGTCCTTCAGCCAGACCGAGAAGAGCACGACCTGGGCGGCGAGCCCCCCGGCGATCATGGCCGTCCGCGGGATCCCGGCCCTCGTCCGGCTCAGCAGGACGGCGGCCACGACGGGGAGAGTGAGCGACGGGAGGATGATCGTGCGGCGCACGAGGACCGCGGTCACGGCTCCGGTGACGGTGAACGCGAGCAGCAGCATCGTCGCCGCGTCCCCTCTTCCGTTGCGCCATCCCCGCACGCCGAAGCGGAGAGCGAGCGCGAGGACCGGCAGAGCGAACCCGAGCGAGCCGATGTAGTACGACGCGCTCGCGGTCTGGAACGGGCCCTGCCAGAGGAGCCGCGAGTCGAACGAGAGCTCGTTCGGGTCCTCGGGAAGGCGACCGAGGTGGCGGACCTTCGCCTCCATGAGTTCGAAGACGTGCGCATATCCCTCCCGATCCCCTTCGAGAAGACCCGAGACGACCGACGTTCCGGCGAACGCGACCGCCAGCACGAGGAGACCCGCGATCCGGGTCCCCTGCCGGGGGCGCCTCCCGAGACGCTCCCACGCCGCGGCCCCGAGGAGCGCGATCATCACCTGCATCGGCAGCGACAGCCCGAACAGCTTGGCCCGGAGCATCGGGACGGCCCCGGCGAAGGCGGCGAGCACCCCCGCGAACGCCAGGGCGCCCGGCGCCGCGAGAGGGTTCCGTCCGGTTCGGAGAAACCAGGCGAAGAGACACGCGGCCTCGATCGAGATCACGAACCCCATGGCGTGCCAAGTGCTCGCCGCGAGCCCCAGCGTCACCGCGGCGGCGACGATCGCGCGACGGGACCCGACCCGCGCGGCCCTCGCCGCCGCCCAAAGGTGTAGCGCGAACCACGGAACGCTGAAGTCCTCCCGGATCAGAATGAAGCCGATCGTGCGGTAGTTGCCCTCGAGGACGACGTAGAGCGAGACCGCGAGCACCGCCCAGCGCACGCGTCTCGTCAGCTCGAACGTGAGCCCGTAGACCGCGACGGCGGCGAGGCTGGCGAAGATCCCCATCACCCAGACACAGAACACGTGCAGGGGCGCGTCTCCTCCGAGCCACCGGTAGAGTCCGGCGACGAGTAACTCCTGGCCGACCGAGAACATCGCCGGCAGGTCGGCGCCGTCCGGGTGCTCGACGCGCCGATCGGCGCGGAAATCCTCGGGAGGAAGGCCTCCCGCCTCCACGATCCGATCGGTGATGTAGTAGAGGAGAGCCGGATCGCTGCGCAGAAGGGGACGGGCGCTCTGCACGTCGAAGTTCGGATCGGTCAGCGCGGTGTGGATCCGGATCGTCGCTCCGAGCCCCACGGCCAGCAGCAGCATCGCCAGGCCCACGAGGTGCCTTGCCCACGGCGCCGTCCGGGCGGGGAGCGGAGCCCGGTCCTCGTCTCCCGCCCCCTGCTCTTCGCTCACCCTCATGGCGCATCCCCTATCACCGCCCCGACCGGGGAGGCAAGACCATCCTCCGACCGGATCGGCCGCCGTCCGCCGGTCCGTCCGGCACCCGGACCGTGCGAGCGGACCGAGGCCTGCGACGGATCGCCTTCCGGTGTATCATCGATCCCGCACGTCCACGATCCGGAAAACGACGGAGGATCCCGCGTGCCCTCGTCCGAGCTCTCGTGGAAGACCGACTGTCGCCACTTCCGTGGGGAGAGGCCCTGCGTTCACCGCCGCGAATGCGAAGGGTGTGAGCTGTACTCCCCGATGGGGAAGCGGATCCTGGTTCTGAAGATCGGCGCTCTGGGAGACGTGCTGCGCACGACTCCGATTCTGCCGGCGCTGACCGGGGGCGAGGGTCCCGTCCACGTCACGTGGGTCGTCGGGGAGCCGGCGGCGGAGCTCCTGAGCGACCACCCTCGCATCGACCGGCTCCTGATCCCGTCGGTGGAGACGTCCGAGCGGCTCGGGGTCGAGCGCTTCGATCTCGTGCTCTCGCTCGACAAGGACGCGTACTCGACGTCGCTGGCCACGCGCGTCGAGGCCGAGGAGCGCCGGGGGTTCGGCCGGGACCGTCACGGCTCGCTCGTCCCTCTCCACCCCGCGGCGCGCCACGCCTACGACCTCGGGCTCTCCGATCGGCTGAAGTTCCACGTCAACGAACGGACGTACCAGGATCTGATCTTCGAGGTCGCGGGACTGGATTGGAGGGGACAGGAGTACGACGTCCCCGCGGCCTCCTCGGGGCGCGAGGCGGGGAAGGCCGCCCTGGCCGCGGTCGGGCTCGCGACGGGCACGGGGCCGCTGGTGGGACTGAACACCGGAGCCGGCGGCATCTTCGCGAACAAGGCCTGGACGATCGACGGGTACGCGGCGCTGGCTCGCCGCCTCGCCGCCGAGGGCGCCCGGGTCGCGCTCCTCGGGGGGCCCGCCGAGCGGGATCGCAACGCGCGAATCGTCTCCCGCTCGGAGGGTGCGGCCGTGGACACCGGCGGGGACCACGACCTGATCGACTTCGCCGGCCTCGTCGGCTGCTGCGATCTCGTCGTGACCGGGGACACCCTCGGAATGCACCTCGCCATCGCGGGACGCGTCCCGGTGGTCGTTCTCTTCGGGTCGACGTGCGCCCAGGAAATCGAGCTCTACGGGCGGGGAGAAAAGGTCGTGACCCCCATCGAGTGCCACCCCTGCTACCGTCGCGAGTGCGACCTCTCGCCCAGTTGCCAGGATCTCATCGACGTGGACGAGGTGCACGCCGCCGTGAGGCGCGTGATGGAGCGCTTCTCGTCCCGCGAGCGCCGTTAGAGCGGCCCCCGCCCTCGACCCTTTCCCCCGGCTCCGGCTCGTCGTATGCTGTTTGCTGTCCTTGCCGGTCTCCGGGGGCGGGGAAGGCGATCCCGTCGGGGCATCCGCCCCCTCGCCCCACGATCCCCTGGAAAGGTCAGGTATCCTCGATGTCCCCCATCGCGCGGTCGGCACTGGCCCGTCTGATCACCCTCACGCTGCTCGCATCCGTCGCCGCCGGGGCCTTCGCGGGCGATACCCGGGTCAAAGCGCAGAACTTCCGAACCACCGACCTGAACGGGAAGAAGGTCTCTCTCGAGGACTTCCTGGGCAAAGGCCCCGTCGTCGTCGACTTCTGGGCGACCTGGTGCAAGCCGTGCATCAAGGAGCTTCCCTACATCCAGAAGATGATGGACGAGTACGCGGAACGAGGACTCACGGTCCTGACGGTCACGATCGACTCTCCCAAGACCCAGTCCCGGGTGAAGCCCTTCATGAAAGGTCGGAGGTTCGATTTCCCCGTGCTCCTGGACGCCAGCCAGGACGTCTTCCGCAAGCTGCAGGGGAAGGGCTCGGTTCCCTACGTCGTCGTTCTCGATTCGCAAGGGTACATTCGGTATCGCCATACCGGTTACCGGCCCGGAGACGAGAAGGAGCTGGAAAAGGCGGTGCTCGAGCTGCTTGACGAGAGCGTGGCGAACGATCCGTCCGAGGAGGAGGAGACCTCCAGTTGAGCCCGTCGTTTCCCCGACCGGCCCCGTCGCCTCCCGGTCGGGGAGACGCCCGCCCTCCCTCGCGCCGCGCGGCGCCCCATCCCCGGCGTCTCGGGTGGCTTTTCGCCGCGGTCGTGCTCGCGGCGATGGCAGCGCCCCGGCCTCTTCCGGCCCAGGACGAGGAGCCGATCTACCTCAGCGTCACCGACAAGCTCGACTATCGCCGTCTCGACAAGGAGAACCGGCGGGACGAGGCCTTCCGCAACCGCCTCGAGGTGTCCGCCTACCGGGGGATGTTCGGGGCGTGGCTCCGGCTCCAGAGCCTGGGAGTGAGTGACGCGAACTTCTACGACCCCTACGGCGTGGCGGAGGACGATGTGCCGGGAGAGCAGCGGATCGACGGGACCGAGCTCACGCGCCGCCTCTTCACGATCGACACGGAGCCGTTCCAAATGGCCGTCGGGGACTTCTCCTACGTGTTCGGCCGAGGGCTGATGCTCTCGGTCTTCGAGGACGAGGAGCTCAACTACGACACCCGCCTCGAAGGCGTGTGGGCCACGTGGAACCACGACCGGGGGAGTCTCACCGCCATCGGCGGGAGCCGGGACGGAAACCGCTTTCGCGGTCTCTTCGCGGAGCCGCGCTCCTTCGGTCCCGCCCGCGTCGCCGCCTCCTTCGTCGAGGCGTGGGGGGCGGAGACCGCCACGAGCATCCGGGTACGGGAGAGGCAGGCCGGGGCGCTCGCCGAGGTCGGATGGGGTCCGGCGTCGATCTACGGGGAATATGTCCACCGGGAGTTCCCCGGAGGGAACACCGCCCGACCCGAGGACGAGGACGGCCACGGCGGCTTCGTCTCCGGGGTGATCTCCGGCGCCGGCCTGACGCTCTCCGGGGAGTACCGGGACTACGAAAAGTTCGAGCACGACTTCCACGATCCCCCCACCTCGCTCAAGCAGCACACCTGGACGCTCCTGAACCGGGTCAACGGTCAGGTCCTCGCGGACATCGATGACAACGACGTGAAGGGCTGGCTCGCCGAGGGGGAGTACAGCCACGACTACTTCACCAGCGTGCGGGGAAGCTACGGTCGCGCCGACGGCGACGCCGGGGACGACTTCTGGGAGGTGTACGGCGAGGCAAAGGGCGCGTGGCGCGAGCGCGTGTTCGTCACGGCGGCGGGGGCGGAGTCGGAGCTCCAGTTCCTGTCGGTCTTCGAGGAGCGCCGCTCCGGGTTCGGGGAGGTGGTCGTCGAGCTCGATGACGCGAACAGCCTGACCGCCGGCGTGGAGTGGGAGGAGGTCCAGGAGACGGACGCGCTGACCGCGGCGTACGAGTTCCCCCGGGAGTACCGGAATCGCATCTACTCCCTCTCCTACGGCCGCTCCCCCTGGCTCACCCTGAGCCTGACCCACGAGGACACGACCGACGAGACCGAGGCGGAGGACGACTGGTTCGTCGCCTCCGCCGAGATCGTGCTGACGGAGAGCCAGGACCTCACCGTGAGCTTCGGAAGCGAACGGGGCGGCTGGAAATGCACGGGCGGCGTCTGCTTCTTCGAGCCGGAGTTCGAGGGGCTCAAGGTGAGGTGGGTCGCGAGGTACTAGACCCGGTATTATACTGGGTAGAGGAAGAGGCGAAGCGGAGCCGGACCGATCCCCATCATCTCGAGAGCACACCGAGGAGGACCCCACCCTTGATCCCGAACCGGCCGAGGAACCGGTTCTCGCGGCTTTCCCCCCGGACTGAACGCCGATCCGCTCCCCGGCTCGGCACCGCCGTGCTGACGGCTCTGGCGCTCCTCATCGGCTGCAAGGACGAGCTGGCCCCCCCGACCCTGGGTTTCGTGGAGGTCCGGACCGGCGGGGTCGCGAATGTCGACGTCTATCTCGACGGAGAACTCGTCGGGGTCGACCTCGACCGGCTGGGCCCGTTCGAGGCCGGGACGTATCGGGTGCGGGTGGCACGGTTCGGATTCGACGTGGATCCGGCCGACGGGATCGACGTGACGGTTTCGCCCGGAAGGACCGCGATCGCGACCTTCGCGCTCGTCGCCCGCGACTTCGGCTCCGTCCGCATTCGGGCGTTCGACGAGGTGCTCGACACCGAGGTGCTCGGTGCGCCGATCCTGCAGAAGACCGGATCGGGGGACTACGTGTCCACCGGTCGGGTGACGGGTCAGCTCGTGGAAGAGATACCGGTCGGCCCCGCGACTTTCCTGATCCGGGAGGTCGGGTACGAAGACAGCGCCCCCGTCGTCGTCACGGTCGCCAACGACATCGTGGTGGAGGAGGACGTCGTGCTCGCCCCACCCCACGCCGTCCTCGGCGAGATGTTCACGTTCGTGCAGTGCACCGGCTGTCCCGCGTCCGCCGACCGGCTCCGCGAGCTCTACCACGCGAACCCGGGGCGGATGTACGTGATCGAGTGGCACTCGGTGCCGGGCCAGGGTCTGTATGATCCGAGATGGCAGGAGAGGGAGCGCTTCTACGAGGAGCTTCACCTCGGGGGGGCGAGCATCACGGCCTACCCGACGGCTCTCTTCCAGGGCGTCCCCCCGCTGCTGTTGAACTCCCTACCCGCGACGCTCAACCAGTACGACGCGCTCGTCGCCGATCGCCTCGATGATTGCGCCACGGACTGCGCCGTCGCCATGAAGGTGGAGGGGCCGATCACGGAGCCGGCGACCACGATCACCGTACATCTCAAGTGGCGGGGAGGCGCACTCCCCGGCGACCTGAAGCTGCGCTTCGTCATCCTGGTGGGGGGGATCCCGGGAGGTCCGGAAGGGCACGTCTTCCACTTCGTCCCGAGGAACTACGAGGAGCAGGACGTGACGTTCGGAGCTCCGGGCGAGATCCGGCACTTCTCGGCGACCCTCGACCTGAACCCTTGGCCGACCTCGAACACGTTCGACTACGTCGTCTATCTCCAGTCCGACCAGACCGGAGAGATTCTGGCCGTGAGCGGAACTTACTAGCTCGGGGCCAATACACCGCCGTCCCGGATGTGCTAACATCGATCGGTTGATCCAGCTATCGGCGATACCACCCACGGAGGGGCCCCCATGACCCGGATGGCACGGGCGAGCAATCTGGCTCTCCTCACGACCGTTGCCTTTGCCCTCGCCGGCTCCCTGGCGACGACGGACGCTTCAGAACTAACCGTGAGCAAGGCGCGCGCGCCCGAGGAGCGTCCCTCGCTCCGGCTCGCGCCGGCGGCGGACTACGAGTTCACCATCGAAGAGCTCTCCCTCAACTTGACCATCTTCGACGCGAACATCGTGGACTTCGTCGGCTCGTACTACTTCTTCTGGCTCACGAACACCGGCACGTCGTCGGACACCTATCGCCTGATCGTCGACAACGTCAGCTCCCCGGCCCTGTCGGCGGCGGTCTGCATCGGGACGGTGTGCACGCCCGACAGCATCAATCACACGCTCGCCCCGGGTGGCGCCGACACGGTCGGCGTGAACGTCGCCGCGTTCGACCACGTGGTGGGAACCGTCGATTTCCACGTCTACTCCGTCGGGAACTCGTCCAACCAGGCCCACTACACCGTGACGATCTACGGTGGGAACACGGGTCTCGGCGTCGAGCCGTTCGCGGGCTCGCTCGAGGGGTACACCCTCGGCCAGAACACGCCGAACCCGGTGCGCGCCGCCACGACGATCCCCTTCGCGCTGCCGAGGGAGGAGCGGGTGAGCCTGAGCCTCTACGACGTGGCCGGACGCATGGTCCGCGGGCTGACCGACGACGTCCTGCCCGCCGGCCCGCACGCCGTCACGTGGGACGGCCGGGGCGAGAACGGCCGCGAGCTCTCCAGCGGGGTCTACTTCTACCGGCTGACGACCCCGCAGGGCACGCTCACGAAGAACCTGACGCTGACCCGATGACTCATCTTCCCTTCCCCCTCGTTCCGGCCCCCCGGAGTTCCCCGTTGCCGAGAGACCCTCTCAAAGGAGAAGCCCCGTGATGACCCGAAGCAAGCTCTTCCCGATCGCGGGTTTGGCGCTGGGCGCCCTCGCGTTTCTCGTCCCGTCCTCCTCGGATGCCACGCTCGTCAAGCGCACGGTGTTCTGCGAGGAGTTCGGCTTCAGCACCTGACCGTACTGTCCGGACGTCCGTGAGGCGTTCCAGATGCTCCAGGAGGACTACGGGAACGAACGAATCGTCCACATCGACTGGCAGAACAGTGGGTCTCTCAACAACCCGGACGCCCAAGCTCGCGGTAGTTATTACGGCGTGAGCTCGGTTCCCCACTCCGTCTTCGACGGCCAGAATCCCATCGTCGGAAGCTACGGCAGCCCGCAGGCGAACTACAACGTCTTCCTGCCGATCTTCCTGGCCCACGAGGCCGAGAGCTCCAAGGTGATGGTCGACGCCTTCGTGACCTTCGACCCGGGCAGCTTGCAGGGCTACGTCGAGGTCACCGTCGAGATCGCTCCCGGGGAGACGGTCATTCCGACCAATCGCTTCATCCGCGCGGCGATCTTCATCCGGGCTTGGCAATCCGGTCCCACGACCTGGCACGACATGGGAATCCGTTTGCCGCTCAACGTGCCCCTGACGATCTCGAGCGGAGGCCAGACCCAGACGGCATCCAGGACGTTCTCGCTGGATCCCGCGGATGTAAACCAGGCCTACGTCAACAATCCCTGGGACTGGGGGCAGCTCCGCGCCATCGGATTCGTCCAGAACGACGGCAGCCGGAAGGTGCTCAACGCGAACCTGGCTCCGCTCGCCTACGACCTCCAGGTGACGAACCTGGACCACCAGGTGCAGAAGGTGACCGGGGCCGAGAACGCCGAGGTGAACACCGAGGTCGAGTATCTCGGGGCCATTGACGACACCGTCACGGTCACGATGGACAAGTCGGGTCTGCCGGCCGGCTGGGACGCCGAGCTGGTCTGGAACTCCACGGTCTATCCGAGCGGTTTTACCATTCCGGCCATGACCGAGGGTCAGATCGAGGCGGTGATGGTCCGGACGATCCCGGGCGCGGGCCCCGGTCTCGGTTCCGTCTCCGTGACGACAGAGCCCGTCTCCGAGCCGTTCCGGGGGACGACCTACGTCTACTCGACCTTCAAGGACACCGACGCCATCCTCTTCGTGGACGACGACAGGGGAGCGACGACGGAGACGATCTACGAGGCCGCGATCGCGGGCGCCGGTTACCACTCCCTGACGTACGACTTCTTGGCCCTCTCGTACCCCACCGCCGATTACCTGGCTCCGTTCGACGCCGTCGTCTGGACGACGGGTGAGATGCAGTCCGGCACGATCGGCAACAATGCTCAGGCCGAGTTGATCTCCTTCATGGACGGGGGCGGTCGGCTGTTCGTCTCGAGCCAGGGCTTTCTGAATCAGTACGGAGCCGGCGGCGATTTCGCCAGCAACTACCTGCGGGTGGCCTCGTTCAACCAGGACCCCCAGGCCGATTCGGCTTACGGCGTCGGCGGTGACCCGATCGGCGACGGATGGGTTCTGGAACTGAACCCGCCGTTCGTCGACTTCGCCGACAGGATGACGCCGGGAACCGGGGCCGTCACTTGGTTGAACAGCGAGGAGGGACCGATCGGCCTCCGCTACGACGCGGGGGTCTTCCGGACCGTGTTCATGTGCGCCGCGTTCGATGGCGTTCCCGCCGGTCCGGCCATGAACGAGGAGATGATGCACCGGATCCTCGACTGGATCCTCGCGGGCTCCGGCCTCGACGTGACGACCGAGCCGGCGGCGGGCCCGGTCCGTCTCGCCCTCTCGCAGAACGCCCCGAACCCGTTCGCGGGCGCGACGCAGGTCCGCTACTCGATACCCGACGCCGGGCCGGTGAAGCTGTCGGTCTTCAACGTGACGGGCCGGAAGGTGACCGATCTGGTGAACGGCATGATCCCCGCCGGGAACCACGTCGTGTCCTGGAACGGCGTCGACGCCGCGGGCAACCGCGTGGCGAGCGGCGTCTATCTCTACCGGATCGAGGCCGCCGGGGAGAGCCTCACCAAGGAGATGGTCCTGCTGCGCTAGAGAGACTCCTCACACTCCCGCTCCCGGCGAGCGGGTCGAACAGGGGCCGCCGGAATGCCGGCGGCCCCGCCTCTTTGCCCCGCCCTCATCTCTCCACCGGCCTCTGCTGCGGCAGCGGCTCGCCGAGCCTGGTGCGCATTGCGGGCCGGGATTTCCGGTTTCCCGGGGCGCGCGGTTCGGGGAGAATCGGGGGCGGTAGCCTGCATGTCTCACCAGGCGCGGCTTCGCCGCTGCCGCAGCAGAGGCCGGTGAGACATGCAGGCTGGGAGCCGGCCAACCGAGGGGGCCCGTGAAGACCGTCATCTTCGTCCCCACGTACAACGAAGCGCCCAACCTCGAGCGGCTCGTGGGAGAGATCCGTCGGTTCTCCCCGTCCTCGGAGATCCTGATCGTCGACGACGAGTCGCCGGACGGCACGGGGGAGATCGCGGATCGCCTGGCGAGCCGGGATGCCTCGGTTCACGTCATCCACCGCTCTCCGCCCCGGGGGCGGGGCCTCGCCGGGCGCGACGGCTATCTCGCCGCCCTGGACCGGGGGGCGGATGTCGTCCTGGAGATGGACGCCGACTTCTCCCACGATCCGGAGCTCCTGCCCCGCTTCTGGGAGGAGATCGAACGGGGAGCCGACATGGTGCTCGGCTCCCGGTTCGTGCGGGAGGGGAGCGACGTCGATCGGGGGATCGTGCGCCGGACGATCACGATCCTGGCCAACACGTACATCCGGTGGGTGCTCGGCGTGCCGGTCGGCGACTGCAACTCGGGATATCGCTGCTTCCGGCGGGAGACCCTGGAGGCGATCTCTCCGGCGACGCTCACTTCCGAGGGGCCCTCGATCGTGCAGGAGGTCCTGTTCCGGGCCCACCGTCAAGGAGCGAAGATGGTGGAGATTCCCCTGACTTTCGTGGATCGTAGGGAGGGCGACTCGAAACTGGGGTTCGGGCTTCTCCTCGAGGGCTACTTCATGATCCTCCGGCTCAAGCTCCGCGCTCTTCGAGGAGGGAAGTCGTGAGAGAGGGCTCCGCGTGAGAGCACCGGCCGATCCCTACGCGCGGAACGCTCCCCTGCGTCGCTTCGCCCTTCTCTCCGTGATGGGCGTCGTGCTCCTGCTCTCCTGCTTCCACGTCACGAACCTCGACCTCGGCGGTCACCTGACGGTCGGCCGGGAGATCCTCAAGACCCGGGCCATCCCCGACACCGAGTTCTTCAGTCACACCGCCCGGGGTCACCCTTATCCGGTCCACCAGTGGCTGGGCGAGGTCATCCTCTTCGGAGTGGATCACCTCACCGGGGTCCCGGGTCTGATCCTGCTCCGGATGGGTCTGGCGCTCCTCGGGGCGATACTGCTCTACCGCAACGCGCGCCGGGAGGGGGCTCCCGTGGTGGTTGCGGCCGGAATCGTCCTCCTGCTGATCGCGGCCGCTCGCCCTCGACTTTTCATTCGACCGTTCCTCGTCTCGCTCGTCTTTCTGCCCCTGCTGCAGTCGTGGATGCTCGATCTGCGGCAGGGCCGGACCCGGAGACTCTGGCCGCTCCTCCCGCTGTTCGCGATCTGGGGACACCTCCACTCGGGGGTCCTCTTCGGCGTGCTCTTCCTCGCCGGGACTCTCGTGGGGGAGGGGTTCAAGGGCCTCGTCGCGCGAAGGCGCCGCGCCCGCGTCCGGGCGGAAGGAGGCTCGGTCGGGGTCGACACCCGGTTCCCGGGACCGCCGGTGGACGGGTGGAACTACCGGCGGCTGGTCCTCTTCTCGCTGATCGCGGTCGCCCTGCCCTTCGCCACCATGGCGCTCGTGAATCCGAGCGGCGTGAAGCCGCTCGTCCTTCCCCTCCTGTTCTTCCGGAACCGTGGCTTCCAGGAGATGATCGCCGAGTACCGGACGGTCGATCTGTCGGTGGACTGGCCCTTCGATCTCGTCGCGGGGGCGCTCCTGGTCGGAATCCTCCTCCGCCCGCGCCGCGTCGACGGGACCGACCTGTTGATCTCGGTCGGGTTCGGTCTGATCGCATTCCAGGCGGTCCGCGGCATTCTCCCCTTCGCCGCCACCGCCGCGCCGCTTCTCGGCCGGACCTGGGGCTCGATCGTGGAAGACGTACTCGGTTGGGTCGGCGGATCCCGGGGCATGCCGAGCGCACGGAAGACGCGTGCCGACGCGGTGGAGGCGGTCCTCATCCTGGGAGTGATCGGGGTGGCCGGGTTCCTCGGGGCGCGCGCGATCCAGGGATGGGCCATCCCCTTCGGCTTCGGCAAGGACCCGAAACACTATCCCGAGCGGGCCCTCGACTTCGTGGCGGCACAGGCCATCCGGGGTCCGATCTTCAACACCGACCTCTGGGCGTCCAGCATCCTCTGGCGCTGGCACGGCACGCGACTTCCCGTCTTCGTCGACGCGCGCCTCGAAGCGTATCCCGAGGACTTCTGGCGGGACTCCTACTACCGGGTGTTGACCGCGGCGCCGGGGTGGCGGGACGTGCTCGCGCGCTACGGAGTCCAGGCGGCCCTGTTGCGGCGCGCGCCCGGCCGGTCCGACGATCGGATCGGCGAGGCCCTCTGGGAGGACCCCGGCTGGGGGCTCGTCTATTGGGACGACGCGGTGCTGGTCTATCTGCGCAAGGACGGGCCCTCCGCCCGCAACCGCGCGGTTCTCGCCGACTGGGGGCTCTCCGATCTGAACCCGCGGCACCCGGAGACGGTCCGTGATCTCGACGGGCCGGCCCGGGAGCGGGTCGCCGGCCAGCTCGAACGGCTCGTGCTGTGGAACCCCGACTCCTTTCTGCCCCGATGGGTCCTCGCCGCGGCGTGGACCCGTCTCGGTCGGGGCGAGGAGGCGGCGGGCATCTTCGAGTCGCTCGCCTCCCGTCGCGAGGCCCGGGGCAATCGGGCGTTCCTGGCGAGCCGCGCCGAGGCGGAGCTCGTCGCGGGGCGGCGCGATCGGTGGTCCAGCCTTCTGCGCGACCTCGGTACCGACCCGGGCCACCCCGACGCGCTCTTCGGAGGGGCGGCGCTCCTGGGCACCGCCGGGAAGAACGAGGCCGCGATCGAAATGTACCGGGAGGTGCTGGACCTCCGACCGACGGATTCCGATGCGATGAACAATCTCGCTCTGCTTCTCGCGCTCGAGGAGTCGGGCCGGCCCGAGGCCCTCGGTCTCCTGGACGCCGCCCTCGAGCGGCACCCGGAGGATCCCTATTACATCGCGTCGAAGGGCGAGGTGCTGTACCGGTCGGGGCGCCGGGGCGAGGCGTTGGTCGAGCTGCAGCGGGCTCTCGATCTCCTTCCGGAGGGCGACGCCGCGGCCCGGGAAGAGGTCATGCGCTGGATGCTCCGGGCGGAGTAGTTGCCCGGCACCGTACCCCTTTGGTAGGCTGCGTCACTTCTCCTCACGAGGTTCGAAGGATCATGTCCGATCCGCGCGCCGTGTCTCTCGCGAAGGCCTACGACCCCGCGTCCGTCGAGGAGCGGATCTACGCCGACTGGATCTCCGAGGACCTGTTCCGGGCGGATCCGAGTTCCGAGAGACCGCCGTACACGATCATGATCCCCCCGCCCAACGTGACGGGGGCCCTCCACATGGGACACGCGCTCAACAACACGATGCAGGACATCGTGATTCGCCACCGGCGCATGTCCGGATTCGAGGCCCTGTGGCTTCCGGGCACCGACCACGCCGGGATCGCCACCCAGGCCGTCGTCGAGAAGATGCTCTACGCCGAGCGGGGCGTCACTCGCGAGAACCTCGGTCGCGAGGCCTTCGTGAAGGAGGTCTGGAGCTGGCGGGAGCGTCACGGCGGCCGGATCCTCGAGCAGCTGCGGCGGCTCGGGTGCTCGTGTGACTGGTCCCGCACCCGATTCACTCTCGACGAGGACATGTCGCGAGCGGTGATCACGGCGTTCGTCCGGCTCTGGGAGAAGGGGCTCGTCTACCGCGGAGCGCGGCTCGTGAACTGGGACTGCGCGCTCCGGACGGCCGTGTCGGACGACGAGATCGTCTACGTCACCCGGAAGGGAAGCCTCTGGTACCTGAAGTACCCGATCCGGGGTCGGGAAGGGGAGTTCGTGAGCGTCGCGACCACGCGGCCCGAGACCATGCTCGGCGACACCGGGGTCGCGGTGCACCCGGACGACGAGCGCTATCGCGGCCTGATCGGCGCCACGCTCGTGCTGCCGCTCCTCGGACGGGAGATCCCCGTGATCGCGGACGAAACCGTCGACCCGGAGTACGGCACGGGCGCGGTCAAGGTCACTCCGGGTCACGATCCGGCCGACTACGACCGCGGCACGCGTCACGGCCTTCGGATCGTGAACATCCTCAACGAGGACGGGACGCTGAACGCCGAGACCGGCCCCTACGAAGGGCTGAGCCGTGACGAGGCGCGGCGGAAGGTCCTCGACGACCTCGAGGCGCAGGATCTCCTCGGTCCGATCGAGGAGATCGAGCACAACGTCGCGGTGTCGGACCGCTCGCAGTCCGCGATCGAGCCGCTGGTCAGCGAGCAGTGGTTCGTGAAGATGAAGCCGCTGGCCGGCCCCGCCATCGAGGCGGTGCGGTCGGGAAGGCTCCGAATCCTCCCCGAGCGGTGGACGAAGGTCTACCTCGACTGGCTGGAGGACGTTCGGGACTGGTGCATCAGCCGTCAGCTCTGGTGGGGACACCGGATCCCGGTCTGGTACGACGAGGACGACACGCCCGCCGCCGCGGTGGAGGCGCTCGAGATCGGCTCGCCCCACCCCGAGACGGGCAAGCCGATCGTGCGCCAGGACGACGACGTCCTCGACACCTGGGCATCTTCGTGGCTCTGGCCCTTCTCCACGCTGGGCTGGCCGGACCGGACCGAGGACCTCTGCCGTTTCTATCCGACGCAGTTCCTCTCGACGGCTCGGGAGATCATCTACCTCTGGGTGGCTCGAATGGTGATGGCCGGGTACGAGCTCCTGGATCACCTGCCCGACGAGAAGCGCGTGCCCTTTTCCACGTGCTACATCCACGCCACCGTGCTCGACGCCCAGGGCCGGCGGATGTCCAAGAGCCTCGGAAACGGAATCGACCCCATCGAGATGATCGACCGCTTCGGGGCCGATGCGGTCCGTTACTCCCTCATGATGCTGACCCGCGAGGGTCAGGACGTGAAGCTCTCCGAGAACCGCTTCGACCTCGGACAGCGCTTCTGCAACAAGATCTGGAACGCGGTGCGGTTCGCGCTGGGCAACCTCGGCGGCGAGCCCGTGGCGGCGCTCCCGAGCGACCGAATCGAGGATCGGTGGATCCTGTCCCGGACCCACGAGGCGATCCGGGACGTGAACGCGTCGATCACCGCCTACCGGCTCCACGACGCCGGCCAGGAGCTGTATCGCTTCTTCTGGAACGACCTCTGCGACTGGTACCTCGAGGTCGCGAAGCGACGTCTCGGCGAAGGGGCCGATCCGGCCGATCGCGCAGCGGCTCGAGCCACGCTGGCGCGGGTGCTCTCGGCCACCCTCCGAATCCTCCATCCCTTCCTTCCGTTCGTGACCGAGGAGCTGTGGAAGCATCTCCCCGGATCGAAGGGGCGGATCATGGTCGCCGACTGGCCGGATGCCGGGGACTTCCCGCACGACCCGGCGGCCCTCTCGGAGTTCGACGCGCTCCGCGAGGCGGTCTCCGCCGTCCGGAACGTGCGGAGCCGGATGAAGGTTCCCCCCGGAACCGCGCTTCGAGTCCTCGCGAAGCCCGACGGTCCGGAGCTGGGCCGGGTTCTCGACACCACCCGGGACATGATGGTCTTCCTCGCCCGGCTGTCGGAGCTCGTCGTGGACCCCGGCATCGACAAGCCGGAGGCGAGCGCCAGCGCCGTGATCCGGGGAGGGACCCTCTACATCCCGCTGGAGGGGATCATCGACATCGAGGTCGAGCGGACGCGCCTCGAGAGCGAGAACGAGCGCCTCACGAATCTCATCGCGGGAAGCGAGAAGAAGCTCTCGAACGAGAACTTCCTGAATCGCGCGAAAGCCGAGGTGGTCGAGCGGGAACGGGAGAAGCTCGCCAGCCTCCAGGGAGACCTCGAGAAGGTACACGCCGCCCTGGCCGATCTCGGCTGATCCCGCCCTGCGGACCTCCCGGGTCTCCGCCTTCTTCACCCGATCGCCGGGGATCCCCCGGATCTTCGCGGGGTTCCCATCTCGACAGGGACGCCCTTCCCGGCCACACTCCGGGGGCGGATCCCGATCCCGGCAGGAGGTTTCCGTATGCCCGCTCGCACCGGTCTCATCGCCTTGGTCGGCGTCCTGTTCGCGGTCGCCGCGCCGCTGCACGCCGACCTTCTCTACGTCACCGTGTACAACGACGATCTCGCCCTCGTGAAGGAGGCCCGCGAGATCGAGGTGCCCCGCGGCATCGGCGAGTTCTCCTTCACGGGGGTCCCGGCGCGGATCGACCCGACGTCGGTGCGCCTCGACCCCGGCAAGGGGGGCGAGTTCGCGATTCTCGAACAGGACTACCGCTACGACCTCGTGAGCCGGGAGAAGCTGCTCGAGCGCTACCTCGACCGGACGATCGAGGTCGTCACCGAGCTGGAATCGATCCATCGAGGAGTCCTGAAATCGGCGGCCGGCTCTCTCGTGCTCGAGACCGAGGGGGGCGTCGTGGTCCTCGGGGCCGACAAGATCGCGAACCTGATTCTCCCCGAGATCCCCGAGGGCCTCATTACCCGGCCGACCCTGGTGTGGAAGGTCGAGAACGGCGGAAGCCCGAATCGAACCGTCGAGATCGCCTACCTGACCGGAGGCATGAGCTGGCACGCCGAATACGTCGCCGCCGTGGACGCGAAGGACGAGCGGATGAAAATCAGCGGGTGGGTGTCCATCGACAACCGGTCGGGACGCACGTACGAGAGCACCCGACTCAAGGTGGTCGCGGGCGACGTCCATCGCGCCATGCCTCCCCCTCAGCTCCGGCGGAAGGGCATGGCCATGGACATGATGGCGGCCCCCGGCGGATTCGAGGAGCGCGAGTTCTTCGAGTACCACATCTACGATCTGGATCGAATCACGACGCTCGCCGATCGGGAGGTGAAGCAGATCCAGTTCATCGCCGAACGGGTCGTCCCCCTGGAGAAGGTGTACGTCTACGAGCCCACCCGGGGAAACGACAAGATCCAGGTGAAGCTCGAGTTCGTGAACAGCGAGGAGAACGGTCTGGGGATTCCGCTCCCCGCCGGGAAGTTCCGTGTCTACCGAGAGGACGCCGACGGCGCGCTGGAATTCGCCGGCGAGGATCGGATCGACCACACGCCGCGCGACGAGAGGGTCTCGACCTACCTCGGAAACGCCTTCGACCTCGTCGGGGAGCGGAACGAGATGCAGATGGAGCGCCGGGAGGGGCGCCACTTCCGCCAGCGGGTCGAGATCAAGCTCCGGAATCGCAAAGAGAAGGACGGCGTGACGATCATCGTGCGCGAGCATCCCGGCGGCCACTGGGAGGTCCTCGACAGCAACTTCGCCTGGGAAAAGCCCAACGCGCACGATCTCGAGTTCGAGATCGACGTCCCGGCGGGAGAAGAGGTCATTCTCGACTATACGGTGGACATCAAGTACTAGCCCGGACTGAGAGCCATGGAGAGTCTCGGAGCCTTCCTGAAGGCGGGACGGGCGGAAGCCGGCCTCACGATCGAAGAGCTGGCGGACCGCACGCGGATTCGACGGGAGAACCTGGAGGCGCTCGAGCGGGAGGACCTCGAGTCGCTGCCGTTCGATCCCTACGTCCGCGGTTTCGTCCGGCTCGTCTGCCAGGAGCTCGGCCTTCCGGGCCGGGAAGGACTGGTTCGCTACGAGCTGCTCAAAGAGCGGAAGGCTCCCCCGGACGAGGTCGTCTGGTCGGAGGAGCGCACCGCGCGGGAGCCGGGGGTGCTCGAGCGCGCGCTTCGCGACCCCGAGCGCGTGGTGAGGCTTGCGCGACGGTGGAGTCGGGGGCTCGCATGGGGTCTCGGGGGCGGGCTCGCGATCGTGCTGCTCGTCCTCGCCGTCCGGCAGGTTCCGCTCGGCGGAGGCGACCGGGAGGCGCTCGTCGCGGCCGACGGCCCGCCCGGGGAGCCATTCCCGGGGGCGGAGCGGCCCTCCGACTCGGACCCGATCGCTTCGACCGTCGAAGATCCGCCGGTCCGAGACGTGCCGGTCCCCGAGGTCCGCGTCACCGAGACGGCGGCCTCCTCCGAGACGCCCGTCCCGAAGGAGGCCCGGGCGGAGCCGCCGGCGGAGGAGCCTGTCGCGACCGAGCCGCCCGCGACCGAGCCGCCCGCGCCGGCGGCCATCGAATCCGAGCCGCCCGCGACGGAACCGCAGACCCCCGGGGCCCCGCGGGAAGAGACGCCGATCGAAGACGCCCCGCCGCCACCGGACTCCCGGATTCAGGCCGTCGTGGAGTCTCCGGACGCCGTCGATCGGGCGGCGGTCGCCGGAGAGACCTCGATCGCGCCCCCGTCCCCGTCGGGGGTGGGAACGCGGCGGGTGCTCGAGGTGTGGGCCCGCCGCGACGTCGAGGTGTCCGTGCTCCTCGACGGGGTCGGCCATCCGCGTCGTCGGACTCTCGACTCGGGTCAGGCCAAGCTCTGGAAGGCGGACCGGTTCTTCCTTCTGAGCGCGACCGACGGGGGCGCGGTCCGGGTCGTCCTCGACGGCGAGGACCTCGGGCCGGCCGGGCCCGACGGGGTGCCCGTCGATCGGAAGAGAATCGGTTCCGGAGGGCCATGACCCTCCGGTAATCACCCCCGGCCACCGTCATTCGTCCCCGGGTCCGGCGGATTCGTGGCAATTCACGGAGGCCCGGAAGACGCACGCCTTGCGGGAGGGTATCCTTCCCGGCATGAAACCCCCGGAGTTGAACCCCATTCGAGAAAGGATCTCCAGTCCCATGAGACCCGTCTTCCTCCGACCGGCGGTTTTCCCCCGCCGCGTCGGGAGCGCTCTGGCCCTTCTTGCTCTCGCCGCATCCCCGGTCCGGAGCGAGCACTTCGATTCGAACCTCGTCGCGACCGCCCTCGCGCGGGCGGACGAATCCGTGGCCCGGATCATTGCGGTCCCCGACGACGAGCGCACGTTCGAGAACACTCTCGACCCGATCGACGCACTGACCGCCCAGGTCGAGCTCGATACGAACATGTACCTCTTCCAAGCCTATGTCTCACCGGACGCGAGGGTCCGCGAAGAGGCCCAAGCCGGCGAGGAGTTGGTCCGCGAGTGGTTCATCGAGCTCGCGAAGAACGAGGATCTCTACCGCGCGGTCAAGGCCTACGCCGACACGAAGCCCGAGCTCGAAGGGGAGCGGGCCCGTTATCTGAACCACACGCTGAGGGATTACCGCCGGGCGGGCATGGAGCTCCCGGAGGAGAAGCGGGACGAGCTCAAGGAGATCCAGAAGGAGATCGCGCGGCTCTCGATCGAGTTCGACGAGAACATCCGTGAGGACGAAACGCGCGTCCCGTTTACCGCGGAAGAGCTGGTGGGGATGCCCGACGACTACCTGGCCGGGCTGACGAAGGTCGGCGACGTCTACCTCGTCGGTCTGTCCTATCCGGAGTTCTTCCCCCTGCAGGATCTCTGCGAGAACGAGACCACGCGCAAGAAGATCTGGATCACGTACAAGCGCCGCGGCGGGACCCGGAACGTCGGTGTGCTCGAGCGGATGGTGGCGAAGCGTGCCGAGGCCGCCCGGCTCCTCGAATACGGGTCTACGGCCGCCTACGAGGTCGAGACGAAGATGGCCAAGACGCCGGACGCGGTCGAGGGGTTCTACGCGGAGCTGCGACCTCTCGTTCGGCGCAAGGCGAAGCGGGACTACGCCGAGTTCGTCGAGGCGAAGCGCCGTCACACCGGAGATCCCGAGGCGGAGCTCGAGCCCTGGGACTACTCCTTCTACAAGAACCTGCTCCTGCGGGAGAAGTACGCCGTCGACTCGGAAAAGGTCCGCGAGTACTTCCCCCTCGAGAAGGTCACGAACGGGTTGTTCTCGATCACGCAGGCCATCTATGAGGTCGAGTACGAGGAAATCACCGAGAGCGCGCGCGACGAGGGCCGGTTCTTCTGGCACGAGGACGTCCGGCTCTTCGAGGTTCGGGATCGGGCGTCGGGAGACGTGATCGGGGAGTTCTACATCGATCTCCACCCGCGTCCCGGAAAGTACGGACACGCGGCGCAGTGGGGGCTCGCCCAGCACCGCGTCTGGGCGGACGGGTCCGTGACCCGGCCTCTGGCCGCTCTCGTCTGCAACTTCACGAAGCCGACCGCGGAGAAGCCGTCTCTTCTGACCCACGAAGAGGTCGAGACCTACTTCCACGAGTTCGGCCACTGCCTGCACACTCTTCTGAGCGAGGCCGAGCTCTTCGGCTTTGCGGGCACGGGCGTCGAGAGAGACTTCGTCGAGGCGCCTTCCCAGATACTGGAAAACTGGATCTGGGACGCCGACGTGCTGGCGACGTTCGCGGCGCACTACGAAACGGAGGAGATCCTGCCGCGGAGCCTGCTCGACGGGATGATCCGGGCGCGGCACCTCGGGTCGGGGCTCGAGGCGGAGCGGCAGTTCTTCTACGGGATCTACGATTTCACGCTCCACTCCGACCCGGAGGGCGATCTGGACTCGACGGAGCTCGGTCACGAGCTCTGGGGAAGGCGGGGAGAGGGCGTCGAGCTCTACGGGGCGATTCCCGAGACCCACTTCCAGGCGGCCTTCGGACACTTGACCGGGTACCAGGCGGGCTACTACGGCTACCAGTGGTCCCTCGTCTACGCCGCGGACATGTTCCAACGCTTCCGGGAGATGGGAATGCTCGATCCCGAAGCGGGGATGCACTTCCGGAAGGCGATCCTCGCACGGGGGGGGACCCTCGACGGGCTCGATCTAGTGAAGGACTACCTGGGACGCGATCCGGACATGACCGCCTACCTCGAGCACCTCGGTCTGGACGAGGTGCCCTGACGCGGTGCGGCGCGCCCGCCCCGAGAGATCATCTTCGAGCCGAGCTCCCCGGCCGCCCCCGGGGGGCTCCTCTTTTCGGTTTCGACCCCTCGACGAGCGCAGGTCCGCGGCTCCCGGCGCGTTCAGGGACAGCAGGAAGGAGGAATGGATCGTGGCCGGACGCAGGATCCCGCAGGCGGTGAGGCCGGCTGCGAAACGGGGACGGCGAAACGAAGGAGGATCGAGATGAACGCGAAGCTCGGAACGATCGCCGCGGTCTTGGCGACGGTGTGGCTGATCGGGGCGGCAACGGAAGTCGCGGCACAGGGGAAGGGCCCGGGAAGGGGAGGGTTTGGCGGCGGGCGGCACGCCGGCTGGTGCGAGCGGATGGCGGAGCCGCTCGATCTGACCGAGGAGCAACGGGAGAAGTTCGCCCGAATTCACGAGGAAGGACGGAAGGAGTCCGTCGCGCTGCGCAAGGAGATGCTCCGCTTGCGCCACGAGCTCCGGGGGGTGATGCTCGAGGACGAGCCCGACCTGGAGCGGGCGGTGAAACTGACGGAGAAGATCGGCGGGATCGAGACGAAAATGCAGGTCCGTCGCCTCCGTCAGCGGTTCGAGGTTCGGAAGGTGCTGACTCCCGAGCAGCGGGACCGGGCGATGCTCCACGGACACCGGCCCGGCGGGTGCGGGCCCGCGTTCGGACCTCGGGGGGACCGATGCCGGGGCGGACACCGTTTCCCGCGGGGCGGGCGCCCCGGGGGCCCCGGGAGGTTCGGCGGGCCCGGACCCTGGGGCCCGGGGGCGGAAGAAGATCCGGACTCACCATGATCCCGGACGGGAGGTGCACCCGACGTGACCGACCCCGGCGAGGGGACGACCACCGCTTCGGAGCCGACGGACGACGAGCTGATGGCGCGGGGAGCGGAGGGGGACGAGGAGGCTTTCCGCCTCCTCGTTCGTCGGTGGGAGGCTCCCGTGTTCGCCTTTCTGGAGCGCATGCTCGGCTCGCCGGAGGAGGCCCAGGATCTCGCGCAGGAGACCTTCCTCCGGATCGGCCGTCAGGCGCGGAGCTACCGCCCCGAGGGGCGGTTCAAAAGCTGGCTGTTCCGCATCGCGGGCAACCTCGCGCGCAGTCGGCTGCGGCGCCGGAAGATCCTGACCTGGGTCCGGTTCGAGCCGGGCCGGCACGACCGGGCGGAGCGGTCCGAGCCGGCCGACGAGCGGCTGGAGCGGGAGGAGCGACGCCAGGCGGTTCGGGCCGCGCTGGCGAGGCTGCCCGAGCGGCAGCGGCGGGCGGTCGTTCTGCGGCGCTGGGAGAACATGAGCCTGGCCCGAATCGCGGAGACGATGGACACGACGGTCTCGGCGGTGGAATCGTTGCTGCACCGGGCCACGGAGACGTTACGCCGCGATCTCGGGCGTAGGAGGGAGATCCTGTGAGTCGAGAGCGGGAACGACCCGAGCCCGACGGCGACCGGGCCGAGCTTGCCGAGCTGCTGGACGTCGATCCGGCCGGGGGGCCGCTCCGACCCGTGTGGCCCGCGGTGCGGGACGGTCTCTCGCGGCGGCGGCCGTGGAGGCTCGACCCCTTCCTCGCCTTCGGAGCACCCGCCACCGCGGCGGCGGGTCTCGTGATCGGTCTTCTCGTGGGGGGCGGTCCTCCGTCCGACCCGATCCGGGCGAGCGCCGACGACTCGGAGGACGTGGTGCTCGCGTTTGCGGCGGAGGAGGGCACCACGCTGGCGGAGATCTGGATCGACTCCTGGAGCCCGGGCGAAGACACGTCGGAGGTGGCCCCGTGAGTCGAGGGTGGATTCTGCTCCTGGCGCTGTCCCTCGGATTGAACCTGGGGCTGCTCTACGACGAGTGGCAGGACGCACGGAGGGAAGAGTCGCCGATCCCGGACCGCGGACCGGGGCCCCCGCATCCCCCCGATCGCCCCGGGCCGGGCGGCCGGTTCACCCCGGGAGGTCCGCCCTTCTTTTCGCGCGACCACGTGGACCGGCGAATCGAGCACCTGGCGGATCGCTTCGGCCTCGACGATCTCCAGCGGGCCCGGATGCGGGAGACGGCGGGGGCCGCGTTCGGAAGTCTTCTGAACGGAAGGGAGCGGGCCCGCGAGCTTCGCGGGGAGATCCGGGATCGTCTGTCGAAGTCGGAGATCGATCGGGACGCCGTCCTCGCCCTCGTGCTCGAGCTTCGCGCGGTCCAGGCGGAGCACGACTCGCTGATCGCGGAGATCATGCTCCGGGAAGCGGAGGTGCTGACTCCCGAGCAACGGGCGCGCTACTTCGACTCGCTCCCCTGGTCCCGGGGTGAGCCCCGCGGCCGGCCCGGATTCCGCGAAGGGCGCAGTCCCGGAAGGTGAGGCGGGTCGATTACGCCGCGGTGCCCCCGGGCGTCGTCTCTTCTCCACCCGCCGCACCGCCGCCGGCCGCGCCGCGCTCGTTCTCGGTCTCCGGGGCGAGCGCGATGGAGGCGGCCACCCGAAAGACGTCGCGCAGACGGATGATCCCGAGGATCCGTCCCTCTTCCACGACGGGGGCCCACTCCAGGCGCCGGTCGCTCATCCCCTTCATGAGCCGCAGGAGCCGATCCGCGGGCGCGAACCCGGGGACGTCGGGGAGGATCCCCTCCCGACTGGGGCGGGCGAGGCGGGCGCGCACGGCCTCCAGGAGGCCGGCCTCGAGTCGGGTCGGATCCCCACCGGACCCGCTCTCCGGCCGCCAGTCGCGGACGAGCGCACCCAACACGCTCCGGGGCGTGAGGATCCCGAGGAACGAGCCATCTCCGTCGATGACCGCGACGACCCGCGCTCCGTCCTCCTCCGCAACGGAATCCCGGAGGAGGTCGACGGCCTCGCCCAGAGGGCGATCGGGAGCGATCCGGCGAAACGTGCGGATCATGAAGTCCTTCGCGAGGACGTTCTCAGCCACGGGTCGTCCCTCCGCCGTCGGTCGCGTCGAGTCGCCGCACGAGCCCGTCGAGCAGTGCGATCGGGGTGACGAAGCCCACGAGCCGTCCGTCCTCGCCGCAGACGGGGAGCAGGGTGAGGTCCTCCTTCCGCAGGACGGAGACGAGCTCGGTGAGCGTGGTCGCGCGGCTCAAACGCGGAAGATCGGTTCGCGCCATCCCCCGGATCGACTCCGCGAAGCGCCGACGGAAGAGCGGGCCGAGCTCGGCGTCCTCGAGCTCGGAGAGCTGCTCCGGTTCGAGGTCCCGTATCAGCTCCCGGACGAGTCGCGACGTCGAGAGCGAGCCCGCCAGCCGACCTTCCCGGTCCTGGAGAAAGAGCGGTTGCGACGCGGAGGACTCGAAGTGTCGCTGCATCTCGGACATCAGCCAGGTCGCCTCCCGGAGCTGGTGCTGAATGCCGAAGCGGATGCAGCGGGGGGAGAGCAGGTCCGCCGCGGTGATCTCGGGCGTGACGGGGGGGGCGATGTCCTCTCCCTCGCCCCGGAGGTCGCGCGACTCCGAGTCCACGATGCTCCAGGCACGGGCGTGGGCGAGCTCGGTCGACTGGAAGAGTCGATTGTCGGCATAGAAGATGTTCTCCTCTCCGATTCGCTCACGGAGCCCGGATCCGGTCATCACCTGCTTGAGCTCGTCCTCGATTCCGCTCACCACGAGAGAGACGCCTCGCTGGCGCAAGAGCTCCCAGAAGTGCTCCAGAATCGCCATGGCCGTGCTGCCGACGGCTCGCAGACGCTTCATGCGCAGCACGACGACCCGGGTCAGCGGCGTGAGGCAGCGCACGAGCTCGTAGTCCAGGTCCTCGACGGCCGCGAAGTACAGATCCCCCTCCAGGTTGATCGCCACCACGGGGGAGGGCGCGGCGCGGCTGAAGGGGACCTCGTCGAATCCGGAGTCGGAGCGCGGGACCAGGTGCGTCAGGTCCGCCTTTCCCGTGATCTTGAGGAGGACCCCGATGGAGAGAAGGACGCCCACGAAGATCGCGTACTCGAGGGGAAGCACGAGCGTCGCCGCCAGGGTGCCGACGAGCACGAAGCGGGACTTCCCTCCCGACTTCCAGGTCAGACGGAAGCGGTGCTTCCCGATCATGGAGAAGGCGACGACGATCAGGATGCCCGCGAGCGCGGACTTCGGGATGTAGTTCGCGAACGGGGCCAACAGGAGAACGGTCAGCGCGGTCCAGAGAGCGGAGAACACGGCGGCCATCCGCGTGCGTCCGCCCGAGCCGTAACAGACCGCCGTCCGGGTGAAGGACCCCGATCCCGCGAAGCAGGAGAAGAAGGAACCCGCGAGATTGCTGACCCCCTGGCCGACGAACTCCCGGCTGAAATCCAACCGCTGCCCCGAGGCTGAAGCGACGGCCCGGGCGCTCGAGGCGGCCTCGATCAATCCGAGGATGGCGAGCGCCAGCGCGCCGTCGCTCAGACCCCGCACCAGCCCCCAGTCGGGGGTGAGCAGGTGCCGGGGTAGGTGGA
This sequence comes from bacterium, assembly GCA_025774805.1. Classification (GTDB taxonomy): domain Bacteria; phylum ARS69; class ARS69; order ARS69; family ARS69; genus JALGZR01. The sequence goes on from JALGZR010000004.1 coordinate 64,311, forward strand.
ACATCTCCAGCAGGTTTCCGCGGATCGGCTCGATGTCCCGGACGATCTCGATCTTCGACGCGCCCCGCGCCGCCTCGTGCCACCCGAGGGCGTAGGCGACCGCGCCCGTCACGACGATCCCGAGGAGGGCCCCCGGCAGACGACGATTGATCCGGGGGAGCGTCACCGCGAGCGCCGCCGTGACGACTCCGATGAGGAGCGCGAGAAGGTTCGTCTCCGGGACGTGACGCATCGTCTCGAGGAGGACGTCGTGGAAGCGCCCGGGGTGTCCTCCCGGAAGCGGGATGCCGAGGACGTTCTTGATCTGGTTCGCCGCGATGAGAATGCCGGCTCCGGCGGTGAAACCTACCACCACCGAGTTCGACACGTAGCGCATCACTCCGCCCAGACGCAGCACCCCGAACGTCAGCTTGATGGTCCCGGTGAGAAATGTGAGCAGAAGGACGATCTCGAGGGGATCGGCGTCGGCTCCGGAGTGAACGTCGGAGATCAGGCTGAAGATGACCATGCAGGAGGCGTTCGTGGGTCCGCTCACGAGGTGCCGGGAGCTTCCGAGCAACGCGGCCACGATGCAGGGGACGATCGCGGTGTATAGACCGTAACCCGGAGGAAGGTCGGCGATCATGGCGTACGCCATGGCCTGGGGGACGCCCATGACCGCGACCGTCAGACCCGCGAGGGCGTCGGCTCTCAGATCGCTGCGCGCGTATGGGGGAACGCCCTCGCCGGCAAGAATAGCGTCTCTCGGGGGCTCCCGCATCATCCGGGGCGAGACGGAGTCCGGGAGGACGGAGGCGCGCCGCCCCGGTCGGACGGTCAGGCCTTCCGGGGGGGACGCTTTCCGCTGGTCCCCGGGGGCAGCCCGCAGTGGACCGCGATGACGAATCCCTTCTCGTCGACCTCGCTGCCCCCGAAGAAGGGACAGTCCTCGTGCTCCTCGAGCATCAGCTTGGCGCCGCAGTCCGGGCAGAAGGCCACGAATCGGGGCTCATCCTCCGCGAAGCCGTCGGGGCTCTCCTCGGTGAAGAACTCCACGTGGGGTGGACGGACGCCCTCCTGTTTCGGGAGCTTCTGGACCAGGTGTCCTTCGATCCTCCGCTCGGCGAGGGGGGCCGAGGACTCACGATCGTCCTCGGCGGGGGAGCGTCTCTCCTCTCTCGAACCGGGCGCGTCCTCGGGGTCCGAGGGACGCTCGGGGTCACGGGGAGCGGGACTCATGCGATACCTCCAGTCAGACGCTCCGGTTGCGTCTCCTGATTCGAAGATGCGTCGGTATGCTCGTACGCGTCAAGTGGCCATCCTCTCGGACCCTTCCGGCTATGCCATGACGCTCTCGTGGAGCTTCTCCCGGATCAGGCTCTCGAGCGTCGGCTCTCCGATCACCTGAAGCTCGTAGCGCACCCGGACGGCGGGCTTGTCCAGCTCGATGAGGCGGCGGAGGTCGATCGGGGTCGCGATCACCACGACGTCCGCCGGAGTCCTCTCGATCGTCTCGGTGAGGTCCCTCACCTGCTGCTCCCCGTAACCCATCGCGGGCAGCACGTGCCCCGTCTCCGGATAGCGGTCGTACGTGTCGGCGATCGTGCGCACCGCGTAGGGTCGGGGATCGACGATCTCCCTCGCCCCGTGCCTCTTCGCCGCGACCCACCCGGCCCCGTACGCCATCTCACCGTGCGTCAGCGTCGGGCCGTCCTCGATCACGAGCACGCGCTTGTTCCGCAGCATCTCACCGTCATCCACGAAGATCGGGCTCGCCGCGTCGACGATTGTCGCCTTCGGGTTGAGCGACTGACAGATCTCCCGGGTGAGGAGGATGTCGTCGTAGTCTGCCGAGTCGATCTTGTTGATCACGATCACGTCGGCCATCCGGACGTTGGTCTCCCCGGGGAAGTACCGCTCGGCGTGGTCGGGACGATGGGGGTCGACGACCACGATCAGCAGATCGGGGCGGAAGAACGAGGTGTCGTTGTTCCCCCCGTCCCAGATGACGACCTCCGCCTCCTTCTCGGCCTCGCGGAGAATGGCCTCGTAGTCGATCCCCGCGTAGACGATGCGTCCGGCCTCGAGATGGGGCTCGTACTCCTCGCGCTCCTCGATCGTGACGTCGTGGACCGCGAGGTCTTCGTATGCGGCGAATCGCTGGACCTGCTGCCGGACGAGATCGCCGTACGGCATCGGGTGGCGGACCGCGACGACCCGCTTGCCCAATCCGCTCACGATCTCGGCCACCCGGCGACTGGTCTGGCTCTTGCCGCAGCCGGTCCGGGCGGCGCACACCGAGATGACCGGGACGCTCGACTCGACCATCGTGTGACGCGGGCTCAGCAGCCAGAAGTCGGCCCCGGCGGCATTCGTCCTCGTCGCGAGGTGCATGACGTGCTCGTGGGAGACGTCGCTGTAGCTGAAGACCGCGAGGTCCACGCGTTGCTCCCGGATCGTCCGGAGCAGGTCTTCCTCCGCGACGATCGGAATCCCCTCGGGATAGCCGGGACCCGCCAGCTCGGGCGGATAGCGGCGGCCCTCGATGTCCGGGATTTGCGCGGCCGTAAACGCGACCACTTCGTAGTCGCCGTTGCCCCGGAAGCAGACGTTGAAGTTGTGGAAATCGCGTCCGGCGGCACCCAAGATCAGGACTCGCTTCGCCATACTGGCCTCCTGCTACAACCCCCCAGGTGGGGTCCACTTTCCCGGTGCGGCGGGACCCCGCGGAGGACGGCCGGGATCTCCTCTCGGGAGCCCTCTCGCCTTCCGTGCCATCCTCCGATCGACAGATCGGGCCATGGTACCCCAGGTCCCGGCCGAGGAGTACCGTACCGGTGAACCGGATCCGGGTCCCGGAGCAGGGACCGGGCCACCCCCCTCGGAGGGTGTTCCGTGAGACAGATTCTCGTGCTCGGAGCGGGTCAGAGCACTCCCTACCTCGTCTCCCGGCTTCTGGAACGGGGCGTCGACCACGACTGGTTCGTGACCGATGCTCATCCACCTGCTGAAGAAGAAGCTTCCGCTCCAGGCCACGCAGCGGGACATGGTCGTGATCCAACACGAGGTCGACGTCGAGTACCCCGAGGGGCCGGATCGCGTGGCGGAGCGCGTCACGTCGACGCTGGTCGCCGAAGGCGAGGAGGGCGGATTCACCGCCATGGCCAAGACCGTCGGGCTTCCCGTCGCCATCGCCGCGGAGATGCTGCTGGAAGGTGAGCTCTCGCTGACCGGGAGTCAGATTCCGACGCATCCCTCGATCTACGAGCCGGAGCTGATCGAGATCGCCAACGACGGGCTGGAGTTTCGCGAATCGGTCCGATCACTCGCGGCGGTCGGATGAGACGGGCGGGATGCGCCGGCGGCGGGGTCGACACCGCCTTCCGTCCGGGGCGCGCCCCGAGGTCGTGATGGAGCTCCTCACCCTGGGAGTGGTCGGGCCGTCCCGTCGCCGGGACGAGCGCCGCGTTTCCCTGCATCCCGAGCACTTCGATCGGATCCCGGACGAGCTCCGGAGTCGAATCCTCTTCGAGCGGGGTTACGGCGATCCCTTCGGCCTCACGGATCGCGATCTCGAAGGCATCTTCCGGGGCGTGGCCGATCGAAAAGCAATCCTCGAGAGCTCCGGCGTGGTGCTCCTGCCCCGACCCCGGTCCGAGGATCTCGGCCAGCTCCGTCCGGGCGGGATCCACTGGGGGTGGTCGCGGAGCGTCCGCCGCCGGGCGATCACGCAGGCCGCCGTCGACCGGCGCCTCACGCTCATCGGGTGGGAGTCCATGTTCACCTGGAAGCGGGGGGAGAGGGACATGTACCTCTTCCATCGCCACGAGGAGATGGCGGGGTACTGCGCGGTTCTTCACGCCCTCGAGATCATGGGGTTGGACGGTCTCTACGGTCCTCCCCTGAGCGCCGTCGTGCTCGGTCTTCGTTCGGCCAGCCGGGGTGCGATCGACGCGCTGCGCCGGCGGGGCATCCACGACATCACCGTTTACACTCGGCGGCTTCCCTGGGCTCTGTCGGACGAGGTCGCCGGCTGCCGCTACGGTCACATGGTCCGCCCCGAGGGAAGCGAGGCCCCGGTCGTCGAGGAGCCGGACGGGCGGGAACGGCCTCTCCTCGAAGCGCTGTCCCAGGCCGACGTCGTCGTGAACGGGATTCCCCCCGACCCGGACCCGCCCTTCCCGTATCTACGCGAGGGTCAGGAGCGCTTCCTGAAGAAGGGCGGACTGATCGTCGACGTGTGCTGCCGGGAGCGGACGGCGTTTCCGTTCGCCCGGCCCACCACCTTCCGTGATCCGACGTTTCGCGTGGAGGGGGCGACGTACTACGCGGTCGACTACCCGGCCCGTTACCTCTGGCGCAGCGCCACCTGGGAGATCTCGCGGGTCGTGGTGCCCTACTTGGAGATCGTCCTCGGAGGACCCGAGGCCTGGGTCCGCAACGAGACCATCCGGCGCGCCATCAACATTCGGGAGGGCGTCATTCGGAACCCGAAGATCTGCGCGTGCCAGCGCCGGGCGGAGCGGTATCCGCACGAGCCGATCGGAAGAGGGAGCGTGGGCTAGCCTGCATTTCTCATCCGCGTCCGCCGCGGCCGCGGCTCGCCGCGCCCGGCGAGCTTGCCGCCGGCCCGGGGAGGGCGCGGGGAAGGGGAGGGAGCCGGCCGGTGCGGGCGAGGGGCCCGTCAGCGCACGCTCTCCAGATGCTCGAGCACCTCCCGGGCCGCGTCGAATTCCGGGTCGAGGCGGAGCGCCTCCGAGAGCTTCGGTCGGGCCCGGTCCGGGTGCCCGTCCCGGCGGTCGAGCATAGCCGCCCCGAAGAGCGCGCGGGAGCGGAGCTTCTCCTCCCCGGGAGCGGGCGGATCCGAGGCCTCCGCGAAGTACGTCGACAGTCGCTCGCGCGCCTCGTCCCATCGACCGTCGAGCACGTACCGGTGGGCCAGGACCACGCCGATCATGTCCTTGGGGTCGAGCCCTTCCCGGGAGAGCTCGTGGGAGGGGAGGTCGTCCGACGAGCTCACCAGGTAGCCGAGGGCCCGAAGCTGCTCCACCCGGTCGGGGTCCACGGCCACCGGACGGGAGACGCCCGCCGGCCTGCGGGGATCCGACAGCCGCCTCACCTCCTCGACGAGCCATCTCTCCTCCGCGACGATCTCGTCCGCGCGTTCCGGGAGCAGGTTCGCCCGCTCGTTCGGGTCGCGCGTCAAGTCGTAGAGCTCCGGCCGCGGGGCCCGCACGTACTTGCGCGTTCGCGTGCGTACGGCTTTGAGCGGGGCTCCACCGTACTTCTTGGTCGGCGTGAGCGTCTCGAGGAGAAGCCGCGCCGGATGCGCCGCCGAAGGGTCGAGGAGATCGCTGCCGTCCGGCCAGTCGGAGGGCGGCAGCCCGGCGGCCGACTCGAGCGTCGGCGCGACGTCGACGCCCCGGGCGAGCTCCCGGACGATTCCGCCCGCGCGACCGGGAACGACCACGAGAAGGGGGACGCGCACGGTGTTGTCGTAGAGGAACATCCCGTGTCCGTCCTGACCGTGCTCCCCGAGCCCCTCGCCGTGGTCCGCGACGATCGCGATCACGACCCGGTCTCCTCTCTCGGCGACGCGCCGGACGACCCGCCCGATCTGCCGATCCGTGAAGGCGATCTCCCCGTCGTAGGGCGTAAGAAGGGGAATGCGGTTCCAGGGCGGAGGCGGGTCGTAGGTGAGATGGGGATCCATGTAGTGGACCCAGAGAAAACAGGGATGACCCAGCTCGGCGAGGATCTCGAGCGCGACCGCGCTCGTCTCGTCGGCGCGCCGCTGCGTGCTCGCGTGCCGGGCCGTGCGCCGCGTAAGCTCCGGATCGACCGCGGTGAAGGGCGCCCGGAAGCGTGCGTCGTAGGTGCCGAAGCCCTGGCTCAATCCCTGCTCCGGAGCGAGCGTGATGCTGGAGACGACCGCCGCGGTGGCGAGTCCCGCCCCGGCGAGGACCTCGGGCAGGGTCCGGGCGGCATCGTCGAGAGCGAACGCGCCGTTCATACGGACCCCGTGACGGATCGAGGCGCTGCCGGTCAGGATCGAGGTGTGCGATGGAAGGGTGGAGGGGACCTCGACGAAGGCGTTCTCGAAGATCGTGCCCCGGCGTCCGAGCGCGTCCACCCAGGGGGTGCGGGCCTCGGGATCCCCGTACGTCCCGACGTGATCCCAGCGCGTCGTGTCCAGCGTGACCAGGAGAACGGATCGGAGAGGGGACTCGCCGCCCCCGCACCCGCCCGATCCGAAAAGCGCCGCGGTGGCCGCGAGCACGACGGCCGATCGGAGCCGCCCGGGGCGCCCCGTCCCCGCTACCATCAGGCGCCGAGCGTCGCGACCATGATCGCCTTGATCGTGTGCAGGCGGTTCTCGGCCTGGTCGAACACCCTGGAGTGAGGTCCCTCGAAGACCTCGTCCGTGACCTCCCGGTTCTCCGGGAACCTCCGGCCCATCTCGGTCCGGTCGTCGTGGAAGGCGGGTAGGCAGTGGAGGAAGATCACCTCCGGATTCCCGGTCCTCTCCAGCATGGCGGCCGTGACCCGGTAGTCCTTCAGGAGCGCGATCCGCTCGGGGATCCTGTCCTCTTCGCCCATGCTGGCCCAGACGTCGGTCGCGATGACCGCCGTACCGCCGACGGCGTCGTCCACCGACTCGGTGATCGCGATTCTCCCGCCGGTCTCCGCCGCGATCGCGCGGCACCACTTCACCAGCTCGCCCTCGGGATGCAACGACGCGGGGGCGCCGATCCGGAAGTCCATGCCGAGCTTCGAGGCCGCGATCATCAAGGAGTTCGCGACGTTGTTGCGTCCGTCCCCGACGTAGGTGAAAGAGACGCGGCGGAGATCCCGGCCCAGGCTCTCCTGAACCGTGAGCATGTCGGCCAGCGCCTGGGTGGGGTGGTATCGATCGGTCAGTCCGTTCCAGACGGGCACGCCGGCCCACTCGGCGAGCTCTTCGGCCTTCTCGTGCTCGAAACCCCGGAACTGGATCCCGTCGAACATTCTCCCCAACACACGGGCGATGTCGGGAATGCTCTCCTTGATCCCGAGCCGGATGTCGTCGCGGCCCAGGTACTCCGGATGGGCTCCCTCGTCGATGCAGGCGCAGACGAATGCGCACCGGGTCCGCGTCGAGGGCTTGTCGAACACGAGGGCGATGTTCTTCCCCTCCAGGTTCCTCGCGCGCACTCCCGCGTACTTGTCGGCCTTGAGCCCGGCCGAGAGGTCGAGGAGGTGGCGGATCTCGGGGGGGGAGAAGTCCAGAAGCGTCAGGAGGTGACGACCGTGAAGGTTGTAGGGCATTCGAGCCTCCTCGGGCCGTCGGCCCGGACGGGGAAGGGGGTGAAATGCCAAGTGAGGGTAAGGGAAGGCGGGGGAAAGCGGAAGCGAGCGTCTCGGAGCCACCTCGGTAGGCACGAGGATCCCGTCACTCCGCCGGATCGCGATACGGCCGCCCGGCCTGATAGAGCGTAAGGCGTATTCGCATGCCTTGGAGGTCACGCTTCTGTATCCCCAGGACGTATTCCCTCTTCCCGCCCGCCTCCGCAACGCGAATGGCCTTCTCCTGCGTGGTCACGGCTTCGGGAAAGCGCCCGGCCGCGGCATAGGCGGCTGCGAGCGTGTCGAGGGACACGGGTTCCTCCTGTCCGCGCAATCGGCAGGCCCGCTCTGCCAGCCGTACCGCGCGGTTCGTGTCCTCCGCGGTCCGCGGCGTGCGGGTCGCCAGCAGCCACGCGAGGCCGTTCAAGGCCCGAACGGATTCCGGGCGGAGCCGCAGGGCCGTCTCGTAGGAACGGGACGCCTGGTCGACATCGCCGCGCCACGCCCCCACGGTGGCTACCGCACAGTGCGCTTCCGCGAAACCGGGCCGAAGTCGGACAGCCGTCCGACAGTGCACGAGCCCCTCCTCTTCCTCCCCCATTCGGAGGAGGGCGAGGCCGAGACAGTAGTGCGCGGCGGGGGATGCGGGACTCAGGCGTACGGCTTCCCCGCAGTGACTCGCCGCCTCCGCGGCTCGGCCCGAACGAATCAGGGTGAGGCCCAGGCGCCGGTGCGTCTCCGCGTCCTCCGGGTTCAGGGCGAGCGCCCTGCGGTAGCTGCCGACGGCGGCATCGCTCTGCTGCAGGAGAGCCAGAGCCCTCCCGAGGTTGTGATGGTAGAGCGCATTCTCCGGATCCGCCGCCACGGCCCGGCCGAAGTGCTCGCGGGCGGGCGCGGGCTCGCCCTGCTGCAAGAGGGCGGCCCCGAGATTGTTCTGGGCGAGCGCATCCGTGGGATCGATCTCGACCGCCATCCGAAAGTGAGCCAGCGCCCGCTCGTGCTCGCCCGATTTCAGGAGCCCGGTCGCGAGGTTGTTGTGGAACGCCGCATTGTCCGGCTCGAGATCCACCGCTCGCGCCAGGTGCTCGACCGCCCGTCCGGGCTCTCCGAGATCCGTCAGCTCCGCGCCCAGGTTGCTGTGGACGGCCGCCTGGTGGGGTACCAGTCGAAGGGATCTCTCGAAGCACTCGACCGCTTCGGCGGATTTGCCCTGTTCCGCGAGGGCCCGGCCGAGTCCGAGCAGATAGCGGTTCGAACTCGGAAAGGAGCGGACGAGACGTCGGAACTCCGCTTCGGCGACCTCGGGCCGGCCCGCGTGCTGCAGTTGGATCTGCGCGTACCGATGGCGCACGAAGGGGTGGGCGTCCCCGCTCTGCAGGACCCGCTCGTAGGTTGCGAGCGCCTCCTCCAGGCCCCTCCCGGCCGTTTGCTTTCCCAGGGCCGCCCATTCGGCCGAGAGCTCGGCCACCCCTCGATCGTGACCCATCCGGTTCGTGAACGGAGGCTGTTCGAGCATCGTAAGGATCGTCTCCAGGGCGTCGTGGCGATCGACCGGGGTGAAGGGCAGGCGCTGCGCGCACGCTTCCTGCGTGAGCACGGGGCGCCCGGTCGCTTTCTGCCGGGCGCGGGCCGGCAGCGCGGGCAGAAGGGTCTCGTAGAGAGTGCGGGCGACGAGGTAGTTTCCCCGGAATCGAAGGTGAACGTGCTCGTCGAAGAGATCCCGTCCCGGAATCCCCTTCGGGCTGGCGGCTCGAAGGCGGCGCTCCGAGTCGGCCAGGTAGATGCCTTCGGCGGTCCGTCCGCCGGCCACCCGCCGGATGATCTCGTTGATGCGGCTGTCCGCGCGAAACCGGAGAGCATCGAGATCACGCGCCTTCTCGTAGTGCGCTCGCGCTCTTTCGGGGTCGCCGAGGGCCTCGTGACACTGCGCGAGACGGAACGCGAGATCCGCGTACTCGCCATCGATCGCCTCCGCCTCCTCGTAGTAGCCGACCGCCTCGCGGACGCGTCCCTGGCTCTGCCGCGCCGACCCCTCTTCGTAGACCCGTTCCCACTCCGTGCTGTCTCGTGCCGTCAAGCCGGTGCGGTGCAGAGAGGCGAACGGGGAGGAGTCCTTGAGATTGACGCCGACCGTGCTCACGATGACGGGAACCCCGGCGCGCCGGCCTGCGCGACAGATGTCCTCCAAGTTGTCCTCGAAGTGCTCGTACGTCGTCTCCAGACGCGGATCCGATAAGCGGATGCGGTTCTCGAGGAACATTCTCATGCCGCGCCACACGGTGGGTCTTTCGGCGCCCCTCGCCAGATGCTCTCCGAACGCGTTCTCGAGCAGCTGGCCCACGCGGGTTCTCTTCGCGGCCAGCGCGGCCCGAATCAGGAGACGACCCGATGCCAGAGGATCGAAGACCGTTCCGGGTCCGTAGGGGCCCACGACTTCGTTGTTTCCCAGGTACAGGACCATCGCGTCGGGCTCCAGATCCGTGCACTCGCGCGCGATGCCCAGAACCACGTGGGAGTTGATGGCCGTGATCGCGGCGTTGACCACCTCGAAGCGCGTGCCCGGACACTGATCCTCGAGGAGGGTCTCCAGAATCCGCGCCATCCCGAAGGCCGGCTCCGGAACCCCTTGGGCGGCCGATCCCCCCAGGACGATGATCCGGACCGTTTCCGGCCCCTTCTTCGCCGGAAGGGAGAAGGGCCGGATGGGTCGGGCGAGAAGGGGACCGAAGAACGGTTGCGTGTATCGGGGATTGCTCAGGATCCTCGGCTCACCCTCCACGTCGTCGCGCAGGGCGAAGCCCAGGGGGATCCCGTAGCCGCCCACGCGGAGGCCGAGTTCCAACAGGGCCAGGAGCGCGATGGGCAGGACAACGACGGCGATCAGGCGAAACGCCCACAGCTTTCCGGCCCCGATGCGGGCGTGTGCATCGGCGGCGGCGTTGCCGTCTTCCGCCTCGGTCCTGTTCGCTGCCATGCGAGGTCCCGTTCCTTGCCGTCGGTCTCGGAGCGGAGCGTGGGGTCGCCCTCCCGGCAAGTGCGCGCACCGCCCGGGTTCGCTACCAGTAGCGCTCGTACGTGAGGTGCCCGGCCTCCTTGCGGGTGTTGTCCCGAAAGCCGCGCTCATGGAGGAGCTCGAGCAGCTCCTCGATCATCCGCGGGTTCCCGCAGATCATGATCTGTGAGGTCTCCGGAGTCAGGGACACGCCGGCCATCTCGGAGAGCTTCCCCGTTTGGAGCGCCGCGGTGATCCGACCGTGGTACCGCTTCGGGCCCGGATCCATGCGGGTCACGCACGTGACGAGGGACAGCCGACCGTCGTGCCGGGCGGAGAGTCTTCTCAGCTCCTCCTCGTAGGCGACGTCGGCGGGGAACCGCACGCCCTGGACGGTGACGATCCTCTCGAAGCGCTCCCAGGGCTCTTCGGTCCGGAGCATCGAGAGGTAGGGGGCCACCCCGGTGCCGCTCGCGAAGAGCCAGAGATGGGGGCTCTCGGGAACCCGATCCAAGGTGAACTTCCCCTTCGGCTTCCGGTGGATCCAGGCCGCCTCACCGATCCCGAGCGCCTCGAGGTGCGGGCTGACCTTGCCCCCGTCCACCCGCACGAGGAAGAACTCCAGGGGCTCTCCCGGGGCGGAGGCGATCGAGTAGAGGCGATGAATGCGGGCGGGACGCCCCTCCTTGTCCTGACCCTCCACGCCGACCGAGGTGAACTGCCCCGGACGAAACGGCGGGGGCACGACGTCGAAGCGGAGGGTGACGAGCCCCTCGGTCCACTCGATCCGGTCCGTCACGGTTCCCCGGATCCAGTCCTCCTCCTTCACGAGCACTCCTCGGATGCCGACCACGAGACAACTCGGTCCCGCATCCTGCGCGATGAGCGGGGATTCCGCAAGATCCCCGCGGAGTCCTCCCGGACTGGCGGGAGCTCGCCGCCGGCTCCCGCGGGGCCGACCCGGGAGGGATCGGGGTCGCCAGCGGGGGGAAGGTGGGCTATCCTCCCGGCCCCCGGACCCACGGAGGCGATCCCGGACATCCCGGACCCGTTCGCCGACCCCCTCCGGCGGAGCCCTCCCACGGCGCGGAGCTCTCGCGCCGCCCGCGACCGACCCCGGTGACGAAGGAGACCGGACATGCGGAAGACCCGCAGAAGACATCGGGTTGTGTCCCTGGACGACCTGATCGGTCTGGAAGAGCTGATCACGGACGAGGAGCGGCGGGTCCGGGACACGATCCGCCGCTTTCTGGCCGACAAGTACATCCCCTACGCCGACGAGTGGTTCGAGAAGGAGATCTTCCCCCGCGAGCTCGTACCCGAGATCGCCGAGCTGGGAGTCCTGGGGATGAATCTCAAGGGATACGACTGCCCGGGGTTCGGAGAGGTGGCCTACGGACTGGCCATGATGGAGCTCGAGTACGCCGACAGCGGGTTGCGCAGCTTCGTCTCCGTGCAGGGCTCCCTCTGCATGTACCCGATTCACCGCTGGGGCTCCGAGGAGCAGCGCCAGCGGTGGCTTCCGAAGATGGCGGCGGGAGAGGTCGTGGCGTGCTTCGGGCTCACGGAGCCCGACGCGGGATCCGATCCGGGCGCCATGAAGACGCGTGCCGTTCGCGACGGAGACGATTGGGTCCTGAACGGCGCGAAGATGTGGATCACGAACTCACCCCAGGCGGACCTCGCGGTCGTGTGGGCCAAGACCGAGGGGAACGACCCCCGGTCGATTCGCGGCTTCCTCGTCGAGCGGGGGACCCCCGGGTTCGAGACGCCCACGATGCGGCGGAAGATGTCGCTGAGGGCGTCCGACACGGGAGAGATCGTTCTCTCCGACTGCCGCGTGCCGGAGGCGAACCGCCTGCCCGGGGCGGCCGGACTGGACGGTCCGCTGAGCTGCCTGAACCAGGCGCGCTTCGGGATCGCGTTCGGGGTGATCGGAGCGGCCCGTGCCTGCTACGACACGACGCTCGCCTACACGCAGGACCGGATCGCCTTCGGAGTCCCGGTCGCGAAGAAGCAGCTCGTGCAGCAGCGGCTCGTGGAGATGGCCACCGGGATCACCCGAGCGGCCGTGACCGTCATCCACTACGGGAGGCTCAAGGAAAAGGGGATTCTCACCCCGTGGCACGTCAGCCTCGTCAAGAGGGACAATGTGGAGATGGCTCTCGAGACCGCGCGCTCGGCTCGGGCCCTTCTGGGGGCCAACGGGATCCACATCGAGTACCCCGTCATCCGGCACATGCTGAACCTGGAGTCCGTCTACACCTACGAGGGAACCCACGAGGTGCATACGCTGATCCTCGGACGGGCTCTCACGGGAGAGGACGGGTTCTGAGAGATCGACCTCGACCTGGACCTCTGCTGGCAGCCGCGGTCGAAGGGGGGGTCCTCCCAGGCCGAGTAGCGAGCCGCGAGATGAGAGGGGCGAGTCGTTCCGGGCGATTCCATCGGCGAGGTTCGAGGATCGGGAAGACCCCCCCTTCGACCGCGGCTCGCCACTCGACCTGTGGGGGACCCCAACCGACCGCGGGTCGGGGCGAAGTGACCGGGTCTTGCTCAGCGTCGGTGCAATCCTGGCTCAGTCGAGAACGACGTAGTTCAGCTCGCCGTAGAATACGCCGTCGAGGCTCTCCGCCAGGTCGAGAGTCGGAGCGTGGCTCTCCGCCCCGGTGACCCAGAGAACGGCCTGGAAGGGGTCTTGCCCGACGGCCCGCTGCGACGCCAGCGCGGCCCGGGCCTCGGCCGGGGTGAAGCGGATGCCGACGCCCTCGAGCGTGATTCCGTTGAGGGACGGATCGTCGAGCGCTCCTCCGCTGTTCCCCAGCACGATCATCTCCTCGCCGAGGGTCTCCCGCAGTCGCGCGGTGAAGTAGGGACGCCACGTCGCGTACTGCGTCTGGATGTCGACTTCGGAATCGGGAGAGCCGTCCCCGTCGATGTCGTAGGAGTCGGTGATGTTCGACAGCCGGCGGATTCGGTAGTCCGGGAACACCGCCGTGCACATGTCGATGTAGAAGCCGTCCCACGCGGCATCCATCGTGACGTCGCGATGGAAGTCGACCAGGACGTCCGCCGACTCCTGCCTCAGGATGAAGGTGGGGACCGCCGTGGAGGGGTCCTCCGGATCGCTCTGGTAGATGCGGACCACGTTTCCGGTGACGAGATCCCGGATGCAAAGCGACGAATCGAAGGCGGCGGTCAGGGCCAGGTAGTAGGCATCATCCGGGTACATACCGATGAAGGCGTCCTGCGCGTTCGTGTAGGCGAGGCAGAGGACGCCGGGCAGGTCCTCCCGGATCTTGGCGACCGTCTGTGGTGCGAGAGCCGGGTTGCACACGAAGATCCGGTGATCCAGGAACCGATCGGGCCACTCCTCCGAGTACACCGTCGCCCGCTGAAGCATGAAGTACGCGCGTTGTACGGGGACCGGGACCGTCTCGTCCTTGTCGCCCCCCGGACCGACCGGATCCCCTTCCCCGGGAGGGGAGGAGAACGGGCATCCGACGACGGCAAAGAGAACCCAGGAGAGCATCACGGCCGTCCCCGCGTCGAAACGGCGTTTCCGATGATCAAGCAAGACCGTGTCCTCGGAGCCAGATGCGCAACGATTGAGCATTCCGGGGACATTTCGCCCCCTCCGAAGACGGGGCAGCAGGAATCATACCTGACCGGATATACTCCGCGCATGCGCCGATCTCTCTTCGTGGCCGGGTACCTCCTCTTCTGTCTTCTGCTCCTCGAGGTTGCGCTCCAGTTTCACTACCGGGTCGTGGCCGGAGAGTGGCTCGTCCGCCGGACGGCGCTTCCCCTCTTTTTTGCTCCGGACGAGGACACCGGGTTTCGCCTTCGCCCGAATCTCGCTCTGTCTCACCGGACGGTAGAGTTCGCGACCGAGATCTACACCGACTCGGCCGGCCTGCGGGTCGGGGCCGCCGGGGACGAGATCCCGGTGACCAAGCCGGACGGCGTCCGGCGAATGATGCTTCTGGGGCCCTCGTTCGCGTTCGGGTGGGGCGTCGATTTCGAGGACACTTTTCTCGAACGGCTCCGCGAACACCGGGAGCGGATCGACCCCACGCTACGAGGCCGGCTCGACAACGTGAACGCGGGCGTTCCCGCCCTCGGTCCGATCCAGCAGCTGGCCTGGTTCCGGAGAGACGGGATTCGCTACGCTCCGGATCTCGTCATCCAGATCGTGTACGGCTCCCTGGAGGTCTCGGAGGAGTACAGCGAGGGGTATCGTGTCGACGGGCGCGGGTACCTCGTGCCCCGGGACTCGTCGGAGGGCCGTCGCTGGCTCGGAGCGTTGAAGCGGTCGGCGATCGTCTTCCAGGGGTGGCGGCTGTTCACCCGATGGCGCGCCTCGGATTCGGACCGCCGCGCCGGGGGGGAGATCGCGGGGGCGGGTCGCCCTTTGCCCGCGGTGAGTCCGTTCGATCCCGCGAGCGACCGGGTGCGACGGGCGCTCGCGTTCTACGAGGAGCTCCAGCGCACCGTCCACGGGACGGGCGCGGAGCTCCTGATCCTCACGTTCCCGCTCAGCTACGTGGTCCACCCGGAGGATCTTCCGCGCTGGAGCCATCTGGGCGTCTCCGACCCCGAGTCCCGCCGCGCGTTCGAGACCGCGTTCGCCGCCCACCTGAACCGTTCCGGGATTCTCTGCCTGGATCTGTCGGACACGTTGATCCGGGCGGCGCAGGCTTCGGAGGAGCGCCTCTACTACTTCGTGGACATCCACTGGACCCCGGCGGGTCACGACGCCGCGGCCCGCGCCGTGGCGGAGGCGCTCCACGAGGGAATCTAGACCGATTCGGTCGTGTTCCCGCGCGGGCAACGCCGTGATTCCGAGTCCTAACCCCCTGCGTCGGTCCCGGCCGAGGGCTTTTGCGGAATTGCTGATTCGGGTATCTTG
The DNA here is from genome assembly GCA_025774805.1 of bacterium. Taxonomy (GTDB): domain Bacteria; phylum ARS69; class ARS69; order ARS69; family ARS69; genus JALGZR01. The sequence goes on from JALGZR010000004.1 coordinate 79,520, forward strand.
TGTTGACCGAAATCGGCGACGACGCTCGCGAAGGGTTCCGGCAACGTGTCCCGCCTCCGACCGCGAATCGTCTCGCGATGCCCGATGACTGCGGAAGGCGGTGGCAGGATGAGCGCACAGCCCGTGACGGCCAGGCAAGACACGTGGGTTCACACCTCTTGCGGAGGTTGCTACGCTCAATGCGGAATCCGGGCCCACGTCGTCGACGGCGTGGTGGTCTCCCTGGAGGGGGACCCGAACACACCCGCCGGCAGCGGTCGGATCTGCGCGAAGGGCACGGCGCAGCTTCTGACCCTCTACGACCGGCACCGGATCAACTACCCGGTCAAGCGCACGAATCCGGAGAAGGGAGTCCACGCCGACCCCAAGTGGGAGCGGATCAGCTGGGACGAGGCTCTCGACACCATCGTCTCCAAGCTGAAGAACATGAAGGACGCCCGCGGGTGCTACTTCCAGGCCACGACGGTGCAGACGAGCGAGATTCGCTTCGCCGTTCCCGCCTTCATGCAGGCCTGGGGCTTCAAGAACTACTGGGTGTCGGGAGGCGGCCTCTGGTGCGGTAACGGCGCCCACTTCATGAACGGGATCATGCACGCCGCCTGGTCGATCATCCCCGACTGGAACTACAACAACTACACTCTCTACTTCGGCTGCTCGAAGGGGCACGGCGCGGGCCACGCGGCGCTGCAGAGCGCGCAGTGGGCGGCCGACGCCCGAGCGCGGGGCATGAAGGCCGTCGTCTTCGACCCGTTCCTCTCCACCCAGGCCTCCAAGGCGCACGAATGGGTGCCCATCCGGGTGGGCACGGACGGGATCGTCGCCCTCGGAATGATCAACGTCATCCTCAACGAGCTGGGCGTCTGGGACGCGGAGTACCTCAAGCTGAAGACGAACGCTCCCTACCTGATCCGGTCCGACGGCCACTACGTCCGGGGCCCGGAGAGCGGAAAGCCCCTCGTGTGGGATGCCGAGGCGGAGAGGGCGAAGACCTTCGACGACGACTCGATCCTGGACTACGCCCTCGAAGGCACGTACTCGGTCGAAGGAACGACGTGCCATCCGGCGTTCCAGCTCTTCCGGGAGCACGTGAAGAAGAGCTACCCGCTGGACCGGGTGGAGAAGGTCAGCAGCGTGCCTCCGGCGACGGTCCGTCGCGTGGCCAAGGAGTTCGTCGAGCACGCGCAGATCGGCAGCACGATCACGATCGACGGCAAGGAGCTGCCGTTGCGCCCCGCGGCCGCCATCTTCTTCCGTGGCAGCCAGGGGCACGTCAACTCGGGATGGAACTGCCTGGAGATCGATCTCCTGAACCATATCGTGGGCGCCGCGGACGTTCCGGGCGGCGCCATGGGACACGGGCCGCCCGTCTCGCAGGGGCATCCCGACACGGGCAAGCCCAACACCGTTCCCTATCCGTGCCCGGACGGCCTGATGACGGTCAAGGGGTGGGTCTACGATCACAAGCCGTATCCGCTCCGCGAGCCCGCCCCGCCGACACGACTCGACCTGCAGGACATGTTCCCCTGCTCCGTCTACAACGCGTTCACCATCTGCTCCCCGGAGTGGGAGAAGTACCTTCAGGATTTCAAGATCGATTATCGCCCCGAGATCATGATCAACTTCGGGTCCAACTCCGTCATGACCATGGCGAACGCCCAGGACGTCACGGAGAACTTCCTGAAGAAGTTCGACTTCATCTTCTCGTTCAACATCTACCACAACGAGTTCACGGAGGCGGTGGCGGACATCGTTCTGCCGGACGCCTGCTTCCTCGAGCGCTACACCCCCTGCGTGACGTTTCCCTCGACGTTCTGTCATCCCACGGGCATGGATCACTGGGTCTGGCAGATCCGCCAGCCGGTCGTGGAGCCCCTGTTCGAGCGCCGGGACTTCAACGAGGTCATGCTGGAGATCGCCAAGCGGCTCGGGGTCCAGGACAAGTACTACGAGGCCATCAATCGGGTCATCCCCATCCGCTACGGCGGGGAGATGTCTCCGGAGTACCGACTCGATCCCGAGGGAGACTACACCTGGCAGGACGTCGTCGACCGGGTGCTCAAGGACCGTCTCGGACCGGACAGGGGGCTCGAGGCTCTGAAGAAGACGGGTCTCGAGAAGTGGCCCACCAAGGTCGAGGAGATGTACTGGAGGTGGTTCGTTCCGGTCCGGGTGCCCATCTATTTCGAGTACTTCCTCGACGCCGGCGAGAAGGCCCGCGAGGTGTGCGCCTCCTTCGGCCGGGAGGACATCCAGGACTGGAGCTTCTACACGCCGCTGGCCGAGTGGTTTCCGTGTCCCTCCCACGAGGAGAAGGACCCCGAGTTCGACCTGTGGGCGTTCAGCTGGAGACCCTCCTTCCACACGCAGTCGTCCACCCAGAACAACCCCTGGCTCGACGAGGTCTCCGTCAACGATCCGTTCGTGTACCTGATCCAGATCAACGCGGAGACCGGTAGATCGAAAGGTCTCGCGGACGGAGACACCATCTACGTCGAGAACGTGAAAGGGAGGAAGATCAAGGGCCCGGTGAAGCTGGTCGAGGGGATGCACCCGGATCAGCTCGGCATCGCCGGCTGCCACGGCCACTGGGCGCGCGGAATCCCGGTCGCCCGGGGCAAGGGGCAGTTCTTCGACGACCTCATCCTCACGAGCGAGAAGCACACCGACTCGCTCACCCAGGGGTCGGATGCCTGCGCCAAGGTGAAGATCTACAAGGCGACGGGGAGGTAGCCAGAATGCCGCACTACGGATTCGTCATCGATCTGAAGAGATGCTACGGGTGCTATTCCTGCCAGGTGACGTGCAAAGCAGCGAACCACACCCCGCGGGGCATCGACTGGGCTCGGTGCGTGCCCTCCGAGATCGGCTCGTTTCCGACCGCGCTACGGCAGATGATCCCGCTGATCTGCCAGCAGTGCCGGGAGCCGGCGTGCATGACCGTGTGCCCCACCGGAGCGACCACCCAGGACGAGAACGGCATCGTGCACGTGGACAAGGATCTCTGCATGGGCTGCAAGTACTGCATGATGGCCTGTCCCTACGGCGCACGGCAGACCGTCGAGGAGTGGACGACCTACTTCCCCGACGCCGAGGGCGATCTCGACCCCTACGAGTCCCACGCGAAGGCGGAGTGGGAGAGAAAGTACGGCTACGGCGTCGCGACGAAGTGCGACTACTGCATGGATCGCGTCAAGGAGGGTCGGCTGCCCGCCTGCGTCGAGTCGTGCCCGGCCAAGGCTCGCCACTTCGGTGATCTCGACGATCCCGAGAGCGAGGTGTCGATCCTGATCAAGCGTGAACGCGGCTTCCAGCTCAACCCGGAGTTCGGAACCGATCCCTCCTGCTACTACCTGCCGCCGAGGTGAGCGATGGTCCCGAATCTGAAAGCACAGACGAAGTGGAGATGGCTCATCGCCGCGTACCTCTTCCTCGCGGGGCTCGGGGCGGGAGCCTACCTGACGGGAGTGGTGGCCGGCTTCGCCGGAGAGGCCTGGCAGGAGATCGCCAAGATCGGGATCTCGCTCGGTCTTCCCTGCGTCGCGATCGGATGCCTGTTCCTCGTCGCCGATCTCGGCACCCCGAAGAACTTCTGGCGCGCCGGAAAGTGCCCGGGAACGTCGTGGATCGCGCGGGGGACGATCATCATCGCGGTCTTCATGATCCTGAACGCGATCCACATCGCGGGCTCGATCTGGCCGTTCGGCTTCTTCGTGGGCGAGTCGAGGGCGGGTGACCTCCTCGGCGCACTCGGGGCGTTGTTCGCCGTTGCCACGATGATCTACACCGGGATCCTGCTGGGAGCCGCGCGACCGATCGCCTTCTGGAGCACGGCCATGCTGCCGCTGCTCTTTCTGGTGTCCGCGCTGTCGACCGGGATCATGGCCATCGTTCTGATCGCCTCGATGACGACGGTCGGCCACGCGGAGCCTATCCGGATGCTGGCCCACTTCGACGTGATGCTCATCGTCCTGGAGATGTTCGTGGTCGGTTTCTATCTTCAGGGGACGCACCGCGTCTCGGAGTCGCGGGAGTCGGCGCGCCAGGTCCTGGCGGGAGACATCGCCCCGCTCTTCTGGATCGGCGTGGCCCTGATCGGGCTCGTCGTTCCGCTGGTGCTCGAGCTGGCCGAGCTTGTGGTCCCGGCCTCGATCTGCGGGATCATCGGGGGGCTCTGTCTGCGGCAGGTGGTCCTGGCCGGCGGCATTCACGCTCCGCTCCGGGCCGGCCGCTTCGAGATCGGTCTGCCGATCGTCTGATCATAACGGGGTCGGGGTCGGACCGGGCGGGGCGGGCCCGATTCGGTCCTCGGTCCGATCCTCGATCAGATCGCTCCCTGGCGTCTCAGATCCTCGATCTTCTCGCGAGAGTAACCCAGCACGTCGGCCAGCAGCTCCTCGGTGTGCTCGCCCAGGAGCGGCGGAGGGAGCCGGATCGTCCCCGCCGTCTCGGAAAACCGGATCGGCAGGCCCGTCAGGCGCAGCGTCCCGATCGTCGGGTGACCGATCTCCACCGCCATTCCCCGGTGGGCGACTTGTGGATCGGAGAAGAGACCCCGCATGTCGTTGACCGGTCCGCAGGGGATGTACGCCCCCACGAGCAGATCGACCCACTCATCGCACGTCTTGCCGGCCATGACCTCGGCGATGAGCGGGAGAATCACGTCGCGGTTCTCCACGCGCTTCGGATTGGACTCGAATCGCGGATCGTCGATCCACTCCTCCTTCCCGATCACACGGCAAAAGCTGATCCACAGCTTCCGATTCGCCACGGCGATCGCGATCGGCCTGTCCCGGGTGTGAAAGACCTGATAGGGCACGATCGACTCGTGTTCCGTGCCCCACCGCTGCGCCTCCTTGCCGGCCACCAGGTAGTTGCTCGCGATGTTCGCCAGCGCCGAGATCTGGACGTCGAAGAGGCTGGAGTCGATGTACTGGCCCCGGCCGGAGCGCTCCCGCCAGAGCAGCGCGGCCGTGATCGCCCCCGACGTATAGACGCCGGTGAGGACGTCGGTGATCGCCACGCCGACCTTCACCGGATCGCCTCCGCGCTCGCCCGTGATGCCCATGAGTCCCCCGACCGCGGAGAGCACCATGTCGTAGCCGGGGCGGTCGCGGTAGGGCCCGTCCTGTCCGTAGGCGGTGATCGAGCAGTAGACCATCCGGGGGTTGACCTCACGGAGCGCCTCGTATCCGAGGCCGAAGCGGGTCATGAGCCCGGGAGTGAAGTTCTCCACCAGGACGTCGGAGACCGCGGCAAGCTCCCGGACGAGCTCGACGCCGCGGGGGTTCTTCAGGTCGATCGCGATCGACTTCTTGTTCCGGTTGCAGCAGAGGTAGTAGGCGCTCTCGCCGCCAGCGAAGGGCGGGCCCCAGGTGCGCGTGTCGTCTCCCGCACCGGGCCGCTCCACCTTGATCACCTCCGCGCCCTGGTCGCCGAGAATCATGGTGCAGTAAGGCCCGGCGAGAATCCGGGAGAGATCCAGAACTCGAATTCCGCTCAGCGGCATTTCGGTGTCCGATCGATCGACCATTCCTCTCTTTCCTCCTGGGACCGGTCTCCTACCAGATCCCGATCAGCTTCCACCACGCCCCGCCGATCCCGAGCCAGATCGCGATGTTCACGACGCTGACGATAGCGCCGAGTCTCCACCACGCTCCGAGCTCGACGTAGCCGGCGCCGTACAGCACGGGCGCCGGACCGGTCCCGTAGTGAGTCGTGCTGCTGAAGAGATTGCTGAAGAACGCGAGGCCACCAGCGCCGCGCCCAGGAACGCCGCGTACATCGAGCTGATGTGGGCCGTGTTGCTCGCGAAGAAGTAGTGCGTATAGAAGTAGATCAGACTGAGCGCCAGAAACGCCGGAAGCCAGCCGACGCCCTCGAACAGACCGCTGACCCTTCCGCTGAACCACGGGATCAGACCGAGCTCGTTGAGAGAGGACGCCATCATCACCAGCGTCGACAGCCAGATGAGGGTGTTCCACGCCCCCTTCTCGTTCAGGACGTCCTCCCAGCTCAACACGCGGGAAGTGAGCAGCACGCCCAGTCCCGCGATGGCGGCGACCGTGCTGTGCACGTGCAGTCGCTTGCCGAAGATCCAGAGGGTGAGGAGGAGGAGAAACGTCCCCAGCATGATCCACTCGTCCCGCTTCATCGCGCCCATCTCGGCGAGCTTGGCCCGGGCCAAATCGGGAGCGGTCGGCGTCCGCCGGATCTCCGGCGGGTAGAGCCGATAGAGCACGAGCGGCACGACCAGCAGACTGACGAGGCCCGGAACCAGGGCCGCGTATGCCCATCCCGCCCAGGTGATCCCGATGCCCATGTCCGCGGCCATCTGGGCCGCGAGGGGATTGGCGGCCATCGCCGTGAGGAACATGGCGCTGGTGATCAGGTTTCCCTGGAAGGCGCTCTGCACGAGAAACGCCCCGGCGCGACGGGCGGTGCCGTCCCGGGGACGGCTGTCGAATGCCTCGGCCACCGACCGGACGATAGGAAAGACCACCGCGCCCGCGCGGGCGGTGATGCTCGGAATGGCGGGGGCGAGGACGAGGTCGGTCGCGATCATGCAGTAGCCGAGGCCGAGCGTCCTCCGGCCGAGGAGCCTCACGAACCAGTAGGCGATCCTCGGACCGAACCCCGTCTTGATGAACCCCCGGGAGATGAAGAAGGCCATCACGACGAGCCAGATCACGCGGTTTCCGAATCCGCTCAGCGCGTCTCCGACGGTCAGGGTGCGGGTCAGCGTCGTGGCGGCGATTCCGAGCAGCGCCACGGCTCCCATCGGAAGCGGCTCGAGAACGATCCCGACGATCGTGGCCAGAAAGATGGCGAGGAGCTGCCACGCCTCCGGCGCGACGCCCTCCGGAACGGGGGAGAACCAGATCGCCGTTCCCAGACCGGCCGCGATGCCCAGCCGGATCCAACCGGACCGTCCGCTAGCCCGCATTTCTCACCAGGCTCGTCGCGAGGCTGCGGAGAGCCGTGTCTGGCCAGAAGATGGGGTGCTTTCGCCCGAGGCGGGGCCGTAGCCCCTTCGCAGGGCGGAAGCGCCGCAACGACGAAGTCAGGCGCGGCTTTGCCGCTGCCGCAGCAGAGCCTGGTGAGATACGCGGGCTAGAAGGGTCGGAGGTGTGCATTCCCCTGCCCGTCCCGGGGACCGCCCGGTCGAGCGGGGGCCCGACCCGATGGTCCCCGCGGCGTCTCCGCTAGAGGTCGTAGAGCTCGCCGTACTTCGCGTTCACGTACTCCACGAACGGCCGGGGCGAAGGCTTCGCGCCCGTCGCCCGACGAATCAGATCCGCCGCCGGATACATCCGGCCCCACCGATGGATCTTTTTGCGCAGCCAGTCCCGAAGCGGGACGAGATCGCCCTTCGCGATCTTGCCCTCGAGTTCGGGGAGGTCCTTCTGCGCCTTGCGATAGATCTGCGCGGAGTAGAGGTTCCCCAGGCTGTAGGTGGGGAAGTAGCCGAACAGGCCCATTCCCCAGTGGATGTCCTGCAGCACCCCCTCGGAATCCCGCCTCGGGCTGATGCCGAAAAGCTTCTTCATTTGCGCGTTCCAGAGGGCGGGAAGATCGCGGGGTCGAATTCGGCCGTTCACGAGGTCCTTTTCGATCTCGTAGCGGAGTACGATGTGCAGGTTGTAGGTGACCTCATCGGCCTCCACCCGGATGAACGACGGCATGACCTCGTTGATCGCGAAGTGGAAGTCGTCGAGCTTCACGCCCTCGAGCTGCCGGGGGAACACCCTCTTGAGGCGGGGAAGGAAGTGCCGCCAGAAGGGACGGCCCCGTCCCACCAGATTCTCCCACAGGCGCGACTGGGACTCGTGGACACCCAGCGAGATCGGGTTGCCGATCGGGGTCCGCGTCAGCTTGGGATCCAGTCCCTGCTCGTACAGTCCGTGGCCCGCCTCGTGGATCAAACCGAAGAGACAGGCGGGCAGGTGCTTCTCGAACACCCGGGTCGTGAGCCGGACGTCCCCCGGATCGAATCCCGTGCAGAAGGGATGCGTCGAGAGATCGATGCGGCCCTTGTCGAGCTCGAAGCCTATCGCCTCGACGACCTTGCGCCCGAACGCGAGCTGCTCGGCCTGGGGGTAGTGCCTCCGGAGGATACGGCGGTCCGGGCGGCGCTTCGATCTCCCGATCTTTCGGAGGAGAGCTGCGGTGGCCTCTCTCAATTCACCCAGGAGCGGGTCGAGCTCCTTGACCGTGGCGCCCGGCTCGTAGACGTCGAGGAGCGCGTCGTAGGGAACGTCGCGGTACCCCACCGCGTCCGCCACCCGCCGCTTGAGGCGCACGAGCTCGGTGAGGGGCTTGACGAAGCCCGACCAACGATTCGTGCGATACGTCTTCCGCCAGGCCGCGAGGCCCCGGCTCTCGGCTATGGCCACCGCGTGCACGAGATCGGAGGGGATCTTCGCCGCCCGCCGGTGCTCCCGCCGGGCCTCCCGCGTCATGGCCTGCTCCTTCGCGGTGAGTCGGGGCAGCTTCTCCGCCTTTTTCAGGGCCGAGCGGAACTCGCGGGACACCAGTTTTTCGTGCGCCACGGACGCCAGCGTGGCGATGTGGTTGGCCCGGGCGGCGGCGCCTCCCGCCGGCAGCTGGGTCTCCTGATCCCACTCGAGAACGGAAAGCGCACGAGAGAGATCCTGAAACTCGCTCCAGCGCTCGAGAAGCGTCTTCATCTCCGCCTTCATGATCCCTCTCCCATTCGGGGTGCGGATGGACACGGGTTTCGGGGAATGTACTGTCCGGCCCGACTCGGCTCAAGATAGGAGACGGCCGTCACCGGAAGAGCGGGTGCGCGAGAATCGCGCCGACGACGTTGAGGAGAAAGCCTCCGGCGGTGATCGCGACGAGGGCGAGGGCCGAGAGCGTGATCACCCGACCCTCCGGCCGGCCGATCCCTCCCCTCAGAAGTGTGGCCATGATCCATCCCCCGAGAAACCCTCCCACGTGGGCCGCGTTGTCGACCCCGGGCATGAGGAATCCGAGCACTCCCAGGAGGATCGCCCACTGCCAGACCTGCCGCGTCATCAGGGAAGCGCCGAAGACCCTTCCGTAGACGATGAGGGCGGCCATCAGACCGAAGATCGAGCCGGACGCGCCGACGGAGAAGTGCGGCGGTCCCACTCCCAGAATGGGAAGGAGGTCGGAGAGGAGAAATCCGACGACCCCCGCAACGGTCCAGATGAGGAAGAGGCGGGCCGGGCCGAAACCGCGCTGCAGCTCCGGGGCCAGATTCCGGACCCACATCAGGTTGAAGAGGATGTGGAGGATTCCCCCGTGGAGGTAGATCGCGGTGAGCATCGTCCACGGTCGGCCGCCGAGGAGGTCGTAGGGACTCGTGGATCCGAGAATGGCGAGCGACCGCCCGCTCGGGGAGAGGATGCCGAAGATCCCTCCGGAGAACCGCAGCGCCGCCCCCGGATCGAGGAGAAGGGCGACGACGTAGAGCCCGAGGCAAACCCTCGGGATCGCGGACAGCGGATCGAGCCTTCCCCCGAACGCTCGCGTCAGGGCCGGGCCGAACCCGTAGAAGCCGGGCCGGCGCGCCCCACAGTGCGGACAGCTCTCCGCCGACACCGAGATGAGCTTACGACAGTCGGGGCAGAGCATGGATCCCCGGGTCTGACGGGGCATGAGTCCTCCGGAGCACGCGTGCGGGGTCGATTCGGTCCGTCGCGGGACGCGTCGGGACATGACACCACGACCTGCCGCCGTCCCGTCAAGGGCGTAAGCAGAAAAAGCGCCGCGCTCCGGCCCTGGCCGGCACGACTCACCGGCCTCCGCTGCGGCGGCCGCTCGACCCACCGGCGGGCCCGGACGGAGGCCTGCCACGCGGGCCCGGGACGAAGGGGCCGCCCGGCCGGTCCACGCTTGTTCGATGCGGGTCTTCATCCTATCCTCTTCTCTCTGCTCGCCCCGACGTGCGTTCTCATCGCCCCCCCGTTCGGACTCCCCCGAGGAAAGGGCCCATGCGCAAGGAATCCAAGGACTTCCTCGTCCGGCTGCTCAACGTCCCCGCTCCCAGCAACTTCGAGATGCCCGCTCAACGGATCTGGCGCGGGTACGTGGAGCCCCACGCGGATCGCGTAGACTGCGACGTCTACGGAAACCACACCGCGGTTCTCGAAGGGAAGGATGACATCTCCGTAATGGTCGTCGGGCACGCCGACGAGATCGGGCTCATCGTGCGTCGGATCGATTCCGACGGGATGATCTGGTTCGGGAAGATCGGCGGGGTGGATCCCGCGGTGTTGGCGGCGAGTCGCGTGCGCATCCTCGCAAAGGGAGGGGAGGTCCCGGGCGTGATCGGCGTGCCGGCCATCCACCTGCAGACTCCGGGCGAACCGGCGAAGAAGCTGAAGCTCTCCGATCTGTGCATCGACATCGGCGCGAAGGACAAGAAAACGGCTTCGAGGTGGGTCGCGGTCGGCGATCCCGTGGTCTTCGGAGAGGACTTCCGAGAGCTCGGGGGCGGATTCGCGAGTCACCGGTGCTTCGACAACCGGATGGGGTGTTTCATCGTCGCGGAGATGCTGCGCCAGCTCCGGCGGGAACGCCGGCGCCGCGCGACCGTCTACGGCGTCTCCTCGGTGCAGGAGGAGACCGGGGTCTGGGGTGCGGGACTCGTGGCCGAGCGCTACCTGCCCACGCTGGCCGTCGCCGTCGACGTGACCCACGACACGTCCACGCCCGGCATCTCCAAGACCGCGCAGCCCGAGATCGTCTGCGGAAAGGGACCGGCGATCTATCGGGGCATCCGGGGCAGCCGCGTGTTGAGCGAGCTCCTCGAGAAGACGGCGCGGGCCGCGAAGATCCCGTTCCAGACCGAGATCGACGAGGGAAGCACCCGGACCGACGCCGATACCATCTCGTCGAGGCGGACGGGCGTACCGGTGGCGAACGTCTCGGTCGCCTGCCGCTACATGCACACCCCCTGTGAAGTGATCCATCTCGAAGACCTCGTGAAGGCGGCGAACCTGCTGACGAAGTTCGTTCTCCGATTGAGCGACCGCCTCGATCTGACGCCTCGATGAAGGGACTGAAGGCTCTCCTCCCGCGGTTCCTCGCGGTGGCGCTCTCGACGGGCGCCGCAGTCGCGATCGCCGGGTCCCCGGCCGCGAAGTCGGAGTTCTGGGCGGCGCGGGAGGCCGCCTACCGAGCGAGCCCTCGAGGCCCCTTCACCGCGATTCGGGCGGACTATCTCCGGTGGACCGAGGCGCTCCACCTCTACGTCGCGGGCGATTCCCTCGTCACGGATCCGGGCGCGGGCCGCCAGCGGGGGGCGGCGGCGACGATCCGTTTCGCAAAGGCCGGGTTCGCGATCTCTCCGGTGGACGAGAAGGGATACCGCTACCCGACCCGGGCCGGGATTCCGATCACCGGTCTCGAGTTCGTAGGCAAATCCGCCGGAGACGAACAGGACTACCGGATCGGGAGGTTCCGTCTCTCCTTCGGCCTTCAGGGAGAAGAGCTCGGCCGCGTGCTCGCGTACGATCCCGATCTCCTCGCGGAGCGTTTCCACGGGTTCGTCACGTTTCCCGACAGCGACGACTGGCGCGTGGAGGCGCGCGTCACCGAGGCATCGCAGGACACTCTCAACCTGGGAACCACGAGGGGGCTCGAGAAGCCGTTCATCCGGGCGGCTCGACTTGAGTTCGAGGTGGGGGGGAAGGCCTGCGCCCTCACCGGGTTCCGCTCTCCGGGAGAGACGGAGGGAGCGCTCTTCGTGCCGTTCACGGACGCCACCTCGGGCGAGGCATCGTACGGGGTGGGTCGGTATCTACGCGTGATGCCCTCGCCCGACGGCTCGGCGCAAATCGACTTCAACCGCGCGACGAATCCCTGGTGTGCCTACTCCCCCTTCTACAACTGCGTCCTTCCACCGGAGGAGAATCGGCTCGAGGTGGCGATCCGCGCGGGGGAGCGGACCCCGGAAGGGCACTGACCTCCGCTACCGGATCCGTTCCCGGGCCGCCTCGATCCAGGTCTCGACCCGTCGCGGGCGGGGCCGCCACCCCGACTCCTCTCTCGCCGCCAGGGCGGCCACGAGCTCGTCGCGCTCCCTCGCCGCCAGATCCTCGACGCTGCGCACCCCCACGTCGTCGAGACGCTGCGCGTTCGTCGTGCCGATCCCGCGCAGAAGGACGAGCCGGCAGCGCCGGTCGAGCCCCTCAAGCAGGGCGGCGCTGCTCGCGCCCGGCATGTACAGCGATCCATCCTCGATGAGCTCCATGAGCCCCCGGATGGTCTCGCCTCCGCGCGGTCGCGCGAAGGCGGCCACTCCGTCCGGGATGCCGGGCACGTTCTCGGGTCGGGGAGTGAACGAGTCGATCGTCCATCGATCCATTCCCTCGAGGACGAGTGCCGAGAACACGGCCGCAGCGACGACGATGCCGGCACGAACCCGCGAGGGAACGCTTCGCTCGACGCGGATCGACTCGATCTCCGTCGCCGCCTCCTCCTCGGATCCGTCCGTGTCGTCCTCGGAAGCGGCCGTCTCACTCTCGGATCCGCCCGTGTCGTCCTCGGAAGCGTCCGTGTCTTCCTCGGCTTCGGTCGGCGCGGATCGGGCCGGGTGCTCCGCCACCTCCCAGTCGGGGAGGACCCCGATGCGCACGAGCGCCTTCGCGAGACTCCAGCAGCTCAGGGCGAACGGGGCGAACCCGAGAAATCCGAGCAGTGGCATCTCGAAGAGCTTGAGCATTCCGACGCCGGGCACGGTGTAAACCCACCGGCCCCCCGCGAGGAAGTTCATCGCCTCCCAGAAGAGGCCGCACCCCATTCCGGCCACGAGAAGGCGAGCGACCCTCCCCGGTCGACCTTCGGCGACCTCCCGAAGAAGAGAGGAGCCGCCCGATCGGAGGAGCCAGGGCTCCAGGGCGAGAAGAGGCACGGCCCAGACCAGAGGAAAGAACCACGACGGGAGCACGAGGGTGAGCAGACCCGCGACCGCGGCCGTGATCCAGAGCCCGATCCCCAGGCGCGGTCCCGTGGAGAAAGGACGGGAGCGCAGCCGGCCGAAGACTCCCCGCGCCGCAAGGAGCTCCTCGAGGAAGAAGACTCCGGGCAGGACCGTGGAAAAGGAGAGAACCACGCCGATGCGTCGGGCGAGGAGGCCATCGGGAACGCCGACGTAGTACCAGTTCTCGAGTCGGAAGTTCCAGAGCTCGAAGAGAAGCCAGACCGGAACCGAAGCCGCGAGAAGCGCTCCGATCGCCCCGGCCCGGCCCGAGAGGATCGAGTGAGCGGGAGAGCGGCGCGCCGTGCCCCAGTTCACCAGGGCGAGGAAGGGGAACCAGGCGAAGAGGTACTGCCACGTCCGGAATGGCTCCGCCTTCAGAACGGAGAGCACCGTTCCCGCGATTCCGACGGCGACCGCCGCGGCGAGCCCGACGAAAGCGGGGTCCACCCGGGAGGCGGGGCGGAGTCCCGTACGCGGTAGGGATGCCGCCGCGGGAGGGAGCCCGCTCCTGCCCCTCGCTCTCCCGCGCGCCCGCCGGGTCGAATCGTGCCGGCGCGGGGCCGCGGGGATCATCCCCGAGCCGGCGGCCAGCGCAGCATCCCAGTCGGCGACCCGGAGCATCTCCCGGAGCTCCTTGCGGGGGTCCTCCTCCCCTCCGTCCGGGGCCTCGTCTTCCGTATCCTCCGCGACGTCGGGGCCGCCCTTCCCCTCCTCCTCCGGTCCCGCATCCGAGGGCGATTCCTCTCCGTCGGCCCCCGGGGCCCCGACCTCGGGGCGAACCGGAGGAGCGGCCACCGGAATGGGATCGGAGGGCGCCATCAGCCACTGCTCCGTGGCGTCCCGGAGGATGGGGAGATCGGACGAGACGTCCTCCGACTCGGAGGGCGTCTCGGCCGCCCGGTTCACCTGCTCCAGAAACGAGTCGTCGTCGTAGCGGACGATCACCAGGCCGTCTTCGCTCGCCCCGGCGCGCCGGTCGTCCTCCTCCGGTTCGCCCCGGCTCTCCGCGGATGAGGGCTCGTCGGGGAGCGCACTCGGCTCCTCGCCGGCCTCATCCGTGAGATCCGGGTCCGGATCCAGGGCCGAATCCCATTCGAAGAGCTCGCCCTGCCTGTCCATGCCGTGCCGACCTCCTTCCGAAGCCTCCCTCGCGCCCGTCATCGACTCCGGGCGCGGCGCCCCCTGCGCGTCTCCGACGAGGACGCGCATCACCAATAGAATCGGAAGCCCGTCCGGCGGGGTTGAACTCGCGCGCGGCGGGCTCCGCCAAAGGTCACTCAGTCGAGACTTCCCGTCCGATCGGCCAGGAGATAGGCCATCGCTGCCAGGGCCGCGATGTTCTCCCGCAGGGCAACCGGATCGATCTTGTCGACGGTGTCGGCGTCCGAGTGGTGGACGTCCCAGTAGCGCTCCATCGGATTCCGAAGCGCCAGACCGGGCACCCCCGCCTCCATGAGAGGGGAGATGTCCGCGCCCCCCCCGCCGAGACGGACCGAGTCGGCCCCCGCGGGTCGGAGGAGCGGCACGAGCTCCCGGAGCGCCTCCAGGACCCGCGCCTCGCGCGGCTCGTCCGCCTCTCCCTCCTCGTCACGCCAGACGCTCACCCCGAAGCCCCAGGGTCGCTCCACTCCTCCGTCCATCTCGATCGCCGCGTAGTGACGGTCGATCGCGTCCCCCACGGACTCCCGATACGCCTTCGCCCCGCGTCCGCCGTTCTCCTCGTTCGTCCAGAGCACGATGCGCACCGTCCTTCGGGGTCGCAGACCGAGCTCCCTCAGGATCCGGCCCGCCTCCATCGACGCGACGCAGCCGCCGCCGTTGTCCTGAGCCCCCTGCCCGACGTCCCACGAGTCGATGTGCCCGCCGATCACCACGACCTCCTCCGGCCGCTCCCGCCCGACGATCTCGCCGATCACGTTGTGCGATTCCGTGTCGGGTCGGGTGTGCGCCTCCATCTCGAGCCGGACGCGAACCTCCTCCCCCGCGGTCGTGAGCCGGGCGATCATGTCCGCATCCTCGATGGCCAGAGCCGCGGCCGGGATCCGGCGCCCGTCCTCTTTCCACGGCGCCAGGGCTCCCGTGTGCGGGGTGCGCAGGCTCCGGGGAGTGACCGATCGCATGAGCACGGCCGCGGCCCCGTGGGCGGCGGCCCGGGCGGGGCCGTCCCAGCGGTACTCCACGGTCTCGCTGTAGGACGTGAAGGGAGCGTTGTAGAGTACGATTCGCCCGCTCACGGCTTCGTCCCCGAGGGCCGAGAGCTCGTCGAAGTCCCCGACGACCACGACCGGCGCCGTCACGCCCCCGGGGGCGGTCGCCACGCTCCTTCCGAGACCGGTCATCGCGAGCTCCGCGTGACGCGGCGCCACCAGCGTGGCGCTCTCCATCCCGCGGACCCAGTGGGGCACGGCGACCGGCTGCCGGCGCACGTTCTCGAGCCCGTCGCGCTCCATCTGCTCGACCGCCCAGTCGACCGCCCGGGCGAGGGAGGGCGATCCCGACAGGCGGTGGCCGATCCGATCACAGAGGTGGGTGATCTTCCTCCACCCCTCGTCCGAGGACAGGGCCGCCTCGAGGATGAGCTCGACCGCCTCCTCCCGACCGAGCCCGCATCTCTCACCGGGCTCGTTGCGAGGCCGGTGAGAGATGCGGGCCGGCTCGGGGGCAGAAGGGGGTGCGGATTCGGGCGGAGGGGACGCGGCCGCGTTGCCGGAGAGTCCGAGGGAGATCGCGATCACCGAAGCACCGGTCGCGTGGCGGACCGACTCCCAGCGCGCGATCACTACGCCCCCGGAGTCGCGATGCTGGGACCTGCCCGTTCCAACGACTCGAGGACGAGCTTCTTGTTGATGATCTCGGGAAGGACGATGACGTCCTCGGGGCGCCCCGCCGGGTACACGGCGTAGAAGGGAACGCCCGCCCGCCGGTGCCGGCGGAGAATCTCGGTGATCTCGGGGTCCTTTCGTGTCCAGTCCCCTTTGAGCGTCACGACCCGGTTCTCCCGGAAGACCCGCTCCACGTCCTCGCTGGCGAGCACGGTCTTCTCGTTCACCTTGCACGTCCAGCACCAGTCGGCGGTGAAGTCGATGAAGACGGTGTTTCCGTCCGCGACCCTCTCCTCCAGGTACTCCACGGAGAAGGGCTCCCAGATGATCCCGCCTTCCGACACGTCGACCGAGGAGCGGAGCTGGGGAGTCTCGCGGGCATAGGCGACGTCGGGGACGCCGAAGATGTGCTCGTGGAGGAAGGCGTGGTAGGACCAGCCCACGCCGGCGATCGTGAGAAGCCACACCACGGTCACGCGGGTTCGGCTCGAGGAGAGATCGAGAAAGCGCCCCTGCATCCAGGTGAAGAACCCGACGACGAGCAGAAAGGCGAGAAGCCACACGAGACCGTCGGCTCCCGTCTGCGCCCCGAACACGAAGAGCAGCCAGACCAGCGTCGCGAGCAGCACGAAGCCCATTCCCTGCTTGAACGTGTCCATCCAGGGACCCGGCTTGGGCATGTACCGCAGCCAGCCCGGGTGCATCGAGAGGAGCACGTACGGCAGGGCGAGGCCGACGGCCACGGCCAGGAAGACGAGCAGGATGATTCCGGGTGGCTGGGAGAACGCGAAGGCGATCGCGGTTCCGAGCATCGGTGCCGTACAAGGCGTGGCGAGGACGGTGGTGAGGATTCCGTGGAAGAACGCGTCGGCGTAATCCCGGTGCACTCCGGTGCCGATGCCCCGACCCGCCACGACGGCGAGCGCGTCGATCTCGAAGACGCCGAGCAGGCTCAGGGAGAACACGAACACGACGACCGCGAGGCCGGCGACGAACGCGGGATTCTGGAACTGGAAGCCCCACCCGATGTGCTCCCCCGCCGCCTGGAGGGCGATGACCGCCAGCGCCAGGACGAGGAACGATGCGATGACTCCGCCCGCGAAGACGAAGCCGAGGCGGGCCACCTTGCGCGGGTCCTCGTCCGACTTGGAGACGAATCCGAGGATCTTCAGCGAGATCACCGGCAGCACGCAGGGCATCACGTTCAGGATGATGCCTCCCAGGAAGGCGAGCACGAGGTAGCGCGCCAGGGCGCCGAGCCCGAGCGCCGCACGCCCGGATCCGAGCCCCTCCGGCCCGACGGGCAGGAGCGGGCCGGCCACGGCGGCGAAGACGGGGGCCTCCACCGGTTCGGGGGTCTGTCCCTCCTCGGCCACCGTCACCGGAATGTCGAGGCTCAGGAGGTAGGGCTTCCCCCCGTCGGTCCGCGGAATCTCGAGGACCCCGGGAAGGAGAAGCACCGAACCCGCCTCCACCGACGCGTCGACCTCCACCGGAATCACGACTCCTAGATTCTTCTCGTCGGAGCGGAATGTCGCATCGCGGAACCAGAGCACGTCGGACGGACGGGGAAAGAACTCGGCCCGCTCGACGTCGAAGTGTTCGAGCCCCTCGAAGACGGCGGCGACGCTGGCCGAGTCCCCGGGGGGTATGGCGTCGAGGCTCTGGAACGGCCAGACCGCAGTGCTCTCCTCGTCGGCGGCGATCCGGGGGTTCCGCTCACGCGCCGCCGCGAACGTCGCGAGAGTCTTCTCGTGCGCCGGGCGCGCTTCCTCTTCCACCGGGAGTCGGATCTCGACCTTCGCGCCGCCCGGAATACAGATGTCCTTGCACTGGAGCCAGTCGACCACGCCTCGGATCACGGCTGGCTCGCCTCCGGGACGGGCGCCGCGCGGAGTGATCTCGGTCCGCAGCAGGACCCGGTCCGCGTAACCGAACGTGACGAGGTCTCCCTCCTCCTCGTAGCGGTGCGGGACCGGCCAGAGGATGTCGGAAGCCTCCCATCCGTCGGGAAGCTCCCACTCGACTGTCGTGGGGAGTCCGGCATCGCCCCCGTTCTCCCAGTACGTGTGCCAGCCGGGCTGCATCGTGATCTCGATGCCGACCATGAACGGCACGTCCGGCCCCACCGCCTCGACGTCCGCGAGGAGTCGCGCCGTGACCTTGCCGGAATGATCGCCTTCCCCAAGCAGGGAGCTTCCTTCCGGATCCGAGGGAGCGGCGGTCCCGGACGCCGACCATCCGGGGAGCGTCGCCACGGCGGTGGCGAGGAGAGAGAGGAGGATGCGGCGCTCCCTAGCCTGCATGTCTCACCAGGCTCGTGACGAGGCGCGGCTTAGCCGCTGCCGCAGCAGAGGCTGGTGAGACATGCAGGCTAGTCATGTTTCCTCCGGAGAGGCGGGCGATGCTGCAGGGCGGTCGCGTCGCACGGACGGGCCCGGAAAGGCGAGATTACCGGACCGCGAGAGCCCGGTCTCCCCTTCCCTCTGGTCCTTCAATCCCGGCGTGGCCCTCCGGGTTCCCTCCGGGGATCACGGACGCCCCCCCACGCTCGGTCCCGCTAGAACAGCGTGTAGATGAACGGCGCGACCGTGGACGATGTGAACAGGATCAGGGCGCCCAACATCACGAGGACGACCACGATCGGGGTCAGCCAGAGTTTCTTGCGGACTTTGAGGAAGTCCAGGAACTCCTTGAGGATGCCGAGTCGGCTCATCGCGTGACCTTCGGGTGGAGGATCAGTACTGCCTCTTCGTCCGCTCGGGGTCGAAGGGGCCGTCGTGGCGCTCGATCCAGTAGGACTCCCGGTCGGGCTCCCACTTCCTGTCGAGGGAGTCCTTGCCGAGCAAACTTCGAATAACCCCAAAGGGGGTGAATACCAGGTAGTAGACGGTGGTCAGGAGAATCCAGGTCAGGGCATGGGCCAGCCCTCGAGCCGCCGGCATCCAGACCCGGTGGAGAGGAGCCAGCGCCCGGGGCACCGCGAGCCCGAGAGCGATCAGGATCGGCGCCGCTCCCATGAGCCAGGGGACCGCCCCGCCGTGGCCTCTCCACGCGAGGATTCCGGCCCAGATCAGGCAGACCACGCCCAGCGAGATGCCGAAGTTCCTCAGCTCCCGACGGTCCGGGCCGCCCCCCGATTCCCGATCGCTCACTCCGCCTCCTAGTCGAGTTCGAACGAACGGCTGGCGCGGACCCGCTCGATGACTGCCGAGTCCTGATCCGTCTTGCGCAGGAGGAAAGGACCTGCGACGAGCACGTCCATCTCCGTGCCGGCGAAGCAATTCCACGCGTCTTCCGGCGTGCAGACGATCGGCTCTCCGCGCACGTTGAACGACGTGTTGATCACGAGGGGACACCCCGTCCGCTCTCGCCATCTCCGCACCATTCGGTGATAGAGCGGGTTCGTCTCTGCGTGCACGGTCTGAACGCGGGCCGAGTGATCCACGTGAGTGATCGCCGGCACGTCGCTCCGGCGAGTCTTCAGAAGCTCGATCCCCTTCTTTCCCTTGTCGCCGTCCGCGAGGGCCTGACGTCGCTCCTCCCGCACGTGCGTCACGAGCAGCATGTACGGACTCGCCCCCCCGTCCTCGAAGACCTCTCCTGCGTGCTCGGCGAGCACGCTCGGCGCGAAGGGCCGGAACGACTCGCGGTACTTGATCTTGAGATTCATGCGGGACTGCATCTCGGAATCCCGGGGATCTCCGATGATGGACCGCCCTCCCAGTGCGCGGGGTCCGAACTCCATGCGACCCTGAAACCAGCCGACGACATGGCCCTCGAGCATCGCGTCCACGGTCCGGCCGCAGATCTCGTCCTCGGCGATCCGTTCGTAGACCGCCCCGACGCGCTCGAACGTCGCCGCGATCTCCTCGGGCGAGAACGCCGGACCCAGGAAGCTCCCCTGCTGGGCGTCCGCCCCGTCCGACGAGACCCGGCGGGGAACTCCGAACTGCCGATGGGCCAGGAAGAGGGCCACGCCGAGCGCTCCCCCCGCGTCGCCGGCCGCCGGCTGGATCCAGAGGTCCTCGTAAGGCCCTTCGCGCAGAATCCGTCCGTTCGCGACGCAGTTCAGGGCGACTCCGCCCGCCAGCACGAGATTCCGCGCTTCCGTGACCCGGTGGACGTGGCGGCACATGGCCAGCAGGATGTCCTCGAGAACGACCTGGACGGACCGCGCCAGATCCATCTCCTTCTGCGTCACGGGGGACTCGGGCTCGCGGGGAGGTCCGCCGAACAGCGCGTGGAATCTCTCCGAGGTCATGCGCAGCCCCGAGGGGTAGTCGAAGTAGCGCATGTCCATCTTGAAAGAGCCGTCCTCCTTCACGTCGATCAGATGCTCACGGATGAGATCGGCGTAGACCGGCTCGCCGTAGGGCGCGAGCCCCATCAGCTTGTACTCCCCGGAGTTGACCTTGAAGCCGGTGTAGTAGGTGAAGGCCGAGTAGAGGAGCCCGAGGGAGTGGGGAAACCGAACCTCCCCCAGGAGCTCGATCTCGGAGCCTCTCCCCATGCCGTAGGTCGTCGTCGCCCACTCCCCGACACCGTCCACCGTGAGGATCGCCGCCTCCTCGAAAGGCGACGGATAGAAGGCGGACGCGGCGTGGGACATGTGGTGCTCCGCGAAGTGGATCGGGCAATCCACCCCCAGCTCCTTCCGGATCCGATCGGGAAGAAAGAGCTTCTCCGACAGCCAGATCGGCATGGCCGACTGGAAGGAGCGCAGACCGCGCGGAGCGTACGTCAGGTAGGTCTCGAGCAATCGCTCGAACTTGAGGAACGGCTTGTCGTAGAAGCCGACGACGTCGATGTCGTCCGGACCGATCCCGCCCACCTCGAGGCACGAGCGGATGGCCGCCTCCGGGAACTCGGGGTCGTGCTTCTTCCGGGTGAAACGCTCCTCTTGGGCGGCGGCCACGATTGTCCCGTCTCGCACGAGGCAGGCGGCGGCGTCGTGGTACCAGGCGCTGATTCCGAGGATGTTCACGGCGCTTCGAGAGGTTCGGAGTGGGATTCCGCAAATCCGGACGGATAGCTAGCTCGTGAGCCTACCATCGGCCTCGGCCGGGGTCAATCCGAGCGAACTTGCGGAAGGACCGGCGACCCGCTAACTTCGCGGCGACCGGGCATATGTTACGGACCCCAGTCGAGAGGAGTCTCGATGCGTGCCGCCGTGAACGACCTCTGGCCCGAGCTCGAATGGATTCGGGACCCCGACCTGCGCGAGGCCACCGCAAAGACCTGGGAGGTCGCGCTCTCCCGGAGCCCCCTGTCCCCCTCGGACCTGCGTGAGATCCCCTTCACCCTCCTCGTGCGGGATCTGGAAGTCACCTTCATGGAACACAAGCGGGCCGTGGTTCACATCGCACGCCGCTCGGCCGAGGCGATGCAGGAGTTCTTCGGTGAGAAGCTCCCGATCGATCTCGATGCCGTGATCGCGGGGGCGATCCTCGCGGACGTCGGCAAGGTTCTCGAATACGAGAAGAGGGACGGGAAGGCCGTTCAGTCGGCCCGCGGCAAGGCGCTGCGCCATCCCTTCACGGGCGTGGCCGTCGCGATGGAGTGCGGCGTCCCGGACGCGGTGTGTCACATCATCGCCGCCCACGCCGGGGAAGGCGATCTCGTCGAGCGCTCCACCGAGGCCACCATCGTGCACCACGCCGACTTCATGAGCTACCTTCCGTTCCGTAACCGATAGCCCGGGCCAAAGGGGGGAGGCATCGTGACGAAGGCCGCCGAGAGGCGCTGGCTGAGGATCGCCGGGGGGCTTCTCGAGCGACCCACCGCAACGTGCCTGGAGCACGCACCGGCCGCGTACGTGCGGTCCTTCGCCCGCCGGCGACCGGGACTCGGCGTGACCGAGGATCGGTACGGGAACCTGATCGTGAAGTTTCCGGGACGGGGAAGCCGCAAGGCGCCCCCGCTCGTCCTGATGGCGCATCTCGACCACCCCGGATTCGTCGTGGATCGCGTGCAGGAGGACCTCGCCCACCTCACGTTTCGCGGGGGCGTGCGGATCGGCCACGCCCGCCCGGGATCCCGTCTCGCGTTCTTTCGCGTCGGACGCAATACCCCGATCGGAAAGGGCCGGCTTCTCACCGCATCCGGGCGGGGGGCCCGTCGGCGCGGCTTCCTCGGCGCCGGCACGGCCCGGATCACCTCGGGGTGGGCGGTGGCCGGAGGATTCACGATGTGGGACTTCCCCGGATTCGCGAGGCGGGGAGGCCGTATCGTCTCCCGCTGCCTCGACGATCTCTTGGGAGCCGCGGCCGCCCTCGTGACCCTCGACGAGGTTCACCGCCGGCGGCCGCGGGGAGCCCACGTCTGGGGGTACTTCACGCGGGCGGAAGAGATCGGGTTCTTCGGGGCGCTGGCCGGGATCCGGGCGCGCTCGATTCCCAAGAGCGCCCGCGTTCTCTCGCTGGAGACGTCGCGGGCGTTTCCCCACGCCCCCCTGGGAGGCGGCGTCATCGTGCGGGTCGGCGACGCGCGCTCTCTCTTCGAACCCCGGCTCATGGGAGTGCTCCACGAGGCCGCGGCCGAGCTGGGAGAGGAGGATCCCCGGTTCCGATTCCAACGCCGGCTGATGGACGGGGGCGTGTGCGAGGCCACGCCTTACTGCGCCGCGGGCTATCGAGGCGGGGGGCTCGCCCTCCCCCTCGGCAACTACCACAACATGAAGGGGCTCGACGGGGGGCCGAAGGGGATCGGACCGGAGCACGTCCGGATCGTCGACTTCCTCTCGGAGGTGCGCCTACTCGTCCGCTTGGCCGAGCGGTCGGCGGATCTCGTTCGTCTCGAGAGAGCGACCGAGGCGTGGCTGGCGCCGGCGACCCGGCGGGCCTGCGAGACGCTCGAGGGGGCGCCGCTCGATGCTCCCCGCGAGGAGCGCGGGAGGGCGCGACGCACGCGGAGAGGCGGATGAGCCACTCGATCCTGGACAGCATCGTCGAGTCCTACCGCCAGCAGTCGGGGGGCTTCCACGCGCTGCGGCCGTTCCAGGTCCGTGACATCCTCCTCGTCGCCAGCCTCTACGACTCCTATACGCTCGCCGAGGACGGCCGCCTGACCGAGCAGATCTTCGGCGAGTTCCACGAGCTGTCGCTGTCCGTGCCCGCTTACATCACGCGGGTTCCGACCGGCGAGGCCGCGCTCGATCTCCTCCGCGATCGCCGGTTCAACCTCGTCATCACGATGGCCCGCGTGGGCGATCTGTCGGTGCAGGATTTCGGGTCGGCCGTGAAGGAGATCTACCCCGACCTTCCCGTCTACCTGATGACCTACGACACCCGTGAGCTCGGAATTCTCGAGGGCGCGGGACGGGGCCTGAAGGGGATCGACCACGTGTTCGTCTGGCGGGGCGACACGCGGCTCTTCCTCGCGGTGATCAAGCTCCTCGAAGATCAGTTGAACGTGGAGCACGACACCCGGGTCGGACACGTTCGCGTCCTCATCCTCGTCGAGGACAGCGTGCCCTTCTACTCCGCCTACCTTCCCATGCTCTTCGACGAGATCATGAAGCAGACCGGATCGCTGATCCACGAGGGGGCGAACGTCACCCAGAAGCTCCTCCGGATGCGGGCGCGGCCGAAGATCCTCCTGGCGACGAACTACGAGGAGGCGTGGGAGCTCTACACCCGCTACCGGGACACGGTCCTGGGCATCATCTCGGACATTCGCTTCCCGAAGGGGGGGCGCATCGATCCCGACGCGGGCGTCGAGCTCATCCGGAGCATCCGCGCCCAGGATCCCTATACCCCCCTCGTGCTCCAGTCCTCCGAGACCCGCTACTCGGAGACGGCGGAGTCCCTGGGAACGACCTTCATCCACAAGCGCTCCCCCATGCTCCTTCAGGAGTTCCGCAACTTCATGCTCGAGAACCTCGGGTTCGGGGACTTCGTCTTTCGGCTTCCGGACGGAACGGAGGTGGGAAGGGCGGCCGACCTCCTCGCGATGGTCAAGATCCTCGAGTCGGTGCCGGGTGAGTCGTTGCAGTTCCACGGTCGTCTCAACCATTTCTCGAACTGGCTCATGGCCCGCACCGAGTTCAGCGTGGCATCCGCGCTGCGCGAGCGGAAGGTGACGGACTTCGAGACCACGGAGGAGATGCGCGACTTCCTGCGGCGCACGCTGCTGCTCTTCCGGCAGCGCACGCGACGGGGGGTCGTGGAGGACTTCAACCCGGCGCGCTTCGACGCGAGCAGCGAGTTCGTGCGCTTCGGCGGCGGATCCCTCGGCGGGAAGGGGCGCGGGCTGGCCTTCATCCACCGGCTCCTGAGCCGCCAGGAGATCGAGGATCACTACCGGAACGTCCGGATCTTCGTTCCTCCGTCCGCGGTGGTCGGGACCGATGTCTTCGATCGCTTCCTCGAGGAGAACGACCTGCAGGAGTTCGCGCTCCGCGAAGAGGACGATCGCGAGATCACGAACCGGTTCCTCTCCGCCCGGTTTCCCGAGGACGTCGTCGCCGATTTCTCGGCCTTTCTCGATCGAGTCCGCTATCCGATCGCGGTCCGCTCCTCGAGCCTGCTCGAGGACTCGCACTACCAGCCGTACGCGGGCGTCTACGCGACCCGGATGCTCCCCAACGCCGACCGCGATCCCCAGGTCCGTCTCCGAGAGCTCCTCGGCGCGGTCAAGTACATCTACGCCTCGACGTACTTCCAGAACGCGAAGGCCTACGTCGCCACGACCCCCAACCGGATGGAAGAGGAGAGAATGGGGATCGTGATCCAGCAGATCGTCGGCAAGCGGTGCGGGGACCACGTCTATCCCCACGTGAGCGGGGTGGCGGGCTCGTACAACTTCTACCCGATCGGACCGATGAAGCCGGAGGAGGGGATCGCGAGCGTCGCGCTCGGACTGGGGAAGACGGTCGTCGAGGGGGGACGGACC
Source organism: bacterium (assembly GCA_025774805.1). GTDB lineage: Bacteria > ARS69 > ARS69 > ARS69 > ARS69 > JALGZR01. The sequence continues at coordinate 104,210 of JALGZR010000004.1, forward strand.
GTCCGCTTCTGCCCCTCGCACCCGGAGGTCCTGCCCCAGTTCTCGCAGACCCAGGACGTTTTGGAGAACGCACAGCGACAGTTCTGGGCGCTCGACGTCTCGAGCCCGGTCGACTTCTCGCTGCCCGACTCGAACCTGGTGAACCTCGATCTCGCCGACTCCGAGAACCACGACACCCTCTGGCCGGTCGGGGCGACCTACAGCCTCGAGGACGATCGGGTCCACGACGGGCTCTCCCGGGCGGGTATCCGCCTCGTCACGTTCGCCCCGTTGCTCAAGGGACAGATCATTCCCTTCGGGGAGATCATCGCCCTGCTCCTCGAGCTCGGATACCGGGCGCTATCCGGACCCGTGGAGATCGAGTTCGCCATGAACCTCGAGCCCGACTCGGGTGGTCCCAAGGAGTTCGCCTTCCTCCAGATCCGCCCCGTGGCGGTGCTCACGTCAGGCCGGGTCGAGATCGCGGAGGCCTATCCCGAGGAGTCCGTATTCGTGCGCTCCTCTCACGTGCTGGGTCACGGCCGTTTCCCCGGGATCCGCGACATCGTGACGGTGCGCATGGACACGTTTCGACGGGAACGGACGATGGACATCGCGACGGACGTCGGGAGGATGAACGACCAGCTCGTGAGCGAGGGCCGCTCCTACGTTCTGCTGGGTCCGGGGCGGTGGGGCACGGCGGACCGGTGGCTGGGCATTCCCGTGGCCTGGAACCAGATCTCGGGAGCCCGCGTCATCCTCGAACGCGACCTCACGGATCTCAGGATCGAGCCCTCTCAGGGCACCCACTTCTTCCAGAACATGACCAGCTACGGAATCGGATACTTCAACGTCCTGGAATCCGCCGGCGGATTCCTCGACCAGGGGTGGCTCGACTCTCTGCCCGTCCGGGCCGAGACCCCGTGGCTCCGTCACATCCGTCTTTCGGAGCCCCTGGAGATCTTGGTCGACGGCCGACGTCGGGAAGGCCTAATCCTGAAGAAGAGGTGGGATCCGGAGGAGGGGCCCTAGCCTGCATTTCTCACCAGCCTCGTCGCGAGGCTGTGGATCGTCGTGTCTGGCGAGGAGATGGGGTGCTTTCGCCCGAGGCGGGGCTGTAGCCCCGTCGCAGGGAGGAAGTGCCGCAGCGACGAAGCCAGGCGCGGCTTTGCCGCTGCCGCAGCAGAAGCTGGTGAGATATGCAGGCTAGGCCGGACTTCCGTCAGACCTTCTTCTGCTCCCGTTTCGCGATCTTGGCCCACGTGTCCCGGAGGCCGGTCGTCCGGTTGAAGACCGGCCGATCCGGGGAGGAGTCCGCGGCGTCGACGCAGAAGTACCCCTGCCGCTCGAACTGCACCAGCTTCACCCCCTCGACGACCTTCCTGGAATTCGGATCGAGGTTGGCGCGGAAGTCGGAGCCCTCCGGCGCGGAGCTCGGATCGGGCGTCGCGAAGAGGTGGTCGTAGATCCTCACCGTCCCCTCGATCGCGTGCGCGGCGGAGACCCAGTGGATCGTGCCGCGCACCTTGCGGCCGTCGGGGGCGTTCCCCCCGCGGGTCGCGGGATCGTACGTGCAGCGCAGCTCGGTGACCCGGCCGTCCGCGTCCCGGATCACGTCGATGCACCGCACGAAGTAGGCGTAGCGCAAGCGCACCTCCCGCCCCGGAGCCAGCCGGAAGAACCTGCGGGGCGGATCCTCCATGAAATCGGCGCGCTCGATCCAGAGCTCCTTCCCGAACGGGACCTTCCGCGTTCCGGCCGAGGCGTCCTCGGGGTTGTTGACGGCCTCGATCTCGTCGGCCTTCCCGTCGGGCCAGTTCTCGATCACGACCTTCAGCGGATCCAGCACCCCCATGACGCGAAGCGCGGTCCGATTGAGCTCCTCCCGCACCGTGTGCTCGAGAAGACCGAAGTCGACCACGCTGTTGTCCTTGGCGACGCCGATCCGGTCACAGAAGGTCCGGATCGCGGCGGGCGGGTAGCCGCGTCGGCGCAGCGCACGCAGCGTGGGCATCCGGGGATCGTCCCACCCGTCGACGTGCCCCTCCTGCACCAGGATCAGCGACTTGCGCTTGGAAGTGATCGTGTGCGTGAGCTCGAGGCGGGCGAACTCGATCTGCTGCGGGTGCGGCACGTCCTCGAGCTGATCGAGAAACCAGTCGTAGAGGGGGCGGTGGTCCTCGAACTCCAGGGAGCAGAGCGAGTGCGTGATCCCCTCGATCGCGTCGGACTGGCCGTGGGCCCAGTCGTACGTCGGGTAGATGCACCAGTCGTCGCCGGTCCGGTGATGTGTCGCGTGCAGTATGCGGTACATCACCGGATCACGCAGGTTCAGGTTCGGTGAGCTCATGTCGATCTTGGCCCGAAGCACGCGCGCACCATCCGGGAACTCGCCCGCCCGCATGCGGCGAAACAGATCGAGGCTCTCCTCCTGCGGTCGGTCCCGCCACGGACTGTTTCGACCCGGCTCCGTGAGGGTGCCCCGATACTCCCGGATCTCCGCCGCCGAGAGGTCGTCGACGTAGGCCTTGTCCTTGCGGATCAGCTCCTCCGCCCACACGTAGAGCTGCTCGAAGTAGTCCGAGGCGAAGTACAGGCGATCCTCCCAGTCGTAGCCGAGCCAGCGGATGTCCTCCTGCATCCCGTGGACGTACTTGTCCTCCTCGCGGGTCGGGTTCGTGTCGTCGAACCGGAGATTGCACTCTCCGCCGTACTCCGCCGCGAGGGAGAAGTTGAGGCAGATCGCCTTCGCGTGCCCGATGTGGAGGTAGGCGTTCGGCTCGGGAGGAAAGCGGGTGCGGATCGGACCCGGGAATCGACCCGACGCGAGGTGCCCGTCGATGATGTGCTGGATGAAGTTCCGCCGTATCGTCTTCTCGCTCATGCCTTCCTCCGCCCCGGCGCAGCGCCGGCCGCGAGCTCCCGCGCTCGGTCGATCCGCCGCAGACACCTCTCCCGCCCCAGGATGGCCAAGGTCTCGAAGATGCCGAAGCCCACGGCCCGGCCGGTCACCGCGACCCGCAGTCCGTGGATGATCCGGCCGATATTGATTCCCTCGGCCGCGATAAAGTCCTTCAGCAACGTCTCCAGGGACTCCGCGTCGAACGCGGCGGCGTCGGCGAGCCGCTCGCGGAAGCGCGCCAGAAGGTCGGTCGCGTCCTCCGGGTCCCGGAGACGCTTCGCGAAGGCCTTCTCCTCGTAGACGAGCTCCTCGTCGGCCGTGAAGAAGTCCCGGTAATCGAGGATGTCCCCGAAGACCTTGATCCGGTCTCCGGCCGCCGAGACGATCGCCGACACCGTCTCGATCTCCCCCGTGGTCGGAGGAGAGCCGACGAGTCCGGCCCGCTCGAGGTACGGAAGCACGCGCGGTACCTTCGCCTCCGCCCCGAGCCCGAAGGCATAGTGCTCCTGGAAGGCGAACAGCTTCTTCGGGTCGAAGCTGGCCGCCGCCTTGTTCACGCGCTCCAGCGAGAAGCTCTCGATCATCCGTTCGCGAGTGAAGAACTCTGTCTCGCCGTCGAGGGCCCACCCCAGAAGCAACAGGTAGTTGACGACCGCTTCGGGCAGGTAGCCGACGGTCTCGTAGAAGTCGACGACCACCGGGTTGAAGGTCTCGGAGTCGGTCGCGTGTCCGATGGCCTCGGCGATCCCGAGTCCGTGCTCGTGGATCTTCGCGAAATCGGGATGACGGAGGTACTTCTCGAGCTTGCGCTTGCTGAGCTTGGTCCGGCTCCCCGGCTCGGCCACGTAGGGGAGGTGGGCGTACTCGGGCGACTCGTGTCCGAGCCCGCGCGCGATGTGGATCTGGCGCGGGGTGTTCGACAGGTGCTCCTCGGCCCGGATCACGTGGGTGATCCCCATGTCGTGATCGTCGACGACGTTCGCGAGGTGGTAGAGACACGTGCCGTCCGCGCGCTGAATCACGTGGTCCTGTTCCCGGGCCCAGTCGAACGCCATCTCGCCCCGGATGAGGTCGCGGAAGACGCACTCGCCCTCCCGCGGCATCTTCAGTCGGATGGCGGCGGCCCGTCCCTCGGCCTCGAAACGCTTCGCCGCGTCGGCCGTCTCCGCCATCCAGCGCCGGCTGTAGAGGAAGCGCTCTCCCCGCTGCCGAGCCGCCTCGCGCTCGACCCGGATCTCCTCGGGGGTCGCGTAGTCCCGGTAGGCGAAGCCTCCCTCGACGAGAGCCCGCGCCGCCTCCCGGTAGCGCTCGAGCTTCTCCGACTGGTAATAGGGCCCGTGGGGGCCGCCGACCTCCGCTCCCTCGTCCCAGTCGAGACCGAGCCACCGGAAGCCTCGGAGGATCGGCTGCAGGGCTTCCTCGACGTTGCGCTGCCGATCCGTATCGTCGATCCGCAGCACGAACCGGCCGCCGTGGCGGCGAGCGAAGAGCCAGTTGTACAGCGCGGTGCGGACCCCCCCGATGTGGAGGTATCCGGTGGGACTGGGGGCGAAACGAGTGCGGATCATGATTCGGGCTCCCGGTCGAGCCTGATCAAAAGCGCAGGCCAGCCTGCCTGCGAGCCCGGACTATCCATGAAGATCGTCGCGAGATTGCGGAGACGCCCACCGGACGGGCACCCGCAGGGGTTCGGACCCGAGGCGTATCCGGACGATACGTCGCAGGGTACGGACCCCAGGGACGCCCGTCCAGTGGCGTGTATCCGCGATCGCAGCAGATCATTCATGGATAGTCCGGGCTCGGGACCAAGGAAAGGGGCGGAACCGTTCGGCTCCGCCCCTCGTCTCCCGGAAGGTCCGGGGTCGTGCCGTGTCGGCCTCTAGACGACGCCCTGATCCATCATCGTGTCGGCGACCTTGATGAAGCCGGCGATGTTCGCGCCGTTGACGTAGTGGACGAACCCGTCACTCTGCTTGCCGTACTTCACGCAGTTCTCGTGGATGTCCTTCATGATCCGCTTGAGGTGGCCGTCGACCTCCTCGCGAGTCCAGCCCAGCCGCAGGCTGTTCTGGGACATCTCGAGACCGGACACCGCGACGCCGCCGGCGTTGGCGGCCTTGCCCGGACCGTAGAGGATCTTGCTCTGGAGGAAGACCTCGATGCCCTCGGGCTCGGTCGGCATGTTCGCGCCCTCGGAGACGCAGAAGCAGCCGTTATCGATCAGGATCTTCGCCTCGACGACGTCGATCTCGTTCTGGGTCGCGCACGGCAGGGCCACGTCGCACTTGACCGACCACGGCCGCTGACCCTCGACGTACTCGCAGCCGAACTTCTCCGCGTACTCCTTGATCCGTCCGCGGCGGACGTTCTTGAGGTCCATCACCCACGCGAGCTTCTCCGCGTCGATGGCGGCGGGATCGTGAATGCACCCGGAGGAGTCGGAGAGCGTGACGACCTTGCCGCCAAGCTCGTTGACCTTCTCGGTGGCGAACTGGGCCACGTTGCCGGAGCCGGACACGGCGACCGTCAGACCCTGGAACGACTTGCCGCGCGTCTTGAGCATCTCCTCGGCGAAGTAGACGGTTCCGTAGCCGGTGGCCTCGGGACGGATGAGGCTGCCGCCCCAGTTGAGCCCCTTGCCGGTGAGCACGCCCGAGAACTCGTTGCGGATCCGCTTGTACTGGCCGAACAGGAAACCGATCTCCCGGCCGCCCACGCCGATGTCACCCGCGGGGACGTCGGTGTTCGGGCCGATGTGACGGGACAGTTCGGTCATGAAGCTCTGGCAGAACCGCTCGACCTCGGCGTCGGACTTGCCCTTGGGATCGAAGTCGGAACCCCCCTTGCCGCCGCCCATCGGGAGGGTCGTGAGGCTGTTCTTCAGGATCTGCTCGAAGCCCAGGAACTTCAGGATGCCGAGGTTGACCGTCGGGTGGAACCGGAGACCGCCCTTGTACGGACCGAGTGCGCTGCTGAACTCCACCCGGAACCCGCGATTGACCTGGATCTCTCCCCGATCGTCACGCCACGGAACGCGGAATATGATGACCCGCTCGGGCTCGACCATCCGCTCCAGGATCCTGGCCTTCTTGTAGTGAGGGTGCTTATCGAGAAAGGGCATGATCGACTCCACCACTTCCTCGACCGCCTGGTGGAACTCCTTCTGCTCGGGGTTCTTGGCGATAACGTCCGCCATGAATGCCTTGACCGCGGACTTCACGCCGCCGGCCGCCGCCGAAGGCTCGGTCATGGTTCCTGACATCGGATCGGTCTCCTTCTTGGAAGCTCCGTGCGAAGAGGGGCGCGGGCCCCCTGGCGGACCCTCGAACGGGCTTTTTCCCGCTTCGTCACTCGGGACCGCGAGCGTACCAAACTATGTTTCGCGCCTTCCGTCTTCAAGGGAATCGGGCCCGAAAAAGCGCGCCCCGGACTCGATTTCCGGCCCCCGGTCCGGATCGCTCCGGCCGGGCTTCGGCCGGAAGGGATTCTCCTCGGTGCGCCACCAGACTCCGGGGTAGGGGGGAAGGGTGTCCCGCACCTCGACGATGCGGGGGCGGCCCGGGGGCCAGTAGATCCGCTGGGCGCGGCGCCCTCCCGCGAACCGGTGCACCAGGGCGAAGAGGCCCTCGGGGCCGAAGTACTGGCTCTGGTCGACCGTCCCGTCGTCGTCGACGTCGATCCGGATGAGAATCGCGTTCGACCCGTCGAAGAACCAGCTCCGGCGGCCTCCGAGATCCCGCCGCTCGATGCGGCGGAGCTCTCCCCTGCGGGCCTCGATCTCCGCGATGCGGGTCCGGTAGGGGGCCGTGAGACGCAGGTAGGTGTCGTCGAAGGGGTGGGCCCCCGAGGCCGGCGGCTTCAGCAGGTAGGCCAGGGCCTCCCCCGGACGCCACGCGGGAGCGGCGGGTGGGGGGGCGACCGGCTCTCCCGGCCCGGACACCGGTCCCACCGCACAGCCTCCGAGAACCGCGCCGGCGACGAGTGCCGCCACGCCGCCGCGAGGGGAGGGACGACCCCGCTTCCGTCGACGCCCCCCCTCCCGCGCCGCGGGCGATCTCGGCGAATCGGTCCGTGCGGGCGCGCGCCCGCCCGCGATCGGTGCGAATCCCGTCATGATCCGGCCCTCCTGCCGCTTTCGAGTCCCCGTCTCCGGAACCACGCCTCCTCCCCTCCCTGTCTCCGTCGGCCCGGTCAGCCTCTCTCTGAAGGAAGGCGGACCGGGCATGGTAGCACGAAGGCCCGGAGGGACGTCACGATCCGAAGGGCGACCCCGGCCTTCTCGACTCGCGGTCGCCTCGGGGGGAGAGTACACTTCCCGTCTTCCCTCTCATCATTCCCTTCCGATTCGAGGCGAGGCGTGAGCTTCCAACTCGTCACCGATCTCGAGCCCCGGGGCGACCAGCCGGGTGCGGTCGAGGAGCTCGTCACCGGCCTCGAGGAGGGACGCCGTCACCAGACGCTCCTGGGGGTGACCGGAAGCGGGAAGACGTTCACGCTCGCCAACGTGATCGCCCGATGGGGACGACCCGCTCTGGTGATCTCGCCGAACAAGACCCTGGCCGCCCAGCTCTACGGAGAGTTCCGCTCCTTTTTTCCGAGAAACCGGGTCGAGTACTTCATCTCCTACTACGACTACTACCAGCCGGAGGCCTACGTCCCGCAGACGGACACCTACATCGAGAAGGACGCCTCCATCAACGACGACATAGACCGGCTGCGGCTCCGGGCCATGACCGCGGTGATGACCCGATCGGACGTCATCGTGGTGGCCTCGGTGTCCTGCATCTACGGCCTCGGCTCCCCCGACGACTTCCGGGACCTCTCGGTGCCGATTCGCGTCGGGGACCGGCGGGACCGCGACGCGGTGCTGCGCGATCTCGTGGAGATCCAGTACGCGCGCAACGATCTCGTGATCGAGCGGGGGACGTTCCGGGTGCGCGGCGACACGATCGAGATCCGACCCGCCTACGAGGAGGACCTTCTCCGACTCGAGCTGTTCGGGGACGAGGTCGAGCGCATGGCGATCGTCGACCCCCTCACGGGCGAGGTGAAGGCGGAGCCGGAGGAGTACCGGGTCTTCCCCGCCAAGCAGTACGTGACCGCCCGGCCGAGCGTCGAGCGGGCCCTCACCACGATCCGGTCCGAGCTCGAGGAGCGGCTGAAGGACCTCCGAGACCGGAACAAGCTGCTCGAGGCGCAGCGGCTCGAGTCGCGGACGAAGTTCGATCTCGAGATGATCGAGGAGATCGGGTACTGCTCCGGCATCGAGAACTACTCCCGCCACTTCTCCGGTCGGGCGCCGGGACAGCGCCCCTATTGCCTCATCGACTTTCTCCCCGACGAGTTCCTCACCATCATCGACGAATCCCACGTCGCCGTTCCGCAGATCGGCGGCATGTACCACGGGGACGTCTCCCGGAAGGGCACCCTCGTCGAGCACGGTTTCCGCCTACCCTCCGCGATCGACAACCGGCCCGCCAACTTCTCGGAATTCGAGGAGATGACCGGTCCCACGATCTACGTCTCCGCGACGCCGGGACCCTACGAGCTGGAGAGATCGGAGGGTGTGGTCGTGGAACAGATCATCCGACCCACGGGTCTGATGGAGCCCGAGGTCGTGGTTCGACCGGTCGCGGGTCAGATCGACGACCTCCTCGAGGAGATCCGGTCCACGGTGGAGCGGGAGGAGCGGACCCTGATCACGACGCTCACGAAGCGGATGGCCGAGGATCTCACCGACTACCTCGAGGAGATGGGGGTCCGGGTCCGCTACCTCCACTCCGACATCGACGCCCTCGATCGGATCGAGATCCTCCGCGGGCTCCGTCTCGGGGAGTTCGACGTTCTCGTGGGGATCAATCTCCTGCGGGAAGGTCTCGATCTGCCCGAGGTCTCGCTGGTCGCGATTCTCGACGCGGACAAGGAGGGATTCCTCCGCTCCGACCGGTCGTTGATCCAGACCGCGGGACGCGCGGCGCGCAACGTGGCGGGACGGGTGATCATGTACGCCGACGAGATCACGGGTTCCATGGCGCGAACGATCGAGGAGACCGACCGCCGACGCCGGCTCCAGGAGGAGTACAACCGGGAGCACGGGATCGTCCCCGAGACGATCGTGAAGTCGATCGAGGAAGTCCTGTCGCAGACCGCGGTCGTCGAGGCGCGGACGGACGGAGACGGCGAGCCACCCGAGCGCCTGCCCGAGGCGACCGGGGAGAGCCCGGACCGGGAGGAGATGATGGCCCGGCTCGAGAAGGAGATGCTGGAGGCGGCCGGGAAGCTGGAGTTCGAGCTCGCCGCGAGCCTGCGTGACCGCATCCTCGAGCTGCGGGCCGAGGCGGCGGCTCCCGCGAAGACAGCCGGGGCGGCCCGGGGGCGGCCGACGGGGGTCGGCACGCGGGCGGGCCGTTCCGGCTACCGGAAGGGAAAGAGGAGGCGAAGGTGAAACCGCTCTTGGGGATGTTCGATGCGGGTCCCCCCGGGCCGGAGATACTCGATCCGATCGTCCGCGCCGCCCTCGAGGAGGATCACGCCTTCGACGATCGGTCGACGGCACCGCTTCTCCCCGGCCGGGACACGTGGCGGGGAAGGGTCCTCGGCCGCGAGGCCGGAGTCCTGGCCGGCGTCGACGTCTTCCGGAGGGTGTTCGAGATGCTCGCGGAGGGCGCGGAGGTCACGGTGACCGGCGGCCGGGACGGCGACTCCTTCGCCGCCGCCGACACCGTTCTCGAGATCGAGGGACCCGGGAGGATTCTTCTCTCCGGCGAGCGAACGGCGCTCAACTTCCTCCAGCGGCTCTCCGGAGTGGCGACCGCCACCCGTAGAGCGGTAAGGGCCGCGGCCGGCAGGTTCGCCGTGTGCGACACGCGGAAGACGACCCCGGGGATGCGGGCGCTCGAGAAGTGGGCGGTCGTGATCGGAGGCGGGAGGAGCCACCGTTGGAGTCTCGGGGACATGGTGATGCTCAAGGAGAACCACCTCGCGCTCGGAGGCGGCGTGACCGCGGCGGTGGAGGCGATCCGGGCCGACCCCGAATCCGCACGGCTTCCGATCACGGTCGAGGTCACGTCCGAGGCGCAGGCGAGCGAGGCGGCGGCCCTCGGGGTCGACCGGCTTCTCCTCGACAACATGACGATCGATGAGATGGCGCGCGTCTCCGCCTCCCTCGGACCTCTCGACCGTCGGCCCGAGCTCGAGGCGTCGGGCGGCATTCGGCCCGAGGACGTCGGGCGCATCGCCGACGCGGGCGTCGATCTCGTGAGCCTCGGCTCCCTCACGCACAGCGTGAGGGCGATCGACTTCTCCTTCCGGATCGTGCCCCCCGGGGACGAGACGCGTTTCCCCGAATGAGCGGCGACCCGTCCTCTGGCCTGCGTATCTCACCAGGCTCGTCGCGAGGCTGTGGATCGTCGTGTCTGGCGAGGAGATGGGGTGCTTTCGCCCGAGGCGGGGCTGTAGCCCCGTCGCAGGACGGAAGCGCGCCAGCGACGAAGCCAGGCGCGGCGAGCCGCTGCCGCAGCAGAGGCTGGTGAGGTATGCAGGCTAAGGCGGTGATCGAGGCGAGGCTGCTGCACGCGCTCGCCGAGGCGGAGGGCGCCTTACCCCCGGGTCCCCTGCCCGGTCCCCCGATCCCGCCGGGGGAGCGGGATCGGGTGACTCGCGGCCTGGAGGCGGCCGGTCTCGTCCGCGTCGGGCCGGACGGTCTCGTGCGTTCCGGAGAGCGCGGCTCGTTGCTTTCGGCCGCCCGGGCGAAACGCTCCGGCCTCCCCTCCCGACTCGGTCGGCCGCTCGAAATCCGGGCCGTCGTCTCCTCCACGAACGAGGCGGTGCTCGAGCGGGCCGGGGAGGGGGAGCTCCGAGGGTTCGTCCTGGGGGCGGAGCTCCAGACCGCCGGACGGGGACGACGGGGGAGGACGTTCGACTCCCGCCCCGGCCTCGGGCTCTGGTTCACGGTGGTGCTGGAGGCGCCGCGGGACCCGGCCCGCGCTCCCCGCGCCGCTCTCGTGACCGGTCTGGCCGTGGCCGCGGCCCTCGAGGCGGAGACCGGGCGGCGGGCCGAGGTCAAGTGGCCGAACGACGTCTACATGGAGGGTCGCAAGACGGGGGGGATTCTCGTCGAGGCGCGAACGGCGGGGCGGCGTCCCTTCCCGGTGGCCGGAATCGGCGTCAACGTGCACCATCGTCCCGGCGACTTCCCCGACGCGCTGCGCGCGGTCGCGGGGTCGGTCGAGTCCGCCTCCCGGATGCGGGTGGACCGGAGCGCTCTGCTCGCGCGCATCCTGACCCACCTGGAGGCGTGGGTGGCTCGGGATGCGAGCGGGGCCCTCGACCTTCCGCGGGAGTTCGCGAAGCGGGACGGGCTGCGCGGGCGCGAGATCGAGATCCGGGGGGCCGGGAAAGCCGTCCACCGGGGAGAGGCCCTGGGGATCGACGACGGGGGAGAGCTCCTCCTCCGGGAGGCGGGGGGAGGCGTTCGCATCGTGCGAAGCGGAGATGCGAGCGTGGTTCCCTAGCCCGGTGAGATGCGCAGGCTGGCCCTGAGGTCGGAAGGAGAGTCCGATGTTGCTGGCGATCGACGTCGGAAACACGAACGTGGTCCTCGGGCTCTTCGAGAGGAGCCGGGAACCGCGCGCCACCGTTCGAATCACGACACGGCGCGACGCGACGGCCGACGAGGTCTCCCTGGTGGTCTCCCATCTTCTGGCCAAGGCGGGGACGGAGTCCGCGCAGCTCTCCCGGTCCGTGATCTGCTCCGTCGTGCCGACCCTGACCCACTCCGTGACCTCCTTCGTCGAGAACGAGCTCGGGCACGAGCCTCTCGTGATCTCGGCGAAGTCGGAGCTCGGAGTTCCTTTGGCGGTGGACGACCCGCGCGAAGTCGGACCCGACCGCATCGTGAACGCGCTCGCCGCCCGGGAGACGATCGGCGTCCCGGCGATCGTCGTGGATCTGGGGACCGCCACGACGTTCGACTGCCTCGACCGCGAGGGACGCTACGTCGGCGGCGTGATCGCCCCGGGGCTGGAGACCTCGGCGGAGGAGCTCTTCCGGCGGGCGGCCCGACTGACGAAGATCGACTTCACGTTCCCCGACCGACTCCTGGGGAAGAACACGCGCGACTGCCTCCGCTCCGGAACGCTCAACGGAAGCGTCGGGATGATCGACGCGCTCGTCGCCGGGCTCTGGAGGGAGCTCGACGGACGGGGAACCACGGTCGCCACGGGAGGCCTCGCCCCGCTCATCGGGCCCCGCTGCGAGACCGTCGACCGGGTCGACGTCGATCTGACGCTCAAGGGCCTGGTCGCCGCCGATGACATTCTGGGCCCGGGATAGCCCTTTTCGGGATTGACGGGGGGGGTGCGGACGCGATCGAATGGCCTCCGACCACTTGTCGACCCCTCTTCAGCCGATCCGATGGAGGAACGCCATGATTCTGGCCATCCGCAGAACTGCGGTGCTTTCGCTTCTCGCGCTCGCGCTGGCGGTCGCGCCCGCGTCCGCCCAGCTCGAGGACGCCCTGGAGGATATCAACGAGGACGTGGCCGTCGGTTACCTCGGTCCGTTCTCGAAGGGTCTCTCCGCGAGCCTGAACTCGGGGATCTTCCGGTCCGGGGACGTCCCTCTGATGGGGCTGAACTTCACCGTCGACTTCAAGGCGGTCGTCGTGGGCTTCGCCGACGACGATCGGACGTTCATCCCCTCGACCCTGCCCGAGGGGTTCACGACGGAGGGAATCCCGACGGTGATCGGGGACACGGGTGCGGGGAGCGCGATCGGACCGGGCGGAGCCGAGATCGCCTACCCCGGTGGCTTCGACCTGGAGCACTTCGGGGTCCTCGTCCCCCAGGTGACCGTCGGGTCGGTCGCCGGCACGCGGGCGATCTTCCGTTACATCTCGCTCGAGCTGGGCGACGAGGACCTCGGGGACTTCTCGCTGTTCGGCATCGGGGGGCAGCACAGCATCTCCCGCTACCTCCCCGGACTGCCCGTCGACGTGGCCGCCGGAGTCATGTACCAGTCCTTCGAGATCGGGGACGACCTCGTGAAGGCGAAGGCCCTGGCGTTCAACGTGACGGGGAGCAAGAAGTTCGGGCGGGTCGTCAACGTGGAGCCCTACTTGGGTCTCGGGATCGACACGTTCAAGATGGAAGCCAAGTACGACTTCGACGATGACTCCGTGCCCGAGGGCTTTCGGCGCATCGAGGCGGACTTCGATCGGGAGACCGACCTCCACCTGACGCTCGGAGCCGGGGTCAATCTTCCCGTGGTCAAGCTTCACGGAGAGCTCAACGTCGCCGCGGAGAACGGATGGGCCGCGGGCGTGAGCTTCGGAAACTGAGGAGGGGAGACCGATGAACGTACCGAAGACGTTGAAGCTGGGCCTCCTCGGGCTGTCGGTGATCCCCTTCCTGGGGAGCACGTGCGTCGAGGAGAAGACGATTGAGCTCGCTCTCACCGGGAGCACGACGGCGGGGTTTCTCGCCCGAGGATCGGACAATACCGACTTCGGAACGGACTGCTACGACGTGAAGGCCGATTTGGATCTAACGAAGCTCTTCGCCGACAACGACATCGATGCCAGCGACATCCTCCGGATCCGGTTCAAGGGTCTGGAGTATCGCATCACGAAGGCGCAGGCGAACCGGAACATCACGAGCGGAGATCTGACGGTCGAGTTCGGGGACGCCTGCCCATTCACCCCCGTTGCACCCGCGCTCCTGGTTTCGGGCTTCAGCGGGAGCGCCGCCGCCGTCACCGACTGGATCGACGTCACGCCCCTTCTTCAGACGCCCGGTGTGAACGCGATGAACGCTTTCCTGGCCCGCTGCCTTGCCGAACTTCAGGGTGGGGCGCCCGCGGCCAACACGGCAGGCCAATTCGATTGGTCAGGAGTTTCGATTCCCGACACAGCGACCGACTTCGACTGGGAGGCCAAGCTCAAGGTCTCGATCGTCTACGGGGTCACCGGGGACTTCCCGGACTTCTAGGCGGAACCTCTCACCGGGCTGGCCCCGGACCCGACGCCCCCCTCGGAGACTCTCCGGGGGGGGGCGTTCTTCCGTTCCGCCCCCGTTGCCGCCACCCGGTCGAATCGGTCTGTCGACGCCGCCTTATCTCCCAAACCCCGCTCGCTCCCGCCGGAAGACCCCTGGGAGGCGGCCCGTCACCCCGAATCCCTCCGTTTCTGTCCCCTGATGGCGCTTGACGGCCCCGGACGGGTCGAGTATCTTCTCGCCGAACTCTACAATCTGTTAGCACTCTCCAAAGTGTAGTGCCAATTCACCTACTCGGAGCGGACGCCCCCGGAGGCCCCTCGAGGGGCGCAGCGGGCCCGGCGGCCGGTCTGTGGAACCAAGGAGGAACCTATGAACATCAAGCCGCTGGGCGATCGCGTCCTCGTCCAGGCCCTGGAGGCGCAGGAGGTCTCGAAGAGCGGGATCATCATCCCGGACACGGCCAAGGAGCGCCCGTCGGAGGGTCGGGTGGTCGCCGTGGGTCCCGGTCGCTTGAAGGACGACGGGAAGCGCGTGACCCCGGAGGTCCGCAAGGGAGACAAGGTCCTGTACGGCAAGTACTCCGGCACCGAGATCCAGCACGGCGACAAGGAGTATCTGATCCTCCGCGAGTCCGACATTCTCGCCGTTCTGTGACCGTTCCGAACCGTTCCGTGATCATTTCGCCTGGGCCGCGACGGCTCGCTCGCCTCGTGAGGAGCCCGAGCCCAGACCCGATACGATTCAGAGGCTCCCGCCGGGCGGGAGCCGAGGAGTGCATTCCATGGCCAAGATGATCGAGTTCGACACCAGAGCGCGCGACGCGCTGCGGCGGGGCGTCGACCAGCTCGCCGAAGCCGTCAAGGTGACCCTCGGGCCCAAGGGCCGCAACGTGGTCCTCGACAAGAAGTTCGGTTCACCCACGATCACGAACGACGGCGTGACCATCGCCAAGGAGATCGAGCTGGAGGATCCCTTCGAGAACATGGGAGCCCAGATGGTGAAGGAGGTCGCCACGAAGACGAACGACGTCGCGGGCGACGGCACCACGACGGCCACCGTTCTCGCGCAGTCGATCCTCCACCAGGGAATCCGGAACGTGACCGCGGGGGCCAGCCCCATGGGCCTGAAGCGGGGAATCGACCGGGCGGTCACCGCCGCCGTCGAGTCGATCGCGAAGCAGGCGAAGCAGATCAAGGGCAAGGAGATGGTGAGCCAGGTGGCGGCGATCTCCGCGAACAACGATCCCGACGTCGGCAACATCATCGCCGAGGCGATGGAGCGGGTCGGCGAGGACGGCGTGATCACGGTCGAAGAGGCCAAGTCGATGGACACCACCCTCGAGACCGTCGAGGGAATGCAGTTCGATCGCGGCTACATCTCTCCGTACTTCGTGACGAACGCCGAGCGGATGGAGGTCAGCCTTCAGGACGCTCTCGTCCTGATCCACGACAAGAAGATCTCGAACATGAAGGATCTCCTTCCCATCCTCGAGAAGGTCGTTCAGCTCAGCAAGCCGCTGATCGTCATCGCGGAGGACGTGGACGGAGAGGCCCTCGCCACGCTCGTCGTGAACAAGCTGCGCGGTACCCTGAACATCGCCGCGGTGAAGGCTCCCGGCTTCGGTGATCGGCGCAAGCAGATGCTCGAGGACATCGCGGTTCTCACCGGCGGCCGCGTCATCAGCGAAGAGGTGGGCCTCAAGCTGGAGAACGCCACGACGGGCGATCTCGGGAAGGCCAAGCGCATCACGATCGACAAGGACAACACCACGATCGTCGAGGGCGGCGGCAAGAAGACCGACATCCGGGGCCGCATCGCCCAGATCCGCAAGCAGATCGAGGACACGACGTCCGACTACGATCGCGAAAAGCTCCAGGAGCGTCTGGCGAAGCTCGCCGGCGGGGTGGCCGTGATCAACGTAGGCGCCGCCACCGAGACCGAGCTGAAGGAGCGGAAGGCCCGGGTCGAGGACGCCCTGGCCGCCACGCGCGCCGCGGTCGAGGAGGGCATCGTGCCGGGCGGCGGGGTGGCCCTCATCAAGGCCATGACCGCGGTGAAGAAGACCGCGGCCATGCTCAAGGGAGACGAGCAGATCGGGGCCGAGATCGTCCTGAGGGCGATGGAGGAGCCGTCGCGTCAGATCGCCAACAACGCTGGGCAGGAAGGGTCCCTCATCGCGCAGCGCCTGAAGAGTGAGAAGGGAGCCGCCACCGGGTACGACGCGGCCGAGGGCAAGTTCACCGACATGCTTCAGGCCGGGATTCTCGATCCGGCCAAGGTCACCCGGAGCGCCCTGCAGAACGCGGCGAGCGTGTCCGGTCTGATCCTGACCACCGAGGCCATCGTGACCGACCAGCCGGAGGAGGAGAAGGCTCCGGCGGCCGCCGGCGGCGGCATGGGTGGCATGGGAGGTATGGGCGGAATGATGTAGGGCATGGAGGGCGGCACGGAAGGCGGCGGGAACGCCGCCGCCGTGGGGCCGTGCGGTCCTGCTCCGGTTCTACTTGCGGGGCGCTTCCGATGGGAAGCGCCCCGTTTTGCGGCCCGCGAACCCGCCGCCCCCTCCGGGGTTCCACTCGCGATCCCCGGCCTCCCCCGAACCCACCCCCACCCGGAGAACCCCATGTCCATCCGTCCCGTGAGGCGGGTCGTCCCGTCGAAGCCCGTCCTCGAGGGCGCCGGAGTGCGCGTGCGGCGCGCGTTCGGTTTCGGCGCCACGGACGAGACCGACCCCTTCCTGCTCCTCGACGACTTCCGCAACGAGCGGCCCGAGGACTACCTCGCCGGCTTCCCGTGGCATCCGCACCGGGGCATCGAGACGATCACGTATGTCCTCGCCGGCACCGTCGAGCACGGCGACAGCCTCGGCAACCGGGGCGTGATGGGCGCCGGCGACGTGCAGTGGATGACGGCCGGTCGCGGCATCCTCCACCAGGAGATGCCCAAGGGGGACGAGCGCGGTCGCATGCACGGCTTCCAGCTCTGGGCGAACCTGCCCGCCTCCCTGAAGATGACCGCGCCCCGTTACCAGGACGTCGCGGCCCGCGACATCCCCCAGGTCGTCGACGACGACGGCACGGCGGTTCGCGTCGTCTGCGGCAGCTTCTGGGGGAAGACCGGCCCCGTCGACGGAATCGCGGCCGACCCCCACTATCTCGACGTGTCGATCCCGCCCGGCGTCCGTCGCGCGCTTCCCGTCGAGACGGCGCGCCACGCCTTCGCCTACGTGTTCGAGGGCGGGGCCACGTTCCGTGACGCGTCGGAGCCGAGGCCCGTCCTCACCGAAGACGCGGGTGTCAACGCTCCGCCCACCCGCGATTTCACGGGCGATCGCTCGCTCGTGCTCTTCGACCGCGGTGACGAAGTCGTCGCGCAGGCCGGCCCCGAGGGCGTTCGCTTCCTGCTCGTCTCGGGGAAACCGCTTCGCGAGCCGGTCGCCTGGCGCGGCCCCATCGTGATGAACACGGAGGCCGAGCTGAGCCGGGCCTGGGAGGAGCTGCGAAACGGGACGTTCATCCAGGAGGGGTGAGTCAGGGGTGAGGCGCGGGGTGAGATCGGCGTGACGTGATCGTCTCGCCGGCCGGTTCTGCCCGCCTTCTTCGGCGGGCCCGAGACCGGCGAGGCGGGTACGGGCTCCCGCTAGTGGATGTTGAGGGGATCTCCGAAGTACCCCTTCCACGCGAGGTCGAGGATCTCCTCGTCGATGGTCAGTTCCATGCCCCGGTAGGTACAAATGTCTCGCATGCGCTCGACCAGATCCCGGGGCTCGCAACCTCGGAGAGGCCGCTGCTCGAATCGGTATCGGTCGAGGAGCCACGGGATGAACGTGCTCGGCACCTCGATGTCGTATCGGGCGGCGTACTCTCGAAAGATCCGTTCGTATTCCGCGGGGGTCGGGTCGTCGAGCAGAAGTCGATAGCCCATTCGGCGCAGGAAGGCCGGACCCATGACCTTGGTCGGGTCCAGGTTCGTCGAGACGATGAGCAATTGCCGGAAAGGCACTTCGAACTTCTGGCCGGTGTTCAACGTGAGGTGATCGACTTGGTGCTCGAGCGGATAGATCCAGCGGCCGAGCAGGTGGTTCGGGAGGACGCTCTGGAAGCCGAAGTCGTCGAGAAGGAACGTGCCACCATTCGCTTTGAAGTGCAGCGGTGCCTCGTAATAGCGCAATCTCGGATTGAAGACCAGGTCCAGGGCCTCGGAATTCAACTCCCCGCCGACCACGACGAAGGGACGCTGGATGCGAATCCATCGGCGATCGAGCTGTCCTGTGGGAGCGGGGTACGCGATTTTGTGGACCTGAGGATCGAAGACCCGGATGATGTTGCCCTCTACACCGATGCACTTGGGAATCCAGAGATGTCCTTGGATGGCCTTGTGCAGGAGACGCCCCAGTGTCGTCTTGCCGTTGCCCGGAGGGCCGTAGAGAAACAGCGTCCGCCGGGACATTACAGCCAACGTGGCGACCTTGACCGTACCCCGAGGGAACACGAGCTCCGAGATCGCATCCGCCACATGCTCGGGAGTCGGCTCGGGAAAACTGGCGAGCTGAGAGGAAAGGGCCTTCGTGTACGCTTTGAGCGAGACGGGCGCCGGGCCGACATAGCCGGAAATCTCGAGCAGGCGATCGGCGCGCTTGCGTCCCATGTCGGTGATCGAATAGCGGTAGCCGCGTGCCGCTTCACCCAAGACCTCGATCAACCGGTCTCTCTTCAGGTGGTCCAGCAGCTCGACAACCAAAGGCTCCGGTAGGCAGAGTCTGTCCACCACGTTTTCCGTAGTGAACTCCGTCACGGTGTGCGCCATCCTGAGCGCCAGGTCGAGCGAGACCCCGGGCTCGAGGCCGGTCTCGGCGAGATTCGAGGGCTCCACGGGGAAGAATCGAGGACGGTCTTCCATCCGTTCGGGAGAGTGTCGTGCTGAATCCGGTGTGCTCAGATGATCGAGATGCCCCGGATCTTCGGGCAGACTCGAGGACATGAGACCTCCGTAGAGTGGGCCCGGAAACCGCCATTTGGACCGGGCGCACGGATTGCCGGGGGCACAGTCAGGGCATTGGGGCTCGGTCAGACCCTCAGGGAGAGGATCTGGTGGCTCCATTGTCGGTTATCGGCATTCGGTGGGGAAGATTTGAGGAGTCATCCCACCACCCGGCCCCTCGGTCGGCTCGTGATCCGGTCCGTGAGGTCGGTGGCTCCGGGAAGTCCCACTTCCAGGCCGGTCCGCGGGCGGGGGCGTGCGGGCCGGGACCGTCGACGGGACCGTCGACATGACCGACGGGGCGCCCCCTTTCGGAAGCGCCCCGCCCCTGAGGACTTCGCCGCGGGCCGTCCCGTCGTGCCGTCCGCGAGTCGTGCGTCCGCCTCCGCGCGGATGCCCTCCCCCCGGCCGGCGATCCCGCCCTCCGCCGGTCAGCTCTCCTGCAACAGCGTGTCCAGCTCGTCCACGAGCGAGGTCAGCAGGTCGCAGGTCGCCTGAATCGGCTCCGGGGTCGAGAGGTCGACGCCCGCCTTCTTGAGGAGCTCGATCGGGTAGTCGCTCGAGCCGCTCTTCAGGAAGTCGAGATACGCGTCGCGCGCGCCCGGTTTCCCGTCGAGGATGGCCCGGGCGATCGCCGTGGCGGCGGCGTAGCTCGTCGCGTACTTGTAGACATAGAAGTTGCGGTAGAAGTGCCCGATCCGGCACCAGCCCATCGCCGACTGGTCCTCGTACCCGACGACGTCACCGGAGTGCTTCCGAATGAGCCCGAGGTAGATCTCGTTCAGACTGTCGACGGTGAGCGGCTCGCCCCGCTCGGCCATCTCGTGGGCGGTCTTCTCGAACTCCGAGAACATGACCTGCGTGTACACGGTCCCGGCGATCTGGCGGATGTAATGGTTGAGGAGGTAGATCCTCTTCTGCCGGTCCTGCGTGTTCTTCAGCAGGTAGTCCATCATGAGGGCCTCGTTCGTCGTCGAGGCCACCTCGGCTACGAAGATGGAGTAGTCGGCGTACACCTGCGGTTGGCTCGCCACGGTGTAGAACGTGTGCATCGCGTGGCCCATCTCGTGGGCCGTCGTGAACATGTCGTTGAGCTTGCTCTCGTAGTTGAGCAGGATGTACGGGTGCGGTGCCGCGTACGTGCCCCACGAGTAGGCGCCGCTCCGCTTTCCCACGTTCTCGTATACGTCGATCCACCCCGACTCGAACCCGCTCTTCATGTCCGAGACGTACTCGTCGCCCAGGGGAGCCAGCGAGGTGACGATCGTCTCCACCGCTTTCTCGTAGGGGACGTCCTCGTCGAGGTCCGGGGTGAGGGGGACGTAGGAATCCCAGTGTTTCAGCTCGTCGACCTCCAGAATCCGCTTCCGGATCTGGTTGTAGCGCCGCATGGGCTCCATGTTCGCGTTCACGGTGGCGATGAGGTTCTCCAGGACCTCCACCTCGACGTTGTCGGCGTCGAGAGCCCGCTGGGCGCACGTCTCGTAGCCCCGGGCCCGCGTCAGAAAGAGGTCCCGCTTCACCGCGCCGGCGTACGCGGCGGCCGCCGAGTGGATGTACCGCTCGTACCCGTCATAGTAGACGTCGAAGGCGTCCGCCCGCACGCGTCGGTTCGGGTTGTTCATGTAGGTCAGGTAGCGGGCCTCGGTCATCTCCACTTCCTGGCCGTTCTCGTCCTCGAACGTCCCGAAGCTCAGGTCCGCGTTCATCATCTGTCCGTAGACGGTCCGGGGAACCGCGGAAACCTCACCCGCGAGGGAAAGGATTCGCTCCTCCTCCTCGCTGAGGATGTACTCCTGGCTGCGCCAGAGGTCGTCGTAGTCGTGTTGGTAGAT
>JALGZR010000005.1 GCA_025774805.1 bacterium
CCTTCCCACTCGTACGCGAAGAGCCTCCCGGTGCGACCCAGCCCGCTCTGGATCTCGTCGAGAACGAGCATCACGCCGTGCTTCCGGCAGATCTCCGCGCACCGCTGCAGATAGCCGTCGGGCGGGATGAGAATGCCCGCCTCACCCTGGATCGGCTCCACGAGAAACGCCACGGTGTTCGGACCGATCGCCCCCTCGAGAGCGGGCGCATCGCCGTAGGGGATGATACGGAACCCGGGAGTGAACGGACCGAAGCCCTCGCGGTACTGCTCGTCGGAGGAGAAGCCGACGATCGTCGTGGTTCGCCCGTGGAAATTGTTCTCGCAGACGATGATCTCCGCCTGTCCGGCCGCGACCCCTCTCTTCTCGTATCCCCACTTGCGGGCCATCTTGATCGCGGTCTCGACCGCCTCGGCGCCCGAGTTCATGAGGAGGGCCTTCTCGTAGCCGGTCATGTCGCCGATGAGCTCGCAGAGCGGTCCGAACTGATCGTTGTGGAACGCGCGGGACGTGAGGGTGACGCGGGCGGCCTGCTCCCGGACCGTCGCGAGGATGCGAGGGTGGCAGTGCCCCTGGTTCACCGCCGAGTAGGCCGCGAGCATGTCCATGTACTTTCGACCCTCGGGATCCCAGACCCAGACCCCTTCTGCCCGCTCGATGACGACGGGAAGCGGGTGGTAGTTGTGGGCCGATCGGGACTCGGCCAGCTCGATGAGACGGTCGGTGGTCCGGGTCGTCATGGAGTCTCCTCCTCGGGGTCCGGCGATACGGGAACCGCTATCGGGAGCGCACTTCGGGATCGTCGCCAAGCTACTCCAAACGCCGCCGGGGGGCCAAGGACCGGGGGGACGAAACCGGGTCGCCCCCATTGCCGGACCGGGGGGACGCCGCGTATTCTGGAGGGCGCATTTTCCGCTCAGGAGGCCCGATGACGATTCCCGCCGGCGTTTTCGTGCACGAACGGGGCCTCTGCGACTCCGACACGGTCGGGGAGGGCACCCGGATCTGGGCCCACGCCCACGTCATGAAGGGTGCGGTCGTGGGACGCGGCTGCAACATCGGTGAGGGCTCGTTCGTGGAAACGGGTGCGGTCCTCGGCGATTTCTGCACGGTCAAGAACGGCGTGTCGATCTGGGACAGGGTCGTCTGCGAGGACTACGTGTTCCTGGGTCCCGATGCCAGTCTGACGAACGACTTCCTTCCCCGGGCCGCCTTCAAGAAGGACCCGGAAACCGAGTTCCGGCCGACCCGTATCCGGGAGGGTGCGTCGATCGGGGCGAACGCGACCATCGTCTGCGGAGTGACGATCGGGCGACACGCCATGATCGGAGCGGGAACCGTCGTCACCCGGGACGTGCCCGACTTCGCTCTGGCGATCGGGTGTCCCGCCCGCTGCATCGGATGGGTCGGTCGATACGGCACCCGTCTTGACTTTGACGGAGAGGGGCGGGCGCGGTGCGATCGGACGGGAGACGTCTATCGCCTCGATGACGGCAAGGTGACGCTCGAGAAGATGGGAACCCCACCCACGAGAGGATAGAGGACGCCATGAGAGAGAGCACGGTGGGAGCGGGTGCGAAGGAGATGTCGGTCGTGAGCGTGGCGGCGGAGCTGGGGGGAGAACGGCGGCTCGCTCTCTCCGGCGGCGCGGAGCGATCCCGGGAGTCCACGATTCTGAAGATCGCGGAAGAGATCCGGGAACGAAAGCAACGCGGTGAGCAGGTTCTCGATCTGACGATCGGTGACTTCCGTCCCGATCAGTTCCCGGTGCCCGCGACGTACTGTGAGCGGATTCGGGAGGCGCTCCGCGAGGGTCACACGAACTACCCCCCGGTCGCGGGGCTCCCCGAGATGCGGGAGGCGGTTCGCGACCACGTGCGGAAAGACCTCGGGCTCGAGTATCCGACCGACGGCGTCCTCATCGGAGGCGGGGCCCGTCCTCTCATTTACTCCAGTTTCATGGCCTTCGTGGACCCGGGCGACCTCGTGCTCTATCCCGTACCGTCGTGGAACAGCCATCACTACGTGAATCTCAGTGGAGCACGCGGGCTCGCTCTCCCGGTCACGGCCGCCAAGAACTTCCATCTGGATCACACCGACCTGGCGCCGCATCTCGCGGAGGCCCGTCTCCTCTGCCTCAACTCCCCGTTGAACCCGACCGGTACCTGCATCTCCCGCGAGGCTCTCACCGGAATCTGCCGGGCGATCGTGACCGAGAACGAGCGTCGGAGTTCGGCCGGTGAGCGCCCTCTCTTCCTGATCTACGATCAGGTTTACAATCTCTTGACTTTCGGGAAGGCCGAGCACTTCACTCCGGTGCATCTCGTTCCCGAGGTGGCGCCGTACGCGATCCTCATCGACGCGGTGAGCAAGGGCTTCTGCGGCACGGGGCTTCGCGTCGGATGGGGAATCGGTCCGCCTCCGATCATCAAGAAGATGGCCTCGATGGCCGGCCACTACGGGGCCTGGTGCCCCCGGCCGCAGCAGGTCGGCACCGCGCGCTTCCTGCGCGACCGCGCCGCGATCGCCGAGCACCGGAAGTCCATGGTGGAGCGCCTCGAGGCGCGGCTCGGCCTCCTGGACCGCGGATTGGGCTCGATGCGGATGGCAGGCATGCCGGTCGAGCACATCGAGCCGCAGGGCGCGATCTATCTCTCGGTGCGCTTCGCGCTCCACGGAAGGAACGTCAAAGGAAGGCTCATCGAGACGAACGAGGACATCCGCGCGCTACTCCTCGAAGAGGCCGGATTCGCGGTCGTCCCCTTCGACGCCTTCGGTCACGAGGGAGAGCCGGGCTGGATGCGCCTCTCCGTCGGCGCGGCCGCCGTGGAGGAGATCGAGGCCGGCCTCGACCGGGTCCGGGCCGTGCTCGAGCCGGCGGGCTAGCCTGCATCTCGCACCGGCCTCTGCGGCGGCCTCTGCGGCGGCCCCTGCTGCGTCAGCGACAAGGCCGCGCCTCGCGCCGAGCCTCGTGAGACCTGCCGGCTAGGGAACCAGATTGAGGACGATCAGCTTCTCCCGGGACATCTCCTCGACGGCATAGCGCACGCCGCCCATGCCGTAGCCGGCGTTCTCCCGTCCCCCGAAGGGCATCCAGTCGACGCGGAACGCGGAGTGGTCGTTGACGACGACGGCGTTCGCGTTGATCCCCCGCGCGACCCGGAAGGCCGCGTCCACGTCGGACGCGAAGACGGCCGCCTGGAACGGATTGCGGGACCGGTTCACCTCGGCGATCGCGTCCTCCGCGCGGGGGCGGCCCAGGATGGACACGACCGGGCCGAAGACCTCGTGGCTCACGACCTTCGCGTCCGCGGGCGGATCCGCGAGAACGGTCACCTCGTGGCACTGGTGCGGCTTCGTCCCGCCCCCGAGGAGAACGCGGGCGCCGCGCGCTTCCGCCTCCCGCACCCACTCGTTCACTCGTTTCTGATCCGAGGTCGAGATGAGCGGTCCGACGTCGGTCCCGTCCTTCGTCGGATCTCCCACGGTCAGTCGGTCCGCCGCCTCGACCAGCCGCCGGACGAGCTCGTCGCGGAGGGGGGCGGCGACGTAGATCCGCTGAACCGAGATGCACACCTGTCCGGCATGATAGAAGGCGCCCTTGACCAGTGCGGGGACCGCGCGGTCGAGGTCCGCGCTCTCGTGGAGGACGACCGCGGCTTCACCCCCGTGCTCCAGGCTGAATCGCGCCCCCGGATTGAGGATGGCCTTCAGACGCCATCCCACCTCGTCGCTCCCGATGAAGGTCAGGAACTTCGTGCGCTCATCGGTGACGAGATTCTCGGCGGCGGCGCCGGGGCAGGGCGTGGCGATCACCGCCTCCTCGGGAAACCCCGACTCGCGGAAGATCTCCACCATCCGGATGGCGGAGAGCGGCGTCTGGCTCGCCGGTTTGACGACACACGAGTTCCCTGCGGCGAGCGCCGGCGCCACCTGATGGGCGATGAGATTCACCGGATGGTTGAAGGCGGACAGAGCGACGACGACGCCGATCGGCTCCCGCACCGTGAAGGCGATCCGATGCTCGGTCCCCTTCGCCTTGTCCATGGGAAGGGTCTCACCTCCGAAGCAGGTCGCCTCCTCGGCCGAGAGCCGTACCGTATTGACGGCCCGCGTCACCTCGATTCGCGCGTCGGTGATCGGCTTCCCGCCCTCCCGGGCGATCTGGCGGGCCAGGTCCTCCGCCTCGCCCTCCATGATCTCCGCCGCCTTCTCCAACCGCTCCCGGCGTCGCCACCCCGGGGTCCTCGAAGTTTCACCCCAGAAGCACTGGTGGGCGGCGGCCATGGCCGCGTCGAGCGCGTCGGGTCCCGCCTGCTCCACGACCGCGAGCTCCTCGCCGGAGTACGGGGACCGCAGGGGACGCATCTCCCCGGACCCGGTCCATCCGGGGATGCGAAGTCGTCTCTCGTTCGACATGAAAGGCTCCTCCCTGGCCTGCATTCCTCACCAACCTCTGCTGCGGCGGCGGCATCGAGGCCGGACGAGCGAAGGTGCCGCGACCCGGATCGAAAGGGGGAGCGATCTTCCGATCGCTCCCCCGAAGGATGGTGCCCGAGGAGGGATTCGAACCCTCAAGGGTTTCCCCACACGGCCCTCAACCGTGCGTGTTTACCAATTTCACCACCCGGGCTCGATTCTCTTCGATCCCGACCGGGCTATCCGCCCGTCTCGGTGGCCTCGATCGGGGCGGCCTCGTCGCCGGCCGGGGTTCCGCCCTCGGCGGGAGCGGTCGTCGACGGTGCCGGACCGATCGGGGCGCCTTCCGGACCGGCAAACGGTTGAGCTCCCGTCGGCGCCTCGGAGGGTGGACCGGACCCCGGGGGAGCGGTCTGGGTCGGGGTCAACGGCATCCGGGCCGCCTCTTCGGCGACGACGCTCTGGGGAGCCTCCGACGTTCTCACGCTCATCAGGGTCAGCGCGAGCGACGTGATCATGAACGCGGCCCCGAAGACGGTCGTGGCCTTCGACAGGAAGGTGGCGGCACCGCGGCCCCCGAAGACCGTGGAGTCCGCACCCCCGCCGAAGGCGCTTCCCCCGGCGAGGCCTCCCCCCTTCGCCGCCTGCATGAGCACGATCAGGACGAGCACGACGCAGACGATGACGTGAAGCCCGAGCACTATTCCGTAGAGCATCCTGCCCTCACGATCGCGAGAAAGTCGGACGCCGTCAACGAGGCGCCTCCGATCAGTCCGCCGTCGATGTTCGGCTGGGAGAAGAGGTCCGCCGCGTTCCCGGGCTTCACGCTTCCCCCGTAAAGAATCCGGACCGCCTCCGCTCCGTCCTCACCGATCATCGTGGCGAGGAGCTCGCGGATCTCTCGGTGCATCGCCTCGGCCATGTCGGGGGTCGCGGTCCTTCCGGTGCCAATGGCCCAAACCGGCTCGTAGGCGATCACGGACCGGGCGATCTCGGGACCGGGGAGCCCGGCGAGCGCGCCCCGGAGCTGCCGGCCGACGACCTCGCTCGTCCGGTCCGCCTCCCTCTCCTCGAGCGTCTCGCCGACGCAGAGGATAGGAGTAAGTCCGCACCCCAGAACGGCTTCCAGCTTTTCGTGAACCGTCGAATCGGTCTCCGCGAAAAACTGCCGACGCTCGGAATGGCCGAGTATAGCGTACGTACACCCGAGGTCAACCAGCATCGCGGCCGACGTCTCCCCGGTGTACGCCCCCTCGAGCTGGGGAGCGCAGTTCTGTCCTCCCCACGCCACGGGGCTCTCCCGGAGCGATTCGGCGACCGCCGCGATTGCCGGGAACGGCGGGCAGACCGCGACCTCGACCCGGCCATCGTCCCCCCTCAAGCCCCGGGCGATGTCCCGCGCCAGGACCCTCGCCTCCGAAGGCGTCTTGTACATCTTCCAGTTGCCGCAAACGAAGGACCGCCTCATCGGACCGCTCCCGCGTCGACGTCGGTGAGGGCGGCCACGCCGGGAAGGACTTTCCCCTCGAGGAACTCGAGCGAGGCCCCGCCACCCGTCGAGACGTGACTCACCTCGCCGGCGAGACCCGCCTTCCGGATCGCGGCGGCGGAGTCCCCCCCGCCCACGATCGTGGTCGCCCCCTGTCGCGTCGCCTCGCCGAGAGCCTTCGCCATGGCGATCGTCCCGCCCGCGAACGGCTCCATCTCGAATACGCCCATCGGTCCGTTCCAGAGAACCGTGCGCGCCTCCACGACCGTGTCGCGAAATGCCGTCACCGTCTCCGGACCGATGTCGACCATCGTCCAGCCGGGACGCATCGCCGAGACCTTCACCACCTCGGTCTCCGCGTCCTCCCGCAGCCCTGTGGCCGCGATCCCGTCCACGGGGAGCCTCAGCTCGACTCCCTCGCGTTTCGCTCGCTCCATCAGGCCCCGCGCCATCTCGATCCGGTCGTCCTCGACGAGACTGTCCCCCGTCTCGTACCCGAGCGCGCGGAAGAACGTGTTCGCCATGGCCCCGCCGACCAGGATCGCGTCCACCCGGCCGAACATGTTCTCGAGAACGTCGATCTTCCCGCTGATCTTCGCGCCCCCGAGGATCGCGACGTACGGTCTCGCCGGCGACGCCGTCGCGCTTCCCAGGTACTCGAGCTCCTTCTCCATGAGAAAGCCGGCGGCGGCGAGGTTCACGTGATCGGTGACTCCGACCGTGGAGGCGTGCGCCCGGTGCGCCGTGCCGAAGGCGTCGTTGACGTAGAGCTCGCCCAGCGAGGCGAGGCGCCCGGCGAAGTCCGGATCGCCGGCCGTCTCCTCGGCGTGGAACCGGACGTTCTCGAGAAGGAGAACGTCGCCGTCGCCGAGCTCGCCGGCCATCTTCTCGGCTTCCGCCCCGACACAGTCGGGAGCCATCCGCACCTCGATCCCGAGGAGCTCGCCGAGCGACCGCGCCACCGGGGCGAGGCTCATCGCGGGAACGACTTTTCCCTTCGGACGACCGAGGTGGGACATGAGAACGATCCGCGCGCCCCGTTCCCGGAGGTGGCCGATGGTGGGAAGGCTCGCGCGAATCCGCGTGTCATCGGCCACCTCACCGGTGTCGGTGAGCGGAACGTTGAGGTCGCAGCGGACGAGAACCCTCTTGCCCGCGACGTCGAGGTCGCGAACGGAGAGCTTGCCGCGGGCGGTCACCTCCATGTCAGGCCACCGCCTCCTTGGAAACGGTCGTCACCATTTCCGCGAGGCGCTTGGAGTAACCCCACTCGTTGTCGTACCAGCTGATGACCTTCACGAGATTTCCGCCGATGACCATCGTGGAGAGCGAGTCGAAGACGGAGCTGTGCGGATTGCCCACGATGTCCGCCGAGACGAGCGGATCCTCGCTGTACTCGAGGATGCCCTCGAGCTCGCCCTCGGCCGCCGCCTTCATCGCGGCGTTGATCTCCTCCACGGTAGTGTTCTTCGAGAGCGTGGCGATGAGATCGACCATCGAGCCGTCGGGAACCGGTACGCGGACGGCCATCCCGGTGAGCTTGCCCTCGAGGGCGGGCAGTGCGAGCGCGACCGCCTTCGCGGCGCCGGTGGTCGTCGGGATCATGCTGACCGCGGCGGCTCGGGCCCGGCGGAGATCCTTGTGGGGGAAGTCGAGGATGCGCTGATCGTTGGTGTAGGCGTGAATCGTGGTCATCAGCCCCTTCTCGATGCCGAACCGGTCGTGGAGCACCTTCGCCACGGGCGCGAGGCAGTTCGTGGTACAGCTCGCCGTGGAGATCACGTGGTGTTTGTCCGGATCGTACATGTCGTCGTTCACGCCGATGACGATGCTCACGTCCGCGTCCTTCGACGGCGCGGAGATCACGACCTTCCGGGCGCCGGCGGAGATGTGCTTGGAGGCGTCGGCCTTCGTCCGGAAGCGCCCCGTGCACTCGATGACGACCTCGACCCCGAGGGCACCCCACGGCAGCTTGCTCGGATCCGTTTCCGACAGGACCTTGAGGACCTGTCCCCGAACGGAGATTCCCCCGTCGACCGCCTTCACTTCGTAGGGCAGCCGCCCGTGCACGGAGTCGTACTTGAGCAGGTGCGCGAGGGTCTTCGCGTCGGTGAGGTCGTTGACCGCCACGACCTCGACGCCCGCGTCATCCTCGAGAGCCCGGTACACGAGTCGACCGATTCGACCGAATCCGTTGATGCCAATCTTCACGGACATTGCGGAAATCCTCCCAGAGGCAACGACCGAAGAGCGCGACACCGCGCGGGGGCGGCTCCCGGAAGCCACGTTTGCGACGTGCGGAGACACGGGGAACGGGCCGGCGAGACTCCGGCCACCGAACAAACCGCGTCAGGGTAACCGGTGGGGTGAGGGGGGTCAAGAAGGGGCGGGAGGTTGCCCTGGGGACGGCTCGTCCTCCCCGGCGTCTCCGCTCCCGAGCTATCCGGCGGGGGTCTCGCCACCGCGAGCCTCGACGCCCCGGAGGGCGTCGGTGAGCTCCTTCATCCGCTCGATCTGACCGAGGATCACCTCGAGACCCTTCCGCGCCCCGTCGAGGTTGCCCCGTTCGATGTGCAGCCGGGCGAGCTCCGCACGGCCGCCCACGACGCCGAGGCAGTTGTTCAGGTCGTGACCGATCTGTCGGGCCGACCGCCCTTCTCCGGGCACGGTTTCGTTGGCGGTGCCGGAGCCGTCCTTTTCCGAGTTCATTCCTTCCTCCTCAGACCTCGATGGACGGTCCCAGCTCCTGTTGCCTGATGGCGAGATCGGAGACCCGTTCGACGAGCTCTCCGAGATCCTGTTCCTGCATCCCGAACGCCTCGAGGGCCTCGGGGCGCGGCGTGGGGGTTCGCGCATGGCCGTCCCCATGCTCTCCGCACCGGTGCGCGATCACGTCTCCCAGGTGGACCGCCGCGGCGTACTCGAGGTGACCGTCGGCCTCCTGGGGAGCGTGATGCCACTGCACCGCGCACGTCAACTCGTCGGGGAAGCTCCACCGCCGCGCGAACCACTCCCCGATCCCGGCGTGGGTGAGCCCGAGAACCTCGGCTTCCGCCTCCTCAGGCTCCTCTCCCTCCGCGATCCGGGTCCGGATTTCCGACCATCGGTCGGGCAGGAACTCCACGACCACGAGCTTGCCGAGATCGTGGAGGATGCCCCCGGCGAAGGAGGTCGGAGCCCGCCGGGGACCGATTCGCTCCATCAGCTCCCGGGCTCCGGTCGCCACGAGCAGGCTGTGGCGGAAGAAGGCCTTCGGCTCGATCCCCGAGCTTCGTCCCGGATTGAGCGCCCGGAAGACCGAGGCGCCCATGGCGAGCCACTTCACCGTCTCGAAGCCGAGGATCACGATGGCCTGCGTGACGGTGCTCACCTTCCCCGGAAACCCGAAGTAGGCCGAGTTCGCGAGTCGGAGAACGGAACCCGTGAGTCCCGCGTCCGTGCTCATCGCCCGGCCGAGGTCGTCGGCCGACGTCTCCTCCCGCTCCGCGAGGTCCCAGACCCGGATCAGCACCCCGGGCAGTGCCGGGATGTCCTCGATCCGCTCCAGGCGCGCGCGGGTCGTACCGGCCAACCGAGCCCGATGACCGGAAGGATCGGCGCCCATTCACAACTCCTCGTCGAAGCCCGCCTCGAATCCCTCGTCCTCCCCGGAGGGGGACGGCAGGAAGCGCAATGCCGCGGCGGCCGCGTAGTCGCAGAGACGGTGGCCGATCTCCACCTCGTGATCCTGGTAGCCGGACCACCGGCCCTGCGCATCGACCACGCGATAGACGACGACCGTTCCCACGACGCGATCGGCCGCGATCAGCGGGACTCCGAGGGCGGCGGAGACGTTCGACCGCTCGAGATAGGGCTCGATCTCGGCGAGGGGAAGATCGGAGTCGCGGCACGGGCCTCCGTGGTCGAGGACCTCCCGCGTCAACAACTCCTCCAGCTCCCCGAGGGGATCCCCGGGACCGGAGACCGATGCGCCGTGCACGGCGAGCAGCTCGTGGAACTCCAGGCCGCGCGCCGGGTACGGCGCGTCTTCCCGGAGCAGGCGCACGCTGCAGATGTTCGAACCGAGAACGGTGCACGCCGAGAAGGAGAGCAGACGGGCGAGACTGCTCCGCTCGGGAGCCGCGGCGAACGCCACGCCCAGCTCGCTCAGCGCCGACAGCATCGTGACCTGGCGCTGGGAGTCCTCCCGGATGCGCGACTCTCCGATGCTCTGTCCGATCACCGTCGCCAGCGACCCGACGAGACGGATCCGGGTCTCGTCGTATGCCGTCTTCGAGGCGCTCTCGAGCGTCAGTACGCCGATCAACTCGGTCTGGAAGCGGATCGGGAACCCGATACACGTCAGCTGGAATCCGCCGCGGTCGCGGGAGGCGTCCGTGCCGCTGCGGAGCACCAGGGGACGCAGGTTCTTCGCCACCCTTCCCACCATCCCCGTTCCGATCGGCACCGACAGCGCCTGGCGCGATACCGCGCTCACTCCGGACACGGCCCGGAGACCGAGATTCGTGCTCTCCGGCTCGACGAGATAGATCGCGCACGTGTCCGCGTTGAGAAGCTGCACGAGTCGGGAGGCGATTCTCTCCAGGCGGGTGTCGAGATCCAGGAGCGAGTTGATGATCGCCTCGATCTCCCCGCGCATCGCCTCCTCGAACGATCTTCCCCGCATCCGTCGAAGCTGCCGCGACCGGTCGAGGGCGGGTCCGAGCTGTTGTCCCAGTCTGGCGACCCGGTTCAGGTCGGCCTTCCCGAAGGGGGGCAGCGCCGGGTCGGAGTTCACGTTGACCACGCCGATGACCTGACCTTCGGAGACGATCGGCGAGCAGATCGAGGAGGGGATCTCCGAACGCTCACCCAAGCGGAAGCGGTCGTCCCCCAAGTTCCCGACGAGCAGCATCGGCTCCTCGTCTTCCGCCACGCGTCCCGCGATTCCCTCCCCTACCCGCTGCCGGGTGCCCTCGACGACCTGGTCGGACAGCCCCGAGGACGCCACGATCCGGAGCACGCGCTGTTCGTCCTCAATCAGCATCACGCTGCCGGAGCTACCGCTCGTGATCTCGAGGGCGATGTCGAGAACGCGGGACGCGAATCGATCGAAATCGAGGAGAAGATCGAGAGCTCCGAGGATGGACGCCACGTCGCGCGAGACGGCGTCCTCCCCGGTCGCGAGGGGGAGACGTTCCGATTCCGCGAGCCGGATCAACGAGAGGCTCTCCGGGTCGTTTCCGGCGGGTCCCCCCCCCACGATTCTCGGGGTCGGGGGCGCTGCGGCCCCCTCCGGCTCGGAGCGGACGGGATCGGACGGCTCCGCCCTCTCCGGTACGGGTTCGGGGCTGAAGAAGGGCTCGGCCTCCTCCCGCACGGAGTCGCGGGTCGGCGGAGGCACAGCCACCGGCGGCCCTGTTTTCGACCCTCGGGAAGGCCCGGTCTCCTCCCGCTCGAGACCTCTCGGGGGCTCCGCCTCGGGCTCCTCCGCGGCACCTTCCTCGCGGGTTTCCGCCGGAGGCTCCGCCGCCTCCGCCACCTCCTCGGCCTCGGGCGCCGCCTCCGCCGTCACGTCCTCCCCGGTCGCGCCCTCCGGCACGACGGACGTCTCCTCCTCCGCGACGGCGGGCTCGGACTCGGGGGACGGGCCGGTCGAGTCGACTTTCTCCGAAGCCGTCGCCTTCGTGTCGTTCGGGGCCGCATCGGTCGCCGCGGTACCTTCCGGCTCGTCGGCCGTCGCGGACCCCTCGGTCGCGACGAAGGACTCCGGATCGACGAGGAACAGCTCCACCTCGTCCCGGGTCACCAAAACGGCCCCTTCCAGGTTCAGTTCCTTCAGATGGGGCTCGAGCTCGGGGCGCGCGAGGACGACGACGTCGGGCGGACGGTCCATCTCCAGGGTGAGCGCGCCCGAGAGCGTCGGGATTCCGAGGTTGCGCGCGAGAGAGAGACCGAACGCGGTCGGCTCCGGGTCGTACACCATGCGGATGTCCATTCGCTGGACGCGGTAGAGCATTCGTAGAACGGGAACGTCCCGTTCCTCCGCGCCGAGGAGAAGAACGTGATACCGCTTCGGCTTCCCTTTGACCGAAAGCTCCGTCGCACCCTCCACGCGGAGGTCTCCGGGCTTGGAACCTTCCGGCTCCCCGGTTCGGCACAAAACCCCCGCCACGACGGTGCGGAGCTGCTCCCGATACAGAGGTCCGGCGAGCACCCCGAGAATCCTCACGTCGCCGACCGCCGTTCGCGCCGCCGCCTCCTCCCGCTCCGTCACCGCGACCACCGGAACCTTAGGGGCGGTCTCCGTGATGCGCGCGCAGAACTCCCGCGCCTCTTTCTCGTCCCGGTCGAAGCCGACGAGCATCAACGCGAAAGTGGCGGGATCGAAGGAGGCCAGAGCGGCCTCTCCGGACTCCATCAGGGTCACGTCCTCGAACCCGGCGCTGCGGACGATGTCCGACAGGATCATTCGCGCCCAAGCGTCGGGCTCGACGACGAGAACGCGGGCCTGGGTCGAGGGGGGCCACATCTCCAGACGCGAGGGAGCGAGAATCTCCTCGGGAGTGACGGGGACTGGGCCGGCTTCTCGCGTGGCGGCCTCTGGGATCGGTGTCATGCCTTCGACCTCATGAACGATGAGTAAGATCTCTCGGGCGTTCTCGTCGCGGAGCATGACAGGCTGCAATTCCACCTCGAACCGAGGTGGCGATTTCTCCGAGGACTCCGCCTCGACGGTCCCGCGAACGGTCTGTCCCGTTCGTCGGCATTCGGAGAGGATTTCCTGAAACTCCTGATCCCGGAGAACCGGAAAAAGTGCGAAAAGATGCCGATCCCCGGTCGACCGGGGGGGCAGCCGCCGGCCGAGCATCTCCTCGAACCGGGCGTTGACCCGAAGGATGTTGAGGGCGGGATCGAGCAGGCAGGCCCCCACCGGGAGCATCTCCAGAATCCGGTCGGTCAGCTCGGTCAGGGTGAAGATCCGGTCCGCCTTCTCCTCGAGCAGAGTCGTGATGAACGGGGCCACGTCCTCCTCGGGAGAGGACTCCTCCTCCGCGCGGGATCGCAGCCAGACGAGGATCCGACGATACCGGGGGTCCTCCGTGTCCCAAGGCTCGGCCCGGATCGTCCACGTCCGGGACTCCTCCCCCGGGCGGGGGGGAGCCTCGAACCGGTCGAGGCGGAACGTGCGATTCGCGCCCGTCTGCTCGACCAGGATCTCTCCCAGAGGGGCGTCGCCCCGCTCGGAGACCGGAGCCTGAAAGAACGGCCCATCGCCCAGGGACACCGGTTCGGCCTCCGGCCCCGAGGGGACGCCGAAGGCCTGAGCAAAGGCCCGGTTCGCGTTTCGGACCCGGAGCCGGTCGTCGAGAACCGCGACCTCATCCGGGATCAGATCGAGAAGGGCCTCACCGAAGGCGAGAAGGTATCCCAGCCGCTCCTCGAGGGAGAAAGGGGAGGCTGGGGGCGGGAGACCGGCGTCGATCCCCTCTTCGGACTCGACCATGATCGCGCACGAACCTCACATCGCCGGTCCCGGGACCGCGAGCGGACAATCCAGACCAATCTTGGCAAGAGATCGGCTGCTTTCGATCCGGACTTGAAAGCGGCGGGCCTGGGCCTCGGCGACCCCGATTCTACTACGCGGAAGGGTCGCGACCGGCCCGTCCTTCGGGCCCCGCAGCCGGAGGCCGCCTCTGCCCTCCTGTCTCACCCCCCTCGGCTGCGGCGGCTCGCGACGAGCCGGGTGAGAAGCACGGGCGGGAGGTTGTGCTAATCTGCGCGGGCGCTGCCGACTCTTCCGTGGGACTCTGTTCGCGCGAAGAACCGCTCAAGACGGGGGGCGGGAGGTGTCCGATCCGAACGAGACGGGTCAGGAGGGGGCGTCATGAGGGGCGACGAGGGGAGGTCGGGAGGAGAGAGAGCGCGCTTCCGCGACCACTGGAGGCCGTGGAAGGACTTCTTCACCGGCACCTGGGCTCCGGCGCTCACCGCGGGGGCCTCTGTCGGTCTTCTGCTGACCTTCGTCGTGCGGGATTCGGGGGGACCGGTACCCGATCCAGCGCCCTACCGGGTGGAGGAGTCGCCTCCCCGCGCCATCGTCCGACTCTCCCCCTCCCCCGAGGCGGAGCCGGCCGGGGACCTGAGCTTCTCTTGGGAATCCATCGAGGGCGCGATCCGGTACTGGGTCACGCTGGCGGATCCGGTGGAGGGGACGATTCGCGAAATCGGCTCGACCGATGCGACCCGTCTCGCGGTGCCGCGCTCGCGAATGGGCGATCACTTCCCCGGAAGCGAGCCCCGAATCCTCCTCTGGACGGTCCGGGCCCGGCTGCTCGACGGAACCGAGATCTCCTCCGACCCGGGCAGCTTGCGATGGACCCCTCCGGCCCCCTGAGCACGGGACCCGGCGAAGGGCCGGCGGAGGCCGGGAACGCCCGGGAGCCTCGCGTGCTCGCCCTCGTGGCGGTCGGAATCGCGCTCGTCCCGCTTCTCGGACGCCCCGCCTCCGTCGAAGGCACGTCCCCCGAGCGGGGGCGCCCCGAGGCGACCGACCCGTCGGCCGAGGATCCGGCGAGCCGCGCTCAGGCACTCCTGGAGGCCGAGGCCTTCCTGGATGCCGCCCGCCAGTTCGACGAAGCGGCCTCGGGGGCCGCCCACGCCCGCGAGCGCGTGCTGCACCTGTGCAACGCCGCGGTCTGTCTCGAGCGGGCCGCGCGTTCGGGCGCCGGAGAGGCGAGGCTGGCCCGCGCGGCCCGGGAGGCGATGCAGCTGTCCGACTCCGATCCCGACGCCGCTTTCGTCCTCGCGAACTGGGCCCGGTGGCAGCTCGACCAGGGCCGGTGGGAGGAAGCCGAGGCGTTCGCGCTCCAAGCGATTCGAAGGGCGCGGTCGGCGAAGGAACCGGCGACCCGGGTGAGGGGCTGGCGAATCGTGGCCGAGAGCCGGCGGCTGCTCCGCCGCTTCGGGGAGGCGGAGGAGGCGGTGCGGACGGCGCGGGGCCTTCTCCGGGATTCGGATCTCTCCCCCGGCCTCGACCCGGTGGCCCGGGAGCTCGATCTGACGGCCGGTCTCCTGGAGCTCGACCGGGGGCGGCCCGGCGCGGCCCTTCTCGACTTGGAGGCGATCCTGCGCGCGGTGGAGGGCGAAGGGGACGAGGGTGTCCGACGTCGCGCGCTGCTCGGCATGGCCGAGGCCGCCTCCCGCGACGACCGGCCCGGACTCCGGGAGATGGCGCTGCAGCGCGCCGCCGAGCTCGCCCGGGAGGCCCGCGAGCGTGCCGACGTGCACCAGTGCCGGGCCCTGGTCGCGACGATCGAGGGACGGCACGAGGACGCCGCCGCCGAGGCCGAGCGCTGCCTGGCGGAGGCGGAGGCGTGGATCCACCGGGCCCCGGACGAATCGGAGCGGATCGCCCGCCGGAGAGGGGCGCGGGGCTATCTCGAGGCCGCGCTCGCGACGGCGGACGCCAGCACGGTGACCGGAGACCGGGCCCGGACCGCGCTCGCTTGGATCCGACGGATTCGGGACGGCATATCCTCCAACCCCCCCCAGGAGACCCGCCATCCGGTCACCTCGTCGGAGCCCCGCCTGGACGCGGGCGACGTCCACGTCCTCTGGTTCTGGGGGGCCCGCCGGGTGACCGGGATCCTCGGCCGCCCGGGCGAGGACGGCCGGACCGTGTATCGCCGCTTCGACGCGGGACCCTCCGAGGACCTCCGGGAATGGATTCTCCTCTTCCGGAGCCTGCTCGGAAACGCGGGGCAGGAGGAGCTGCGGCTCCGAGCCGGGGAGCTGCTGGCTCGATCCCTCCTTCCGGGCGGGGAGGCGGGGCAGGGGGGACGGTTGGTCCTGGAGCCCGACGGGCCTCTGACCGCCCTCCCCTTCTCCGCGCTGCCCGGGGTCCGTACGGAAGGAGATGTGGACCGGGCCCCGCTCGGCATCCGGTGCGCGCTCCTCCGGTGGTTGCCGGGAGTCCCGGCTTCCCGGGGGCCCGTCTCGGCCCCGAGCTCCGATCTGGTGATCCTGGCCGATCCCTCCCTTCCCGAGAGCGGCGGACACGACGAGCTCCCCGGGGCCCGGCGCGAGGCCGAGCGGATCGCGCGGGAAGACCCTCGCGCGGTGGTGCTCCTGGGACCCGAGGCGACGGAATCCCGCGTGATCGGATCGGGGGGAGCGGCGGTCCTTCACGTGGCGGCGCACACGTCTTTTCGTCCCGAGACGTCGGCCCTCCTGCTCGCGCCGGGGGACGGCGAGGACGGACGGTTGACCCCCGAGGAGATCCGCCACCTTCCCACCGTCCCCGGCCTCGTCGTCCTCTCGATCTGCGAGAGCCCGCTCGCGGACGTGTCGGGGCGCACGAGCGCGGGGGCCCTCGGCCACGCCTTTCTGCGGGCGGGGGCCGCGACCGTGATCGGTGCACTGTGGAAGGTGGAGGATGATCACCTCCCGACGTTTCTCGCGGAGGTGTACCGGAGGCTTCGGGAGGGCGTGACGCCCTCGGAGGCGTTGCGGGGGGCCCGGGAAACGATGGTCCGGTCGGGCGATCCGCATCTCGCGGTTCCGCTCCTCTGGGGCGCGTTCGTCGCCGAGGGGCGCGACGAGCCGCCGCGCTGGCTTCCCCGCCGCCGCGAGAAGGGAGCCGATCCGATGGCGGCCGTCCTGGGACTGACCGCCGCCATCGGCTTTCTCGCCGCGCTCGGCGCGCGGCGGATCCTCCGGCGCGCCGCGTAGGATGCCGCCGACCCGCAGCCTCGCGACGAGCCCGGTGAGAAATGCAGGCTAGCGGCGCCGGAGTCCTCTCACCTGCCGCCGCTTGCGTCGGGCGAACGTCCCTCGGGGAGCCGACGGAGGCTTTTCGGACTTCTCACCCTTCCCCGGCGACGGGGTGGACGAGCTCGCCGACCCGGACGGCTCCTCCGCGGGCGCGTCCACCGGTGACGGCGTATCCGCACCCTGCGGAGCGGGCTTCTCCTCGGGCGGACCTTCCGGCGGGCGAGGACGCTCCGCGTCCCCCACCGGCGGCCCTTTCGGTCGAGCTTCCGGAGCCACCTCCCGAGGCCCTTCCGTGGGGCCCGCCTCCACCCACGCCGGGGGAGGCGGTTCGGCCGGAGTGGTCGACGAGGGATCACTCTCGGGAGCAGGGGAGCGGGACGCATCCGCCCGTCGGCCCTCGGCAGGACGGAACGGCACGGGCTCCGGAGTGGAGACGGGCGTCGTCCGGGAATCCCGCCGCGCGCGGCGACGACCGACACGATCCCCCTCCCGCACCGGAGGCTCCGAGGTCTCGCGCTCCCGACGGGCCGGCGGCGCCGGAGGCCTCTCTTCCGCCGCGTCCCGGTCTCGACGGGCCGGCGGTGCCGGGGCCTCGGTCGCCTCGGAGACCCCCGAGGAGGCTCCCGGCGGAGTCGCCGTGGCGGGAGACGGATCGGGTCTCGGGGCGCTTTCCGCTTCCGCGTCCCGATCCTGCCCCGGCCGGCGCCGGCGTCCCCGACGCGGCCCGCGGCGATCGGCGGGGCCGGCCTCCGTCGTCCCGGATCGGTCGTTGGACGGGGCGGGGCGCGTCGACGAGGTCGTCTCCCGCGCGCGGGCGGCCTCCTCCCGCCGCCTTCGCGCGGACCGTCGCCGTTCCCTGGCCTCGCGCTCCGCTCTCTCCCTCTCTTCGAGCTCGACCCGCCGTTGGTGCAGGATCTTCTCGCGGGAGGCGGCGATGCCGTGTTCGCCGCGGTGACGGGCCACGCGATCGGGTCGTCCCTCGTTGCCGCCCCGCTCCGTTCGGCTCGGCCCGGTCGATCGGGATGCCGGTCGGGACGGTCCTGCCGATTCCTCGGCCCGAGGCTCGCGGATCCGGCGTCGCTCGGCGGCGGCGCGGCCCGATCGGTCGGAACGGCCGGCGCGACGTCCGCCGCCCCGTTCCGGCGCGGCTCTCCCCTGTTTCCGCTCGAGGGCGGCCCGGGCGGCGTTCTGTTCCGCCTCCTTCTTGCTCTTGCCTCGACCGGTCCCCCATACGTCGCCCCGTACGACGACCTCGATCGCGAACTCCTTCTCGTGTTCCGGACCCTCCTCGCGCCGCACCCGGTAGACCGGATGGCTGAGGCGCTTCGATTGCACGAACTCCTGAAGCAGGGACTTGAAGTTCGTGTGCTCCTCGTCCTTGAGGATCGTGTGGATGTTCGCCAGGAGGAAGCGCTGGATGAACTTGTTCGAGGCGCGGTACCCCTGGTCCAGGTAGATCGCGCCGATGACTCCTTCGAAGGAGTCCGCGAGAATGGACGAGCGATCGCGTCCTCCCATCTCGGACTCCTCGCCGGAGAGCAAAAGGTACTCGCCGAACCCCACATCGCGGGCCACGGAGGAGAGCACCTTTCGACTGACGAGGAGCGACTTCATCTTCGAGAGCGCTCCTTCGCTCCGGTCGGGAAACTTCAGGTAGAGGAACTGACTCACCGCGAGACCCAGCACGGAGTCTCCCAGAAACTCCATTCGCTCGTTGGAGTCGTTGCGGCTCAGGGAGGTGACGTGGGAATAGGAGCGATGGGTCAGCGCCTGTTCCAGAAGAGAGATGTCCGTGAACCGGATCCCGATCGACTTCTGAAACCTCTTGAGTTGACGGATCCTGTCACCGGACGGGCCCTTGCGCGTACCGACGAAGAGCTTGCCGAGGACCGACATGCCCCGTCGGATCGCGGATGACTGGCTATTGCACATGATTCCTGGTTGCGAGTGAGACGTTGTGTCCTCCGAACCCGAGCGAGTTGGTCAACGCGACTTCGACTCCTATCGTCCGCGGCTCGTTCGGGACGTAGTCGAGATCGCACTCGGGATCGGGGGTCTCGTAGTTGATGGTCGGAGGGATCCTTCCCTCGCTGACCGCGAGCACACACGCGATGAGCTCGATCCCCCCGGCCGCTCCCAGCAGGTGGCCGGTCATGGATTTCGTCGAGCTGACCGCGAGGTCTCGCGCGTGATCTCCGAAAACGGTCTTGATGGCGGCCGTCTCGATCTTGTCGTTGAGCTCGGTCGAGGTCCCGTGGGCGTTGACGTATCCCACGACGTCCGGGGGGATCTCGCCGTCTTCCAGGGCCGCCGCCATCGCGCGGGCGGCTCCCTCGCCGCCGGGGGACGGGGCGGTCATGTGGTAGGCGTCGGCGGTGTAGCCGTACCCGGCGAGCTCGCTGTAGACGCGTGCGCCGCGCGCCCTCGCGTGCTCCAGCTCCTCGAGGACGACGATTCCCGCCCCCTCGCCGATCACGAACCCGTCGCGATCCGCGTCGAACGGTCGACTCGCCCGCCCCGGATCGTCGTTGCGGGTGGAGAGGGCCTTCATCGACGTGAAACCTCCGACGGCCAGAGGGGTGACGGGCGCCTCCGCCCCCCCGGCGATCATGACGTCGGCGTCTCCGCAGCGGATGATCCGGAACGCATCCCCGATGGCGTTCGCGCCCGACGCACAGGCGGTCACGGTGGAGTTGCTCGGACCGCGGGCTCCGAGCCGCATGCTGATCAATCCCGTCACCATGTTGATGATCATCATGGGAATGAAGAACGGACTGATGCGACTAGGCCCCTTCTCCATGAGGATGCGGTGTTGGGCCTCGAGCGTCCCGATTCCGCCGATGCCGGAGCCCACGAGGACCCCGATCCGATCCGCGTTGCCGTCGTGGATTTCGATCGCCGAGTCCTCAACCGCCATCAGCGCGGCCGCCATGCCGAACTGGGTGAAGAGGTCCATCTTCCGGACCTCTTTGCGATCTCCGCAGATCGCGGAATCGAAGTCCTTCACCTCCGCCGCGATCTTCACGCCGTGACTGGCGCAATCGAAGCGGGTGATCGGACCGGCTCCGCTGGTCCCGGTGAGCGCGTTGCTCCAGAACTCCGGGTAACTGTTCCCGATCGGCGTCACGGCCCCGAGGCCGGTGACGACCACGCGTCTCTTCTGACTCATGCTGCTTCCATCGGCAAGCCGCCGATCCCGTCGTCCGGGATCGGGCGGCTCAGTTCGTGGACCCGACGTGTCCGTCGATGTATTCGACGGCGTCGCGAACCGTTTTGATCTTCTCCGCCTCTTCGTCCGGGATCTCGATGTCGAAGTTCTCCTCGAGGGCCATGACGAGCTCGACGGTGTCGAGGGAATCGGCACCCAGATCCTCGATGAAGGACGCGTCTTCGGTGACCTGATCCGCCTGAACGTCGAGCTGTTCGACGATGATCTCTTTCACTTTCTCGAAATTCGGAGAGCTCATGCGCTCGTCTCCAGGTGGGAGTGAACAGTTGACCGGAGCCTCACATCACCATGCCGCCGTCCACGGTCAGCACCTGACCGGTGACGTAGGAGGCCCCTTCGGAAGCGAGAAACGAAACGATCCCCGCCACGTCGTCGGGCGTCCCGAACCGACGAAGCGGAATCGACTGCAGCATCTTCTCCTTGACCTGATCCGACAGGACGTCGGTCATCGCCGTCTTGATGAAGCCGGGCGCGACCGCATTCACGAGGACGTTCCTCGACGAGAGCTCGCGCGCCAAGCTCTTCGTGAAGCCGATGACGCCCGCCTTCGAGGCGGCGTAGTTCGTCTGCCCCTCGTTGCCGATCAGGCCGATCACCGAGGCGATGTTGACGATCCGACCGCTTCGCCTTTTCATCATGAGTCGGGATACGGCCTTCGAGAAGTGGAAGCACCCCGTCAGGTTGACCCGGATCACCTGCTCGAAGTCTTCGGCGTCCATGCGCATCAGCAGACGATCCCGGGTGATGCCGGCGTTGTTGACGAGGACCTCGATGTCCCCCAGCCGCTCGACCGTCTCCTTCACTGCGGCGCCCACGGCGGACTCGTCGGTCACATCCGCGGCGAGGGAGATCGCCTTTCTGCCCTCCGCGGTGACGAGATCCCGGGTCTCGTCGAGCAGATCCACCGCTCGATCGATTCCGGCGACGTCGAATCCGTCGCGGGCGAGACGCACGGCGATGGACTGCCCGATGTTCATCGCGGCCCCGGTGACCAGAGCGACTCCACGGCTCACGGCTGTCCTCCTCCGGACGCCCCGGGGGTGCCGTTTCCGGTGACTCTCCCGGCCCTCTCTCGATTCGGACCGGCGGACAAGGTCCTCATCGGACCGCTCCCTTCGGCCGGTCCAGCACGGCGGTCAGCGTCTCCGGCGGTCCCATCGACGTGGCGCGCGCGGAGCGGTCGACCGACCGGAGCAATCCGCGAAGGACCTTTCCCGACCCGATTTCGTAAAACTCCGCAACGTCCTCGTCCAGAAGAAACCGCATGGACTCCTCCCACCGGACCGGGGAAGTCATCTGATCCACGAGGCTCTTCCGGATCTCCGCGCCGTCCGTCACCGGTCGGGCCGTGGCGTTCGCGATCACCGGCACTCGGGCGTCGCGAATGTCGATTTCCTCGAGGAAGCGGGCCAGCTCGTCACGCGCGTCTTCCATCAACTCGCTGTGGAACGCGCCGGAGACCTTGAGAACCATCGCCTTCTTGGCCCCGTGCTCCGGGGCGAGCTCGACCGCCCGTTCCACTCCGGCCACCTCGCCGGAGATCACGACCTGTCCGGGACAGTTCAGGTTCGCCGGCTGAACGACTCCCGCGGCGGAGGCCTCGACGCAGAGCTTCTCGACCTCTTCGGAGGAGAGCCCCAGGACGGCCGCCATCGTGCCGGGTCGTCTCACCCCCGACTCGAACATCAGCTCTCCCCGTTTCCGGACCGCCGCGACACCGTCCGCGAAGGAGATCGCTCCCGCGACCGCGAGGGCCGTGTACTCGCCCAGGCTGTGTCCGGCGACGAAGTCGGCGGCGAGCTCGTCCTTCACCACGTCCCAGGCCGCCCAGCTCTTCACGAAGAGAGCGGGCTGCGTGTTGACCGTCTTCTTGAGCTTCTCCTCGGGCCCCTCGAAGCAGATCCGGGAGAGGTCCTCTCCGATGATCGACGAGGCCTCGTCGAACCACCGGCGAGCCCGGGGGAAGCTCTCGCAGAGCGCCTTCCCCATGCCGACGTACTGGCTGCCCTGACCGGGGAACAGGAATGCCACCTTGCTCATCACTGCGCTCCTAGAATCGGTGAATGGCCGAGCCCCAGGTGAAGCCGGCCCCGAAGGCCACGACCGCCACGGTCATTCCGTCCTGAAGCGCTCCCTGGCTGCGCGCTTCGTCGAGGGCGATCGGGATGGAGGCGGCGGATGTGTTTCCGAAGCGGTGCACGTTCACGAAGACCTTTTCCATCGGCAGTCTCAGCTTCTTGGCCGTCGCCTCGATGATCCGGATGTTCGCCTGGTGGGGAATCAGGAGGTCGATCTCCCCGGGACCGATGCCGACGTCGTTGAGGCCCTGCCGCACGATGCCCGTCATCGACTTGACCGCCGACTTGAACACGTTGTTGCCGCTCATCTTTATGTAGTGAAGGCGCAAGTCGACGGTCTCGTGGGTCGCCGGGTGAAGGGATCCTCCCGCCGGCAGCTTCAG
Source organism: bacterium (assembly GCA_025774805.1). Taxonomy (GTDB): domain Bacteria; phylum ARS69; class ARS69; order ARS69; family ARS69; genus JALGZR01. The sequence continues at coordinate 22,354 of JALGZR010000005.1, forward strand.
CATGTCCCCCAGCGTCCCGTCGGACAGCATGCGAACCGAGAGCAGCCCCTTCCCGTTCTCCACCCGCTTCAGAATCGCCGCCCCGGCGCCGTCGCCGAAGAGCACGCACGTCGTGCGGTCCTGGAAGTCCAGGATTTTGCTGAGGGTCTCCGCCCCGATCACGAGTCCGGTCTCGCACGTGCCGTTCCGGATCATTCCGGCGATCACGTTGAGGCCGTAAATGAAACCGGTGCACGCGGCGGCGAGGTCGAAGGCGGCGGCGTTTCGTGCCCCGATCTCGGCCTGGACGAGGCAGGCGGTCGACGGAAAGAGCATGTCGGGCGTGGCGGTGCCCACGACGATGACGTCGATCTCCTCCGGCGTCACCCCCGCGTCGGCCATCGCGCGGCGGGCCGCATTGCTCGCGAGCACGGACGTGGTGGTCTTGTCGTCCGCGATGTGACGTGTCCGGATCCCGGTGCGCTCGACGATCCACTCGTCCGACGTCTCGACGAGCTTCTCCAGATCGTGATTCGTGAGGAGCTGCGCGGGGGCGTCCGAGCCGATCCCGACGATGCCCACCGGGGGGTCAGGGAGATACGGTGCCAATTTCCTGTTCCTGAAGCTCGATGAGCTCCCGGCGAATGTGATCGTTGATCCGCTCACGGGCAAATCGAACGGCGGCCAGAATGGCGTTCTTGATGGCCTTGGGACTCGAGCTTCCGTGGGCGATGATGACCCCGCCGTTCACTCCCAGCAGGGGGGCGCCTCCGTACTCGGCGTAGTCGAGTTGCTGCGACAGGCTCCGGAAGACCGGTTTCATGAGAAGGGCCCCGAACCGATTCCGCAGATCGTCTCCGACCTGGTCCCGGATGAGAGACGTGATGAGATGGATGACGCTCTCCGAGAACTTCAGGACCACGTTTCCCACGAAACCGTCGCAGACGACGACGTCCGCGCCCCCTTGAAACACGTCCCGACCCTCGACGTTGCCGACGAAGTTCAGATGACTCCGCTCCAGCAGCGGATACGTGCTCTGGACCAGCTTGTTTCCCTTCGTGCTCTCCTCCCCGATGTTCAGCAGACCCACCTTCGGGTCCGGCCGACCGAGGACATGTCGCGCGTAGATCTCGCCCATGACTCCGAACTGCAGCAGGTGCAGCGGAGTGCAGTCGGAGTTGGCACCGACGTCGAGGATGATCGCCCCGCCCGTCGGAGTGGGCAGAAACGTCGCGATCGCGGGGCGCCGCACTCCTTTCAGCCGACCGAGCTGCAGCAGGGAGCCCGCGACCACCGCACCGGTGTTGCCGGCGCTCACGAGTCCATCGGCCTCTCCGTCCTTCACGAGGCGGGTGGCGACGACGATCGACGCCCCCTTCTTCCGCCGGATCTGGCGGGCGGGGTCCTCCCCCATCTGGATCTGATCGGGAGCGTGCTCGGTGGAGATGCTCGAGGGGGCTTCCACCCGGAGCTGGCGAAACTCGGCCGCGATCCGGTCGCGGTCGCCGGCGAGGACGATCTCGAGGTCTCCGGGGTTCTCCCGGACGACCTGGAGCGCCCCCTCGACCTCGACTGCCGGCGCTCGGTCCCCCCCCATCGCGTCGACGACGATCCTCATCCCGTTCCGTCCCGTGTCCCGAAGTGAGGAATCAGGCGTCGTCCGTCCCCGCCATGACCTTGCGGCCGCCGTAGCTGCCGCAGTGGAGACAGACGCGATGCGGCAGCTTGACCTGTCCGCAATCGGGGCAGAGGTTTCGGGCGGGAACGCTCAACGCGAGATGGGAGCGCTTCTTCAGCTTCCGTGTCTTGGAGATCCGATATTTGGGAAGGGCCATGAGAGTGAATCACTCCTCTGACTCCGAAGGGAAGGAGAGCCGCCGGAGAGCGTCCCAGCGCGAGTCCCCTTCCGGTGAATGACGATCGCGGGAGTCCTCACGATGCGGACAAGGTCCGTCGTTGAGGTTCACCCCGCAAACGGAGCAAATACCACGACAGTCGTCGCGGCAAAGATTCTTGATCGGAATCTCCAGGAGGGCCGCCTGCCGAAAGGAGGCCGTGAGGTCGAGTGTCGCCGCGCCGGGCTCCGAAGTCTCGATCGTCCCGGAGGTCCCTGCCGCGGAGCCGTTCGGGTCGGCCGGCGCGCCGCCGGCTTGAGACGGCGCGAGGGCGACTTGAGCGTCCACGGAAGCTAGGATCTCCCGTCGGAACGTCGACAGACACCGATCGCAGCGGGTCTCCAGGAATCCGCTCAGGAAACCACGGACTCGACAGTCCTCACCCGTCCGTTGAAGGCTTCCCTCGAACCGGTAGCGGCGCAAGGCGCTCGGGCCCTCCGGCTCGACAGCCAGGGACGCCTTCCCCCCTTCCAGAACCAGCGGGTGCGTACCTTCCTGAATCTCGCGAAGATCGATTCCGATCGATCCGTGGATTAGCTTAGGTGGCCGGGTCATTCGTGTCAAACCGGAAGGGTGTCCCCCCAGGATCCGAATCGGATCCCGAACGTGGCTCCCCTTCGTGGTTTAGCTCACCTCCACGGCGACTTCGGGGAAGAAGTGCGGGATCTCCTTGAGCGCCGATTCGGGTGAATCGGAGGCGTGGACGGCGTTGTTCTGGACGTTCGTGGCGTAGAGCGCCCGCACGGTCCCTTCGGCCGCCTCCGCCGGATTCGTGGCGCCGATGAGCTCCCGGAGCCCGGCGATGGCATCCCCTCTCTCGAGGACCAGGGGAATGCAGGGACCCGAGGTCATGAACGCCACCAGGTCGTCGTAGAACGGGCGGTCCCGGTGGACCTCGTAGAACCGTCTCGCCGAATCGACGGTCAGGCGCTCCATCCTCATCGCTATCACGGTGAATCCACCCTGATTCTCGATCATGGCGAGGATTCTCCCCGCGTTCCGCGCCGCGACGGCGTCCGGCTTGATGATCAGTAGTGTTCTCTCGACGGCCATGGCACTCCCTCGCGCCCTCCGACCGGGCGGAACGTCCTCGTGGGGGATCCGGTGCCCGGGGAGGACGGATCCCCCCGCCCTTCCCGGGCTCGAACGGGCCGGCGGTCAGACCGCGACCAGACCGGCCACGAGTCGGCCGATCTCGGTCGGGGTCACCGCGACCTTCACGCCGGCCTGGCTGAGCGCCTCGATCTTGTCCTCGGCCTTGCCGCTGCCGCCGGACACGATCGCTCCGGCGTGGCCCATGCGGCGACCCGGCGGGGCGGACCGTCCGGCGATGAAGCTCACCACCGGCTTGGTCACATGGGCGGCGATGTACTCGGCGGCGACCTCCTCGTCGTTGCCGCCGATCTCTCCGATCATCACGATGTACTCGGTCTGCACGTCCCTCTCGAACATCTCGAGAACGTCGACGAACTTCGTGCCGATGATCGGGTCCCCCCCGATCCCGAGGCAGGTCGACTGCCCGAGACCGCTCCGGGAGAGCTGGTCGACGACCTCGTAGGTCAGCGTGCCGCTTCGGCTGACGACGCCGACGTTCCCCGGCCGGTGGATCGAGCCGGGCATGATCCCGACCTTGCACTCGCCCGGCGTGATGACTCCGGGGCAGTTCGGACCGAGCAGACGCGTCCCGGTTCCCTCGAGAGCGGCCCAGACGTTCACCATGTCGTTGACCGGGACGCCCTCCGTGATCGCGGTGATGAAGGGGATGCCGGCCTCGATCGCCTCGAGGATCGCGTTCGCGGCGAATCGGGGCGGCACGTAGATGACGCTCGCGTTCGCGCCCGTCGCCTCCACCGCCTCCCGCACCGTGTTGAACACCGGCCGGCCCAGAGCCTCCTGACCGCCCTTTCCCGGGGTCACGCCGGCGACGACGTTCGTCCCGTACTCGATCATCTTCTCGGTGTGGAACGATCCGTCCCGCCCGGTGATGCCCTGGACGATGAGCTTCGTCTCCCTGTTGACCAGGATTCCCATCGGTCCCCCTCCTAACTGGCGATTTTGCTCTGCAGGGCGAGACGAATGCCCTGCTGAACGACTTCGTCCATCGTGACCGCGGGGACCACGTCGACGTCGGATTCCTCGAGTATCTTCCGGGCCTCTTCCTCGTTCGTCCCGGTGAGCCGGACCACGATCGGGTGGTCGATCTTTCCCTTCTTCACCGCCCCCACGATGCCCCGGGCGACATCGTCGCAGCGAGTGATGCCGCCGAAGATGTTGAAGACGATCGCCTTCACGTTCTTGTCGGCGAGGATGATCTTCATCGCCGTCAGGACCTTCTCCGGAGAGGAGCTTCCCCCGATGTCGAGGAAGTTCGCCGGCTCGCCTCCGTAGTACTTGATGAGATCCATCGTCGCCATCGCGAGCCCGGCGCCGTTCACGCAGCAGCCGACGTCCCCGTCGAGCTTCACGTAGGACAACCCCATCTCGCGGGCCATCCTCTCCCACTTCGACTCGGAGTCGGGATCGCGGAGCCCCTCCATCTCGGCCTGCCGGAGCAGCGCGTTGTCGTCGATCACCACCTTCGAGTCGAGGGCGAGCACCTTGCCGGCGTCGTCGACGATCAGCGGATTGATCTCGATGAGGGAGGTGTCCTTCTCCCCGCAGATCTTCCAGAGCTTGAGAAGAACCTCGGCGGCCTGCTTCGCATGGGACTCGTCGGGGAAGACGCGACCCGAGATGTCGAGCGCTTCCTCACGGGTCAGGCCGGTCTTCGGATTCACGAGGTGGCGCACGATCTTGTCCGGGGTCTTGGCCGCGACCTCTTCGATATCGATGCCGCCCGCCGCGGAGCACATGATCACGTGACGGCGCGCGGCCCGATCGAGCGTGATTCCGTAGTAGGCCTCGGTCGCGATCTCGGCGGCCTTCGCCACGAGGACCTTCCTGACCGGCCATCCCTTGATCTTCAGCCTGAAGATCGCCTTCGAGACCTCGGCCGCCTGGTCGGGATTGTCCGCGAGCTTGACGCCGCCCGCCTTGCCCCGGCCGCCGGCGTGAACCTGCGCTTTCACGACCACGGTGCCGCCGAGCTCGCGGGCCGCCTCCTTCACCTCCTCCGGAGTCGTGGCCACGCGCCCCGACAGAACGGGGATTCCATAGGAGGCGAAGAGCTCCCTTCCCTGGTACTCGTGGAGATTCATCGGTTTTCCTTTCCCGATCGCGGATTCCTCGGGGACGAGATCCCCTCGCCGCCGCTCCCGAAACGTTCCAGCACGGTCTGAATGATTCCCTGCGTCGATCGACCCGTCGTGATACGGATCCGGGCGACCCGGCCTCCCGACTCCTCCACCGTTCGCCGCCCCACGATGTCCTGCAGCTCGTAGTCGGCACCCTTGACCAGAATGTCGGGCCGGAGAGCCTCGATCAAGTGACCCGGGGTGTCCTCGGAGAAAAACACGACCCGATCCACCGCCTCGAGCGCCGCGATCACCTCAGCCCGATCCTCGCCCGGAACCAGCGGCCGTCCCTCTCCCTTCAGGCGGCGGACCGAGGCATCCTCGTTGATCCCGACCACGAGCGCGTCCCCCATCGAACGGGCCTCCCGCAACAGGTCCACGTGTCCCCGGTGCAGAACGTCGAAGCACCCGTTCGTGAAGACGACCGCGCTCCCGGCCGCTCTCAGGTCGCGGCGCCAGGCGACCGCCTCCTCCCGGCTCACGATCTTCGGCGAGGGCCCCGTCACCGGCCCGACTCCGGCGGATAGCCCAGCTCGATCGCCAGGGCGAGCTCCTCGGCCGTGACCGAGGCGGTGCCCACCTCGCCGACGACGACCGCCGCCGCCGCGTTGGAGAGCACCGCCGCCTGCTCCAGCGTCGCGCCCGCGGCCGCGGCCAGGGTGAGCGTCGCGATCACCGTGTCCCCGGCTCCCGTCACGTCGTAGACCTCGCGGGCCATGACCGGAACGTGGGTCGGCTCCCGGTCGGGTCGGAAGAGGGACATCCCCTCCGGACCCCGGGTGATCAGAACTCCCATGCAGTCGAGCTCGTGGAGCAGCCGGCGTCCCGCCTCCTCGAGGGTGGACAGGTCGCGGATCTCCAGACGGGTCGCGCGCGAGGCCTCGTGAACGTTCGGAGTGACCACGGAGACGTGCCGGTATTGGTAGAAGTGGGACTCCTTGGGATCCACCGCCACGAAGACCCCCTTCTCCCGGGCCGCCGTGCCGAGATGCTCCATGAGCTCGAGATCGACGATGCCCTTCCCGTAGTCGGAGACGACCACTCCGTGCACCCGGTCGAGGCGATCGAAGAGCTCGGCGTGGAACCGCTCGCGGACGCTCCCCCGGAGAGGATCCCGCCGCTCGCGGTCGACCCGGACGACCTGCTGCCGGGAGGCGACGATTCTCGTCTTCAGCGTGGTCGGGCGGTCGGGATCGGGATGGAGACCGTCACTCGGGATTCCCCGCTCGGCGAGGACCCGTCGGAGATCCTCCGCCCGGCCGTCCTCCCCCACGACGCTGAGGAGTTCCACCCGACCCCCGAGGGTGACGATGTTCCGCGCCACGTTCGCGGCCCCGCCGAGGCGCAGGGACTCGCTCACGACGTCGACGACCGGGACGGGCGCCTCGGGGGAGATCCGACCCGCCTCACCCCAGACGTACTCGTCGAGCATGACGTCCCCCACCACGAGGACGGTTCGCTCTCCGAAGCCGGAGGCGAGGGTGCGGGCCTCGGCGGCGGTGAGGCGGGCTGGACTCAAGGGCGTGGCTCCGGAGGCGCCGGGGATCGCGCGCCGGACGGACTCGGTCGGAAGTCGGAGGGCAAGACAGACAAGGCCGAACGCAGTCGACGGAGGACGGAAAGGCCGGAGGCGCGAAAACGACCGGGCAAGCTAGCACGCGGCTTCGGGGGTGTCAAGCGGACGGCATCAAGAGGGCCTCTCGGAACGTCGATGGCGAAGGGGGGGTTGAACGCGGTACGCTTCCGCTCCGGAAGGCCCCCATGGATCCCTCCCCGATGGAGACCTCGATGTTCCCGATCCTCCGCCGGGAGTTCCTGGCCGCGTCCCTGTTCGTGATCTTCACGATCCTCATCGCCCCCTCCCCGTCCCGGTCCGCCCCCGGCTGCGTCGCCCGTCCCTTCGGGGCCGAGGATCCGGGATCGCTGAGGGCCGCGCTGTGGGGAGCCGCGAGGGAGGACCGGCTGCGGACCGGACCGGCCGCGGTCCACCCGCGGAGCGCGACCGGCTCGATCCACCTCCTCGTGATTCTCGCCGAGTTCGCCGACCTCGACCGCCGGATCGACGCGACCCGGTTCGAGGAGCTCCTGTTCGGTGAGGGCTCGAGCATGAAGTCCTACTACCGAGAGGTGTCGGGGGGAGAGCTCTCCTTGACCGGATACGTGGTCGACTGGGTGACGCTGCCGGAGACGCAATTCCACTATTCCCAGGGAGAGGGGGGGATCGGAGCCTACCCGAACAACGGACAGAAGATGGCCGAGGACGCCGTCGAGGCCGCCCTCGCGCGCGGTCTCGATCTCGGAGGCTACGACGCGGACGAGGACGACATCGTGGACGCCCTCCTCATCATTCACTCGGGGCAGGGTTACGAGTGGGCGGGAGATACGCGTCCTCTCTACGCGAACTCCCCCGAGCCGGACCCGAACGCGATCAACTCCCACAAGTGGGTCACCCGGCGGCAGGAGTTCCGATCGGGGATGCCGCGCGTGGTCGACTACTTCACGTGTCCGGAGCTCCAGCTCGTGAAGCGGATCGCGGGCCACTCCCCGGCCTGGTCCGACTCGATCGCGACGATCGGGGTCTACTGCCACGAGTTCGGGCACGTGCTCGGCCTCCCCGACCTGTACGACACCCAGACGTTCGAGAACCGCGTCGGAGTCTGGGGAATCATGGACTACGGATCGTGGAACCGTCTTCCGGACGAGGCGCCCGGCTCGTGGCCGGGGCACTTCACCGGATGGGGGAAGCTCTACCTCGGATGGGTCGATCCGATCGAGATCGCCCCCATCACGGGGGAGATTCTCGCCCTCGATGTCACTCTGACCTCCGCCTCGACCCGGGGCGCCCCGCTTCAGCTTCTTGCGAATCCCGACGGGGTCGACTGGTCCTCCACCTCCCCCGGGAGCGGGGAGTTCTTCCTCGCCGAGGTGCGCACCCGGGAGGGCTACGACGCCGCCTTGCCCGCAGAGGGCGTGCTTCTCTACCACGTCGACGAGTCGAGCGTCTCGAACCGTGCGGGCGAGCATCCGGACGGCGGGGGGCTGTTGGTCCTCCTCCCCGAGGACGGAGACATCTCGACCAAACCGAACCTCGCCACCGGGGATCCGTGGCCCGGCGTACAGATGACGTTCGGTCCGACGAGCTCTCCCTCCTCCGACCGCTTCGACGGATCCGCGACGGGGGTCATCCTCGGAGGAACCGAGTCATTCGACGGAAGCGGCGCCCGACTCGAGGTGGTGGTGCCGAATCTCGAGACCCGGCTCGCTCTCCCCTTCGCCCGACCGAATCCCTTCCGTCCCTCGCTCCACGGACAGGTCGGACTCCTCTTCTCGCTCGATGTCGAGCCCCCTCCCGGCGTCCGAATGACGATCTACGACGCGGCGGGTCGCCGGGTGCGAACCCTGGAGACGGACTCGGAGCTCGAAGCCGGTGGGCGCGCCGCAATCTGGGACGGCCGCGGGGACGGCGGTCGGCCCCTGCCGGCGGGCGTCTACTTCTTCCGCGTCGAGGGGGCACGGAGCAACGGCACGGGCAAGGTCGTTCTCCTTCGCTGACGCGATCACGGTCCGGCGGAGCGCCCCCGACGGACGTCCTCTTGCCAGGGTGATCCGCCCCGAGTAAGCTCCCAACTCCGCCGTCCGGACTTTGACTCACGGAGTCCGAGTCGCCCACCCTCCGGACCGCTAGCCCGCTGATCTCCCCAGACTCGTCGCGAGGCTGCGGATAGTCGTGGCTGGCAAGGAGATGGGGTGCTTTGGTCCGAGGCGGGGCCGTCGCTCCGTCGCAGGGCGAAAGCGCCGCAGCGACGAAGCCGGGCGCGACTTCGCCGCTGCCGCAGCAGAGCATGGTGATAAATGCGGGCTAGGAGGCTTCCATGACGAATCCGAAGACCCAGGGACCCCCGGCGGCGACGCAGCTCCCGGTCGAGCTGCCGGACGACGTGGCTCAGGGCACGTACACGAACCTGATGTTCATCACGTATTCCCCATCCGAGTTCATTCTCGATTTCGCGCGAATGCTCCCCGGCACCCGAAAGGGGAAGGTCTACTCCCGCGTGGTGATGACCCCGCAACATGCCAAGGCCCTGTTCGAGCTCCTGCAGCGAAACGTCGCGACCTACGAGGAGAAGCACGGAGCGATCCGCCGGCCGGGCCAGGAGGACGATCCGTCCCGCATCGGATTCACGCCGGCCCCCTCCTCGGCGGGTGGAGAGGCCGGGGCCGCGGAGTCGTGAGCGACGCCCGCCCCGCCCGCTGCTTCTCCTTTTTCCTCCACGGTCATCTTCCCTGGGTCCTCCCGCACGGTCGATGGCCGCACGGAGCCGAGTGGCTCTGCGAGGCCACGATCGCCACGTACGTTCCTCTTGTGGGAGCGCTTCGCCGCCTGCGCGCGAAGGGGATCCGCGGGGGGATCACGTTGGGAGTGAGCCCCGTGCTCGCCGAGCAGCTCGCCCACGGGAAGTTCGCCGAGCTCTTCGGGATCTACCTGGAGGATCGCGTCCGCACGATTCTCGCGGAGATCGATCGTTACGAGCGGGAGGGACGCGCCGACTTCCTCGCCCTCGCGAAGAGGGCGCTCGACGAGTATCGCCAAACGCGCTGCCTCTTCTTCGAGGAGTTGGGAGGGGATCTCCTGGGTGCCCTGCGTGACCTCGAGTCGTCGGGCACGCTCGAGATCGCGACGTGCGGTGCGACCCACGGGTATCTGCCGCTCTTGGGAAGGGAAGAGTCGATCGCCCTTCAGGTGGAGCTGGCCCGTCGCGTCCACGAACGGCACTTCGGTCGTTCCCCGCGCGGCATGTGGATTCCGGAGGCGGCATACCGGCCGGCCGGCCCCTGGAGCTCCCCGGTGGGGGGGAGAAGTGCGGATTCGCGGCCCGGCGTCGAGGAACACCTGATGCGGGCCGGGATCCGTTACTTCCTGGTCGACTCGAGCCTCCTCGAGGGAGGTCGGGGCGTCGGGTCTTACCCCCAGCTCTTCGGGAAGCTCGGAGACGTGTGCGAGGAGGCCCGACGCGATGCCCCTCCCCTTCCGGAACCGGAGCGCGCCCGTGACACCCGCCGGTCGTACCGGGTCGCCGGGGGTCCGGACGCCACGCCGGGCGTGTGCTGCTTCGTGCGCGATCCCCGAACGGGGCTCCAGGTCTGGAGCGGGGACCACGGCTACCCGGGCGATCCCGCGTATCTCGAGTTCCACAAGAAGTCGGACACGGGCGGGCACCGCTACTGGCGCGTGACGGGACCCGGGGTCGACCTCGGGAACAAGGCGGTCTACGACCCGGACGCCGCGAGCGCGCGGTCGAGTCTGCACGCGGATCACTTCCGGGATCTCGTGGCGGGAGTCCTCCGGGGGGGGCCCGACGGGTGCATCCTCGCCGCCCCGTTCGATGCCGAGCTCTTCGGACACTGGTGGCGGGAGGGAACATCCTGGCTCGAGGGCGTGCTCGAGCGGCTGGCCGATCACGACGAGGTGCGTCCGGTCACCTTCGACGAGCACGTGGAGAGCTTCCCGCCCGAGGAGGTCATCCGGCTCCCCGAGGGTTCCTGGGGAGAGGGAGGAAGGCATTACGTCTGGATGAATCCGAGGGTGGACTGGACGTGGGAGCTCATCTACTCCGCGGAGGACGAGGTCTGGTCCCTGTGGAGAAAGATCCGAGAGGCGGGAAACGAGCTGGCGCGGCGCGCGGCCGAAGCCGCCGGCCGGCAGCTCCTTCTTCTCTGCGCGTCCGACTGGCAGTTCCTGATCACCACGAGAGGCGCCGCGGACTACGCGACCGATCGGGTCCGGCTCCACTCCGACGACCTGGCGGGTCTCACCGACGTGGCTCGGAGAGCATTGCGGGGAGAGACGATCTCGGACGAGGACCGGGCGTTCCTGGATGCGGTCGAGACGCGGGACGATCTCTTCCCCGAGCTGGCCGACGTGATGGACGTGGCCGTTGGCCACGACGACCCGTCACGGTTCGCGGGGGCGCGCGAGCACCTCGGCGAGCCGGGTCTCGGGATTGACCCCGAGCGCCAGTCGCCCGTCGAGTAGCTTTCCCAGATCGTCCCCCACGAGCTCGGCCCGCCACCCCTTGGTGATGGCCGGGGGATCTCCGTCGATCCGGCCGTCCAGGCGCATGGCCGCCATGCGGTCCAGATCGATCCGGGTCGCCAGCACGTTCCGTCCGACGCCCGTCTCCCGCGCCCGGAGCTGCACGAGGACGTCCATCAGATCGACGAGGCGGGCCCGCGCCGGGTCCGCGGAGCGAAGCGGAGGGGGCGAGGGCCGCTGCGCGGGAGGGACGCGAAGGCCCACGGCGACGCGCCCGAGGATCTCCTCACCGTCGCGACGGAGGACCCGCTCGGGGAGGTTACGGATCGCGCCGAGATGTTGAATCTGGCGGGGCCCCCGGCGCGCGACCTCGACCAGAACGTCATCACTCACGACCCGATTGCGGGGGACGTCGCGACTCGCGGCGACCTCCTCCCGCCAGGCCGCGACCTCCCGCAACACCGCGAGCGCCTTCCCGTCGAGGGACTTCCGCCGGGAGAGGCGGAGGTAGGCCCGCCTCGGGTCCCGGCGAAACGTCTCCTCCGACTCGTAGAATCGATGCTCCTCCTCGATCCACGCGAGGCGACCCAGCCCCTCGAGAGCCGTGACGAGATGTTCTTGAATCTGCAGCAGATGGCGGACATCGTTGAGAGCATACTCGAGCTGGGCGTCGGTGAGCGGGCGCCGCGCCCAGTCGGTCATCGTCTCTCTCTTCTTCAGCCGAACGCCGAGCTCCTTCGCCAGAAGTCCGGCGTAACTGATGCTGTCTCCGTGTCCGGCAAACGAGGCCGCGATCTGGGTGTCGAAGACATTGGCCGCCGGACGGCCCGTCGCGTCGAAGACGATCTGGAGATCCTGCACGCCGGCGTGGAGTACGCTGAGGCACTCCGGATCGGCCACGAGATGCCAGAGAGGATCGAGTGCGCCCACCTCGAACGGATCGATGGCGGCCACGAGGTCCTCCACGGCCACCTGGACGAGGCAGAGCCGGGGCCAGTAGGTCCGGTCCTGGATGAACTCCGTGTCCCAGGCGAAGCGACCCGCCCTCCGAATCCTTTCGACGATTCGGAGGAATTCGGCTCGTTCCCGAACGTACAAGGTGCCTCCCGGCATTTCAGCGCTAGCCCGCACGTTTCACCAGCCTCGCCGCGAGCCCGGTGGGAAATGCACGCCAGCGTCGATCGCGACGGATCATACTAACGTGGGAATCGGGGGAGGCAAAGTCTGCAAGTCCCGGGAAAAAAAGGGGCACCCACCCGAGGGAAGGTGCCCCGAACCTGCTCGAGAGACGAAGCGGTCGAACGTCAGCGGCTCCCCCCCGGAAGCTCCTCTCTCACTGACCGTCCGATTCCTCGACGACCTCGAGGGCCGGTCCGTCGAAGCCACGGGAAAGGCTCGATGCACGTCATTCGGCTCCGACGAGCGATAAGCTAGAAAGTTCCGTGCCGAATCCAGCCCTCTGCGACGGGAAACGGCACTCGATCACGACGAGCCACATGAACCGGTTGTCGATAATGGACTTCGCTACAAACCGACAAAACGTTCCGGATTCCCACAAGGACGCGGGTCGAGCCGCGCCCGGTCGAAAGAGGAACGAACAGGGCCCATCGATTCCCCACGATGGTTCCCGCCAGGGCCCTTTCGGATCAGACGGAGGTCGGCCCCGGCGGCGAATCCGGCGGCTCGCCGGGAGGTGAGAGGCGAGGGTGACGGGCGAGCGCGCGATCCCGAACCCCCCGCAGCCGGCGCAGCGCCCGGAGACCCGCGAGCGCGCACACTTCGGAGGCGACCCAGGCGCCCAGGTGAGCGGCCTCGGAGCCGGTCATCCCCAGCACCCGGCCCGCGCAGACTCCGGAGAGGAAGGAGTCCCCGCATCCCGTCGGGTCGACGGCGTCGCGGCAGGGAACCGCCGGGATCTCCTCGCTGCGCACCGTCCCCCCGCCCCGGTAGTAGCGGACCGCTCCCTGTTCCCCCCGCGTGACGAGGACCTCCCGCGCTCCGGCCGTGAGAAGCCTCGCGGCCGCGGCGGAGACGTCGCCGGGCCGTCCGCCGAAGTGCTCGACCTCTTCCTCGTTTCCGCGGACCACGTCGAAGAGCGCCGTCCACTCCGGCGCGTCCGGAACGCCGCGCGGCCGCCGCGGGGACCCGAGCGTCCGCGCGAGCGCCTGGATGTCGAGCAGGAACAGCGCCGACGAGCTCCGTCGGAGCGCGGTCAGGGTCGCCCGTTCGAGGTCCCGCCCGGAGATCATGTTCACCAGGACCGCGCGACCCTCGGCGGCTCCCGACAAATCCGCGGGCGTGAGCGGGGCGACGCGCATCTCGACCTCCTCCCGTCGGTCTCCGGGGCCGGAGTAGTCGAGAACGGAGAGATTCGTTCCCCCCGGGTCCGGGATCAGGGCGTCGGTCTCGACGTCGGGGAAGGCGGAGATCAGCTCGACGGCCTCGCTCCGGTGCGCGGATCCCAGCCTTCCGTGCGGCCGGACCCGGATGCCCGTCCCCTCGAGCACGGCGGCGAGCGACAGGACATTGTAGAGGATCCCGCCCAGGCTCTCGTGCCGGGCTCCGTCGGGAGCGATGATGACGTCGTGGTTCACCGTGCCGACGATCGAGACGAAGTCCCTAGTCCGCATTTCTCACCCGGCTCGTCGCGAGGCCGCCGCGCCCGCCCCGGATCGGTTCCTCCCCGCGCGGGGCGGAGGGGGTCGCCCCGCCGTCGGGCGGCCGGGTCTTCCATCGACGGTGAGCCCAGAAGTAGTTCGTCGGCCAGCGGAGGACGAGCGACTCGAGGTAGCGATTGAAACGGACGGCGCCGTCGCGCCGGTTCCGCACCTCGTCGAGACTCGGATCGGGCCTCCAGACCTCGTGCGGAACGAGGGTGTAGGTGTCTCCCTCGTCCACGAGCGCGCCGAACACGAGAGGAGCCCCGGTTCGCATCGCGAGGGACACGATCCCCCCGTGGGTGGACGCCGGCGTCCCGAGGAAGTCGATGAACACCCCCTTGCCCCGGGCGTCCTGATCCATGAGCGTGACGACGCAGCCGCCGCCTTCGAGGTGTCGCACGACCCCTCGCAGATCCCGCCGGGGCGAGAGAGGCTCGATTCCGGCCGCCCGCCGGGCCCGCATCACCCGTTCGTTCACGCGGGGATTCGCCATGTCGGCGGCCAGCGCCGCTATGGAGACCCCGAGCCGGCGGAGCCCCTGGATCGCCAGCTCCCAGTTGCCGAAGTGCCCGGACACGACCAGCGAGCCTCCGTCCTTCGTGAGCGAGTGCTTCAGCTCCTCCATCCCCGAACGGGAGAGAACGCCCCAGAGCTCTTCGTCCCCGAGGCGGCCTCCCCGAAGGAGGTCGACGAACGTGCGGGTCATCACGGCGTAGCTCTCACGGGCGATCGATTCCGCCTCCGGGCGCCCGCCCTCCGGCTGCAATCTCTCCAAAACGTTCCGAACCGCGACCTCACGGCGTACCCGGGCGATGTCGAACGCGAACCGGCCGGTGCCCGTCGCGAATCGCATGGCCGATCGTCGCGAACCGGCTCGAACCGCGGCCTCGAGGCCGCGGAAGCCGACGAGCTCGAGAACGTGGCGGGCGCGCCGGCCCGGCCTAGCCTGCATGACTCGCCTCTCTCGTGTCGACGAGACCGAGCAGCTCCAGACGGGCCAGGCGATCGCGCGCGTCGGGAGTGGAGACGCCGAGCGCGGCGGCGAGCTCGTCCGGGGTCCGCGCCCCGGAGCGGTGAGCCTCGAGGGCGCGCACCTCGTCGGGCTCGAGCCCGGGACCGCCGCGGATTCCGTTCAGGTCCTCGAGGAGGTCCTCGGCGTCCCGGATCGGGCGCGCCCCCTCCCGGAGAAGGGCGAGGGGTCCCGCCGACCGCGCCGAGCCGGGCCATCCGGGAACGACGAAGATCTCCCGCCCGAGATCGAGCCCGTGCCGAACGGTCACGAGAGCACCGCCGCGGATCCGGGACTCGACGACGACGATCGCATCTCCCAGGGCGGCGAGAATCCGATTCCGACGCGGGAAGTGGCCCGAGCGCGGCTCGGCCCCCGGCACGAACTCGGAGACGACGGCGCCCTCCTCCCCGATCCGGTCCTGAAGATCCCGGTTCTCGGGAGGGTAGGCCACATCGGGGCCGCACCCCAGAACCGCCACCGTGTCGCCGTCCGCCTCGAGGGCTCCGCGGTGGGCGGCCGTGTCGATGCCGCGGGCGAGACCGGAGATCGTGGCCCACCCCTCTTCGGCCAGCCGCTCGCCCAGGTGACGGGCCAGCCTCGCCCCCCCGGGCGAACACTCCCGGGTGCCGACCACGGCGACCGCACGTTCCCGCAGGGTCTCGGGGCGGCCGCGCAAGAAGAGCACCTCGGGGGGATCGGAGAGGTCCTCGACGCGGTCGGGCCAATCCGCTTCGCCGCGGAAGAGAGGCCGGACGCGACAGGCGTCGCACGCGCTCTGCACCTCCTTCCCCCGGCGCTCGGCGTTCGCGAACCCCGGGCGCAGCCGCTCGGGCACGGCGCGGTCTCCCCGGGACGCGGCCTGCACGGCGCGCGACCAGCCCCCGCAGCGGTCCCGGACCGCGCGGGCGGTCTTGGGTCCGATGCCGCGCGTCCCGACCAGTCCGAGCCGAATGCGGCGATCGCGGTCCATCAGTCCCCCTCCTGCGGAGTCGGCAGGGAGGCCAGCCACCTGCGGAACCGCCCGAGGGCCGCCGCCTCGGCCTCCTCATCCGGTCCCGAGACCTTCGCCGGCGGGGTGTCCGGGGAAGGCTCGGCCTCGCGGTAGGCGTCCGGCGGCAGCTCCGCGAGAGCCCGTTCGATCGGCTTCACCCGGTGGGGCGCCTGGTGGCCGATCCGGGTGACCACCTGCCGGCGTCGCGTGGCGGGCAGCTTCGCGATGCCCGACGCGACCTCCTTCGGTCCGAGGGACTCCGCGAGGCGCCCGAGCGCCTCGACCGCGGACTTCTGGAGTGAGACGTTCCGATCCTCGACCTGCCGGATCAGATCGGGAATCGCGGCGGGATCCCCCTGCCGTCCGAGCGCCTCGCTCGCGCTCGCGCGGGCGAACCAGGTCCCCCGCCGCAGCACCTCGATCAACGGCGCGACCGCTCCCGGCCGGCCCGCCAGTACCTCGACGACCCGATCGCGCAGGTACCAGCTCGACTCCGAGAGAAGTGCCACGAGCGTCTCGGTCGCCCGCGGATCGTCGAGCTCGGCCAGACGAGCGACTCCCTCGCAGCGCTCCGCGAGGTCGGATCGGTCGAGAAGCCCCCGCGCCTCCTCGAATCCACCCCTCTTCACTCGACGGCCTCCCCGTCTTCTTCGTCCGTTCGTCCCGTCTTCCGCATGCTCTCTTCTCGGCTCGCCGCGGCGCCCGAGTCTACCCGCGGGTTCCCCTCCGATCGTTCACTCTCTTCCTCGGCACGCAGCTTCTCCAGACGCGCGTGCACCTCCGACATGAGGGAGTCGACGCCGTCTCCGCGCACCGCGGAGATCACGCGGACGTCCTCGCGTCCGGAGAGGTCGGGCGGAATCTCCACCGTCTCGAAGACGTCGGCCTTGTTGAGAACGACCAGAGACGGGCGTTCACTCAACCCTCGCCCGTGCCGGCGGAGCTCTTCGCGCAGCTTCTGGACCTGGAGGGCGGGCTCGGGCTCGGTCAGGTCGATGAGAAACAGGAGAATGCGGGTTCTCTCGATGTGGCGGAGGAACTCGAGGCCCAGCCCCTTTCCCCGATGGGCTCCCTCGAGGATCCCCGGGATATCGGCCAGCACGAACTGCCGAAAGCCCTCGAGATGCACGACGCCCAGGTTCGGGGAAAGAGTCGTGAACGGATAGTCGGCGATCTTGGGCCGCGCCTCCGACACGCGGGAGAGAAGGGTGGACTTGCCGGCGTTCGGAAAGCCGACGAGCCCGACGTCGGCGATCAGCTTGAGCTCGAGCCGGACCTTGCGCGTCTCTCCCGGCTGCCCCTCTTCGCGACGACGAGGGGCGCGATTCGTGGAGGTCTTGAAGCGGGCGTTGCCGCGACCGCCCATTCCCCCTTTCGCGACCCGGTAGCGTTGGCCCGGTTCGCGCAGGTCGGCGAGCATCTCGTCCGTCTCGAAGTCGTAAACGACCGTGCCCGCGGGCACCGGGATCTCCAGGGCGGCGCCGCCCCGACCGGTTCGGTCGGATCCCTCCCCGTGGCGGCCCCGGTTCCCGCGGAACTCGCGACGGTAGCGGAAGTCGCGCAGCGTGATCCGGCGGGGATCGACGACGAGCCAGACGTCGCCCCCGTCCCCGCCGTCGCCGCCGTCGGGTCCCCCGCGGGGGACGTGCTTCTCGCGGCGAAAGCTGACGCAGCCGTCGCCTCCGCGGCCCGCGGTGACCGTGATGGCGGCTCGATCGAGAAACACCGGTCCCTCCCGTCAGGGCCCTCCCGAGGGCCCCTCCCGGAAGGGCGTCGGGCGAGCGGCCTCGAACCTACCGACGGCCTCCGGGCGCGTCAATCGGACCCCTCCCGTTGACGCCGGGGGTCGGCCCCCCTAACCTGCACCTCTCACCAGGCTCGGCCTTTCTCCATCCCCGCTCCCGAGGAGCCCGTGCCCGAACTTCGTGCCTCGTACGATCTCGCGGTCTTCGACATCGACGGGACGCTTCTCGCGACGGACGTCTTCTGGCTGTCCATCGGCCGGCGCGGGGTGTCCGAGGTCTACGCGCGGCACGGAATCGAGCGGGCGATTCCGCCCGACTCGACGTTCCTGGGGGCGATCGGTCTGGCCATGAGGGACTTTTGGAAGTACGTCCTTCCCGAGGATCTCCACTCCCTCGTCGAAGAGGTGGAGCAGGAGTGTCAAGAGCTCGAGAAGGCGGCCTTCGCGGGCGGTCTCGGAGCGATGTACCCGGGGGCCCGCGGTCTCCTCGGCGACCTCCACACGGCGGGTCTCGAGGTGGCGCTGGCCTCGAACTGCGGGCGCCGCTACCTCGAGGGGTTCATCGAGGCCTTCGACCTCGGCCCCATTCTCGCGGCGGCGCGCTGCGTCGACAGCCCCGGGATGAGATCGAAGGCCGACATGGTCCGCGACATCCTGGCGGACACGGGAGCTTCGCGGCCGGTGATGGTGGGCGACCGGGACGGCGATCGCCAGGCCGCCCTCGCGAACCGGATTCCTTTCGTTCTGTTCACGGGGGGTTTTCTCGCCACCCGGCCCCGACCCGGAGACCGGGTGGCGCGGAACTACGAAGAGGTCCGGCGCTTTCTCTTACCGGTCTGAGAGCTGCCGGTCCGAGAGGAGCTCGATCCGGGCGAAGAGCCCTCGTCCGCCCCGGAGGAGGACCCGGAATCCGATCCGGAGGCCGAGCTCTTGCCCGATCCGGACGACGACGCCGCGTCCGCTTTGTCCGCTTTGCCGGCGGCCTCCTTCTCCTTGCGGGCGGCCCGGTGATACGTCTCGGAACGGTAGTCGGTCGTGTAGAAGCCGCTCCCCTTGAGGATCACCCCTCCCCCGCTCCCGATGAGACGCTCCAGCCGGCCCCCGCAGTCGGAGCACTTCCGGCGCGGGCTCTCCGACATGGAGTGGAAGATCTCGTGGGTCTTCCCGCAGGAGTGACATCGGTAGCGGTAGGTCGGCACGATCAGCGTCCCAGCTTCTCGCGCAGAGCCGCTTCCACCGGGGCGGGCACGAAGTCGGAGACGTCCCCTCCCAGGCGCGCGATCTCTTTGACCAGGGACGAGTTCACGTAGGAGTAGTCCTCGTTGGGGCAGAGAAACACCGTTTCGATGCTGGAATCGAGCTTGCGGTTCATCCACGCCAACTGGAACTCGTAGTCGAAGTCGGTCACCGCCCTCAGCCCCCGGATGATGGCGCACGCGGAATTCTCCCGAGCGAACTCGACCGTGAGCTGGTCGAAGTGCACGACCTCCACGCCGTCCTGATCGGCGATGGCGTTCCGGAAGAGCGCGACCCGCTCCTCGAGCGTGAACATCGGGCCCTTGGAGCCGCTGTCGGCCACGGCCACGATGATGCGATCGAAGAGCCGGCGACTTCGCAGCACGAGATCGACGTGACCCAACGTCACCGGGTCGAAGGTGCCGGGATAGAGAGCGGTCCTCACGGGAGATCCTCCGGGTGGTGTTTGAACAGCGTCACGGCGGTGCCACCGTACCGCCGCTCCTTCCAGAGCGCGAGCCCTTCGGGCGGGGGAACCGCAGGGCCGGTCGCGTCGTGCTCGAGGGCGAAGACCCCGCCCGCCCCCAGAGCCCCGGCGATCCGGCGTCCGAGCTCCGCCGGCAGCCCGTGGCGATAGGGCGGATCGGCCAGCACCAGGTCATAGGTCCCTTCGGGAAAGGCGGACTCCGCGCACGCGTCCCCGTCCACGATCCTTCCCCGGTCGGTCAGCCCGAGAGCCTCGAGATTGCGACGAAGAGAGCGCAGCGCCTCGCGATCGCTTTCCACGAACGTCGTGCGCGCCGCTCCCCGGCTGAGCGCCTCGATCCCGAGCGCCCCCGACCCCGCGAAGAGATCGAGGACCTCCGCTCCGGGCGGAATCGGCCCGAGCAGATTGAAGAGCGCCTCCCGGACGCGGTCGGCGGTGGGGCGGGTTCGCCGGCCGGGCGGCGCGTCGAGACGTCGACCCCTCAGCTCGCCGGCGATCACCCGCAGGCGGGCGCGCGGGGGTTGCCTCGGGCTGCGATCCCGGAGCGCGGTCACCTCCCGTCGGTCCCCCGGCCGAAGTAGACCTGGAACTCCTCGAGCTGGCCGAGCTTCTCGAGAATGTGGCGCCCCGCCTCGCGCGGATGGGAGAACCCGCCCGGCACGGGGATGCCGTACTTCCGGTAGAGCGGCTCCCGGACGGCCATCAGATGCGTGATCCGCGCCTCGAGATCGGGGGCCGTGGTGAGAAGGGGCCGGCGGGCGGCCCAGGGGCGCTGGCACCGCTCGAGCACCTCGCTCTTCGTGACGCGCAGCCAGAAGACCGGACCCTGGACCCGCAGAATCTCCATCGTCCCTTCGCTGAGAACGAGTCCCCCGCCCGTGGAGAGCACGAGGTCCCGCTCGGGGGGAAGCTCTTCGACGATTTCGTGCTCGATCGCGCGAAAGTGGCTCTCCCCCTCCGACTCGAAGATCTCCTGCACCGACATGCCGGTCCGCTCGACGATCATCGCGTCGGTGTCGTAGTGGGACCAGCCGAGCTGCCGGGCCAGCATTCTCCCGGTCGAGGACTTGCCGGAGCACATGAAGCCGATGAGAGAAACCCAGGGCACGATCTCCTCCAGCTCGAAGGATAGCCCGAAGCCGTAACGCCCGGGTAGCCCCGATACGGACCCGAGAGAGGGCAGCACAGAGGGCAACCACGACGGGGTGGCCGTCCCGGGGCCCGTCGAAACCGACCCCGACCCCGACGAACGGGCCGATATCGACGGACCGTGACGACCGGGTGACGACGGATCGTCACTTCGGCTCTCGAATCGCCACCGGCCGGGGGTCCGCCCACCCCGCAAACCGACACCCCCCAAGTGCTTCTACCGTCTCGCAACGAGTGGCATCGGAGTTGCAAAAGAACCGGTATGGAACCTGACGATCCACCGGTTCCATCCCCCGAAGACGCCTGGTGATCCCCGCAGGCAAGGAGGGCGACATGAGAAGGACCTCGCTCGCCGCTCTCGTGATCCTGCTGGCCGTGCCTTCCGCGCGAGCCGGTGACGAGACTGCCGGCAACCGATCGATTCACATCGTACTCGGGTCCCGTCTCTCCCTTCCCGTGATCGAACTGGCGGCCTGGGTCCCGGAGACGGGTCGACCGCAGCAGGATCATCCTGAAGTGGGAAGCCTCGATGCACTTCATCGGATCCTGTTGCCGGGAGAGCCCACCGACCCGCAACTCACCTTCCCGGTCTCCGATCGCGAGCTCGGGGTTGGCGAGGGCGTCTCCGCAATCCTCGCCGGAACGACGGTGCACGCGGCTCCGTCGGGTGGGGGTGCCGAGGCGGGTGCGGCGAATCGGATCGACAGCCTCGACGAGAGCCCGGAAGGGGGCGAGCGGTCGCCTCGGGGGATCGGTTCTTCCCTGGAGACCCCCTGGGACGACTGGGAGAATCGTGACTCCACGTACGACGGATGGGACTACCGGGACGGCTACGACCGTTGAGCTTTGACCGGAGTCTCATCTGAGGGCGGTGGCGCCGCGACGACGAGATCGGTCGCGGCGCGCCGCCGCAGCGGCAGGGCAGGCGGCAGGGCAGGGTGAGATACGCCGGCTAAATGCCGAACCGCTTGATCTTCGAGTTCAGGGTCGTGCGAGGGATGCCCATGAGTCGAGCCGCCTCTCGCTTGTTCCCTTCGGTCAACTGGAGAACGGAGCGAATGTAGTCCCTTTCCATGCTCGCGTAGGACGGCACCCCCCGGCCGTCCGCTCCGAGGACGGAATCGAGGTCGGCCCCTCGGCCCCGGCCGGGGGGCGCCGGTCCGTCCGCCTCCGAGGTGGATCCGGAGGCGATTTCCGGCCCATCGGGAATGTGCTCGGGACGCAGCTCGGGACCTCCTCGGGAACGGACGATGGCCCCGGCGATCAGACTCTCCAACTCGCGGACGTTGCCCCGAAGATCCCTCGTGGACAGCACCTCGACGAAGCCGGGTGTCATCCGCAGCTCGGAGCTCACGGTGCTCCGATATCCCTCGAGAACGTGCTCGGCGATCGCGGGGATTTCCTCCCTCCGCTCCCGCAGCGGGTGGATCTTCACCGTGTACATCTGAAGGCGATAGAAAAGATCGGCGCGGAATCGCTCCGCTTCGACTTCCCGGACGAGATCGCGATTCGTCGCGCTGATGACCCGGGCCGTAGCCGGGATCATCCGGGATCCCCCCACCCTGCGGAAGCCGCGCTCCTCCAGCACGCGCAGGAGCATGGCCTGGGTGTCGAGCGGCATGTCCCCGATCTCGTCGAGGAAGATCGTCCCGTCGCCCGACCTCTCGAACGCTCCCCGAACCGTCGAGTCGGCCCCCGTGAAGGCTCCCTTCTCGTGGCCGAAGAGCGCGCTCGCCATGAGGTCCTGGGGGATGGCCGCGCAGCTGATCGCCTCGAAGCTCTCCGCCCGGCGGTGGCTGAGCTCGTGCACGGCGTGGGCGACGAGCTCCTTGCCGGTGCCCGTCTCCCCGAGGATCAGCACCGGTAGATCGAGCTTCGCGACGGCGACGACCTCGGCGAAGAGGGAGGCGGTGCGATCGCCCTCCCCGCGAATCGTAGTCAGGATGGGATGCTCTTTCCGGAGCGAAAGGATCCGCGCCGCGGGATCCCGGTCGCGCTCCGTAGCCCCGACATCGGCGCCGAACGAGGTCCCGAGCGCGAGGACCGACTGCCCGACGATCTCCCGGACCACCGGAACGTCTCTCCCGGCGAAGGGCTCCCCCAGCAGCTTGGGTCCCAGGGCGAAGAAGCCCCGCACCCGACCCTCGAGACGGACGGGACAGACCAGCTCGATCTCGAGACCACGGGCGAGGCGCGCGACCCTCGGGCCGAGACCGGCGATCTCCTCTCCGCAGAGCGGATCGACGGACTCGCCGAGCGTCTTCTCCATCCGGCGGGTCAGGGGCAGAGAGACCTCGGGAACCTCGGAGAGTCCCTGCGCGGCGCGGAGAGTGAGGCGATCGTCGGAATCGCGCTCGAAGAACACCGCGAAGCTCGCTCCGCTGGCGCCCATGAGCGAGAGCAGCGCCGTGGTCAGGATCGGCTCCCGCCCGCGGAGCCCGAGGAAGCCGCGCGCCGTGTCGTACAGCAGGGAGAGCTCCAGCAGGTCTTTTCTGGGATCCACGGGTCGTCTCCCGGTCGCATCGTCGCCCGGACGATAGCATCATCGTCCGGGGGAGGGAAATCAACCGGGTCTCTCGGAGCGGCCAACGTACGGTCGTGGAGGAGATGCACTGCGACCGCCCACCGGAGCCCGGAAGCGGAATCGAGCGCGAACACGCAAAGGTGAAGGCGCCGGGGACCGTCGTCCCCGGCGCCTTCAATGTTTCCGCGTTCTCCGGCGCGCGGTCATCCGCGCCCGGAGAGATGCGACCTGAGCGCTAGGCCTGATCGGGCATCACGATCTTCGGAGTGACGAGGATGATCAGCTCCCTCTGCTCCCGGATGTCCGTCGAGGTCTTGAACAGGTTTCCCAGAACCGGAACGTCCATGAGATAGGGGATCCCGTTCTCCACCGAGGAGTCGTTCGTCCGGACGAGTCCGCCGATGACCGCGGTCTGGCCGTCATTCACGATCACCCGGGTCGACGCCTCGGCCGTCACGATCACGATGCCGCCCTGGACCGTCGCCTGCGAGGACAGATCCGAGACCTCCGGCACGAGATCGAGGGTGACCCGATTGTCCTGGTTGATGTGCGGGATCACCGTGAGCTTGATCCCGATCGTGGTCAGCTCGGTGATCGCGTTACCGGACTCGTCGGACACCACGAGCGGGATCTTCTTCCCGACGATGATCTTCGCTTCCTTGTTGTCCGCCGTGGTGATCTTCGGATTGGAGATGATCTCCGCGAAGTCGTTCCGCGCAAGCGCCTCGAGCTGCGCGGTGAGATCCCCGTCCGTTCCGATGAGCTCGAAGTCGACCGTTCCGACCTGGAGAGCCTCGGGAAGATCGAAGTCCGCGGAGAGATCGATCTTCTTGACGTCTCCCTGGTTCAATCCCGACGTCTCCCAGTCGATGCCGAGGCTGCGGAGCTTCCGGGTGTCCACATCCACGAGCTTGGCCTCGATCTCGACCTGCGGAGTCCGGTAGTCGAGAATCGTCACCATCTCGCGAATGCTCTCCAGGCGATCGTGAATGTCGGTCACGATCAAGGCATTCGTGCGCAGGTCGGGCTCGATCTTGCCCCGCGTGGAGAGGAGAATCTCCAGCGGCTTCTTCATCTCGTCCGCCTTCGCGTAGCTGACCCGCATGACGGCGGTCTCGAGAGGCAGGAACTCCTCCCGTTTCCTCTCCACCACCTCTTCGTTCAGCCGCTCGTTGTTGAGCTTCTCCAGCGTGGTGACCCGGATGATGTCGTCCAGCCGTTCCCAGCCGTATCCGTTCGTCCGGAGCACCGTGTCGAGGGCGACAAGCCAGGGCACGCCCTCGATCTTGGCGGTGATCTTGCCGTCGACCTCGGGTCCGGAGATGATGTTGACTCCCGCGAACTCGGAGAACATCCGCAGCACCGATTGGACGGTCGCGGCCTGAACGTCGAGCGCGATCGGGGCCATGTCCTCCGTGTCGATCGGTGGCCGGTAGGCCTCCGCGGGAATCACGCCCGCGGCCGTCAAGACGATGATCGCCAGGCCCAGCGTGAAGCCCTTTCGGAAGAATTCCAGTCTAGCCATTCTTCACGTCCTTCCTCTCCTCGAGTTTCAGCTGGACCGTGGTGGTGTATCCGAGAATCGTCTGCGAGGCGACGAGAGCATCCTCCGTGATGCGGACCACGCGACCGTTCTTCACCCGGTCATCCTTACGCAGTACATAGCTGATTCCCTCCACGTCCTCGACGACGCAGAAGGGGACCTCTCCACTCGTGACGACTCCGACGAGAGTGACGACCGAGAGGTCGACGACGTCGGACCAGTTCTCGTCCTCGGATGAGACGAGAGAGCGGAACGGGTCACGGGACTTCGATGCCCGATACAGCATCGCTTGCTCCCGGAGGGGTACTCCCGTCTTCGTGGTCTCCTCGTTGAGGGGCTGAGCTCCCTTCGTGGCGACCGCCGGGCCTTCCACCCGGGCCGGGTCCGGGGCGGACGGGACCTGTGGCTGTGGCTGTTCCGTCGCGGAGGCGCTCACGGCCGGAGGTATTTCCGTTTTGTCCTTCGAGTTCGTTCCGCCCGTGAACTGGCTCACGGCATCGCCACTACAGCCGGCGAAAGCGAGAACGGCGCCGATCGCGAGGCCTGCGACGAGAATCCGTGAGAGGGCGTTCCTAGTGACCACCTGGCATCCCTCCCCTGGTCCTGGCGTTCGGCCGCGGCGCCGGAGTCGGCGTCGCCGCAGCCGCCCGCTGATCCGCAGAAAGCAGCGTGTACGCCATCAAGCTCAGATTCGCCTCGACGACGTCGGGAAGCTCCGAGCCGGACGGATTCGCCACGTTCTTGAGATCGATGGATTTGACGTTGATGATCCGGGGCAGGTTGCTCACCCGGCCGAGGAAGACCCCGATGTCGTGGTAGCCGCCCTGGACGGTGACCTCGATCGGGTTCTCCATGTAGATCTCGCGCGGGGTCGGAGGCTTCGGCTGGAAGAGCAGGAACTCCACCCCCGAGCGCCGACCGGCGACCGTGACCTGGGAGAGCAGCTCGGCCATCTCCTTCTCGGTGGGCAAGAGCGTCTTCGCCTCGTCCCACTGCGAGGTGATCTGCTCGTACTCCTTCTTCACCTGAGGAAGCCGGCTGGCGGCCTGTTTCGCCTTCATCAGGTCGGCCGAGAGCTTTTCGTACTCCACCTCGAGGGCCGCGATCTCCGCGGTTCGCGGCTTGTACCCGAAGGGGATGATGGGCGAGAGGAAGAAAACGTAGGCGAACGTCAGCGAGATGATCACCACCATCCCGGCAATCTGCACGTTCGGATCACGGAAATCGATGTTTCCCATGCTCGACCCCTCCTAGGAATCGCCGATCCGGACCGCGTCGATAGACGAGGTGACGGTGAAGTTCACGGTATTCTGGCCTTCCACGACCTTACGCTTCGCCACGCTCAGCTCCGCTTCGCGGAAGATCTCGGACTGGTCGAGACTCGACATGAGATCCGAGATGACCAGATTCGAGAATGCGTAGCCGTCGATCGAGTACTTCTCGGGAGCGATGTTCTTGAACGACGTGAGCCACATGTAGCGGGGCACCCGGCGGGCCACCTCGTCCAGCACCCGAACCGTCCGGAATCGGTCCTTGTCGAGGGTCTGCACGAGATCGAGCCTGCGGTTCAGCTCCTGCTCCTTTCGAACCATCTCGTCGATCAGCGCGATCGTTCTCCGGTACTGCTCGGACTCGGCGCGCGCCGTGGCCACGTCCCGCTCGATCGCCTGCAGGCGCGCGCTCTGCACCACCGTGGTGGCGAGGCTGGCGATGAGGACGATGGTCAGGCAGACGAGCGGCACTACCTTCATCCGGTCGAGCCGGATTCCGGCGCGTCGGTGGTGCCGTTGTTCCTGGGGAAGCAGATTGATGCGGATCATGGATCACTCCCCTTCCGTCCGGAGCGCGAGCCCGGCGGCCACCATGTAGTGGGGACCCAGGAGATCGGGGTCTTCGCTCCCGAACAGGTCCTCCTCCCACACGAGGTTCCGGAACGGATTCGCGACTTCAACCGGAGACCCCTGTCGCTTCTCGATCGACTCCCGAAGCCCCGGCGCGAACGAGCTCCCGCCCGACAGGCAGATTCGGTCGACGTGGTCGGCCTCCCCGGAGGCTCTCAGGTACGAGAGCGACTTCTCGATTCCGACGGCGAGCTCCTCGCCCACCAGCCCCACGATCGATTGGAGGTCGTCGAGACGCTCCTCGCCGGGATTCTCGAGGATCTCGTTGGCCTCGTCGTAGTCGACGCCGAGATCCTTCTGGATCGCCTCGAGGATCGCGTTCCCCGCGAAGGAGAGGTCCCGAGTGAAGTAGGGGATCCCGTCCTTCACGATGTTCACATTCGTGACGAAGCAACCCACGTTCAGAAGGAGAGTGACGTTTCCTTCGGGGTACTCGTGGTTCCGTTCGTAGGCGTTCTGAACGGCGAACGACTCGACGTCGATCACGGTCGGAGTGAGCCCCGCGGCTCGCATGAGCTCGGATCGGGCCTCGAGCATCTCCTTCTTCGCCGCGACCAAGAGCACGTCCATCTTGTCCGGAGAGCTCTCCCGATTCAGAACCTGGAAATCGAGGGAGACGTCATCGATGTCGAACGGGATGTGCTGCTCCGCTTCCCAGTGAATCGCCTCTCGCGCCTGCTCGTCGGTCATCATGTCCATCTGGATCTTCTTGACGATGACCGCCCGGCCGCTGACCGCGCTCACCACATGCCGGGAGGCGATCTCGTTGACCTCGAAGAGCTCGGCGATCGTGTCCACGACCACATCGCGATCCATGACCTCGCCGTCGACGATGGCTTCCGGGAGGAGTCCACAGCGACCGAACCTCACCAGCCGGGAAGTCTCACCGGAGTGGTCCAGCTCGACCACTTTGATGGAGCTCGAGCCGATGTCGAGGCCGACGGTCCTTTTCGATCCCCGACCGAACTTGAACATGCTGTCTCCTCTCCTCCGTTGAGGCTAATCGTTCCAGGGGCTCCACCTCGGCCGATCACCGCGACCGATCGTCGAGATTGCCCGACAGGAGGGCAACGACGGGCGTGTCCAGCACGTAGGGAGACTCCCCGGCCTCCCGGAACGCGCCTCGAACGTTGATCCAGACCCGAAGGTCCTTCCCGCCCGTCACGAGATCGTCATCCCCGTCTCCGTCCAGGTCGAGCGCCGCGAAGGCTACGGGAAACTCTCCCCCCGTCGCGAGCCTCGCCGGCGATCCCGTCTCCGGAATCGCGAGCGCGGCCCCGGTCCGTGCCTCCCGCACGACCACGAGCCACCCCGGTCCACCGTCGAAGCCGAAGGCTCCGTCCACCGCGCCAAGCGGTTCCCCGGGGAGCCGCAAGACCCTGGACGAAGCCGGCTTCGAACCTCCTTGGGTATCGGCAGGCCAATCCCAGGACTCAAGCATTCCTTCGGCCCCTTCCCCCGTGAGAATGAGGAGGCGATCCGCGCCGGAAGCCGGCCCCCGAGCCCGGCGCATCACCCGGATCCGGCCCCGGGAGCCGAGGGGGGGCTCCAGCAGTTCCTGGGGAGCCCAGGCGGGCTCTTCCCCGCTCTCACGGCGCCAGACTCGAATGCGGGTGTCGTACATGTCCAAAAGCGCCAAGAAGATCTCGTCCGCCCCGTCCCCGTTCGCGTCGGCCAGCGCCAGCGCGTCCGGCAGCCCCTCCAGCGGGGTCACCTGGGCCGGCCCCTCGGCCAGCCCGAGGCGAATCGTCAGTCCCCGCCCCCGCGAGGCGGTCACGAGATCGGGCTTGCCGTCGCCGTCCAGGTCGCCGACCGCCGACGCCGCGACCTGCCGGCCGATGGCCAGCGATCGACCCGGCTCGAACCGCCCTCCTCCTCCGTTCATTCCGACCCGGAGCTCGCCGCGGGTTCCGGCCACCACGAGGTCGAGGCGATCGTCGTCGTCGAGATCGGCCAAGACCGGCAAACCGATCGGAACTCCGGTCGGGAGGATCGCTCCGGGGGTGAATCCTCCCGCCCCGCTTCCCGTCCACGCCCGGGCGGAACCGTCCCGGTCGAACAGGAAGAGATCGGGAGTCGAGACGCGCGGCTTCACCCGCACGGTGCCTCGGCCCACCGCCACCGGGGCGACCTCCGCGCCGCGAACCCGGATCTCGAAGGGGTGGACGGCGTCCCGGACCCAGGTGTAGGTGTCGATCGTGCCCACGACCTCTTCGACGCTCGAGTCGAACGCGCCATCCACGGGGAGCATCTCGATGCGCTCCCCTTCCCGTTCCTCCTCGAGGAGGACGAGCGTGGCGCCGGTCACGTGCGGCCGGGACTCTTCCGCCGCGATCCGCGCCCAGACGTTGACCGACATCGTTCCCAGCGCGATCTGCTCCGGCGCCTCCAGGTATTCGAGGACGAACTGCGGGCGGGCCTCTCCCGCGGAGGGCTCGGGAACGTCCGCGATCATCTGCGCGCGCGCCGCGAACGAGAACACGACCACCATCCCCGCGAGCGCGGTGTTCCCTGCCCGCCGGGTCACCCGGCCGGGACCCGTCGTCCTCATCCCAACTCGTACTCCTTCAGCTTCGACCACAGCGTCTTGTAGGAGACCCCGAGCCGCCGGGCGGCCTCCGTGCGGTTGCCGCCGGTCACCTCGAGCGCGCGGTGGATCGCCTCCGCCTCCGCCTTCCGCTGAGCGTCGCGCCCGACGTCAAGAAGCGTCGTCCCTTCGGGAAGTACCGCGTCGTCCCCTTTTCCGGAGGCGACTTCCGGGTCCCCGTCCATCACCCCCGTCAGGTGCTCGGCCCGGATCTCGTCGCCATCGGCGAGAATGACCGCGCGCTCGATCACGTTCCGAAGCTGCCGCACGTTGCCGGGCCACCCGAACCGGGTCAGGCGTGCGACCGCGTCTTCCGAGAGCACGAGCCGGGGGCGATCGAGACTTTCCCCCACCTCTCGCACGAACGTGGTGGCGAGCGAGCACACGTCTTCCGGTCGATCGCGCAGCGGCGGCATCCGAATCGGGAAGACGTTCAACCGGTAGTAGAGGTCGTCGCGAAACCGGCCCTCGCGAACGCCGGTCTCCAGATCGCGGTTGGTGGCCGCAATCACGCGGATGTCGGTGTGGAGCTCCTCGGTCCCTCCGATTCGGACGAAGGTCCTCTCCTGGAGGATCCGCAGAAGCTTCACCTGGAGCGATTGGGAGAGATCCCCGATCTCGTCCAGGAACAGCGTGCCGCCGCTCGCCAACTCGACCCGGCCGATCTTGCGCGCGACCGCCCCGGTGAACGCGCCGCGCTCGGACCCGAAGAACTCCGCCTCCATCAGCTCCCCGGGAATCGCCGCGCAGTTCACGGAGACAAGGGGTCCGTTCGACCGCCCGCTCCATCCGTGGATCGCGCGGGCGACGAGCTCCTTTCCGGTCCCGCTCTCCCCGAGCAGGAGCACGGTGGCGTCGCTCGGTGCGACCCGTCGGGCCGAGTGGAT
This sequence comes from bacterium, assembly GCA_025774805.1. GTDB lineage: Bacteria > ARS69 > ARS69 > ARS69 > ARS69 > JALGZR01. Next base: position 52,216 of record JALGZR010000005.1, read on the forward strand.
GACCGCCCGGATCGCCGGGCTCTTTCCGAGGATTCCCCCGTTCTCGGTCGTGCCGGACTCCGGCTCCTCGCCCGGGTCGGCGGCACGGGGTCGGCGCTCCAGGGCGTGTCCCACGAGAGAGACGAGCCGATTCGTGTCGAACGGCTTCGGCACGAAGTCGTAGGCGCCGCTCTTGATCGCCTCCACCGCGATCTCGATCGTGCCGAACGCGCTCATCACGAGGACCGGAAGCCGGGGATCGCGCCCGAGCCCCCAGGTCAGGAGCTCGAGACCCGTTCCGTCGGGGAGCTGGAGATCCGTGAGGAGGAGATCGGGGGCCTCGCCGTCGAGCAGTCGCCTGCCCTCGGCGACCGTGCCTCCGCTCACGACGTCGTATCCCCGGCGCCGGAGAGTCTCCTCCACCATGACCCGGGTCGACTCCCGGTCTTCGATGAGCACGACCCGCTTCACGACGCCTCCTCGGGCAGCAGGATCACGAACTCGGTGCCCACGCCGACTCGGCTGTAAAGGTGCATGCGTCCTCCGTGGTCGGTGACCGTCTTGTGCGCGAGGGCCAGCCCCAGACCGCTCCCCTCCCGCTTCGTCGTGTAGAAAGGCGTGAAGACCCGGACCCGGTCCGCTTCCGGGATTCCCGGACCGGTGTCCCGAAACGAGATCCGGACGAAGCGACCTTGGGGAGCGCGGCCGCCGCGCTCACTGGGAGTTTCGGCCCAACGGGTCGCGATCGTGAGCGTTCCCCCTTGCTCCATCGACTCGATCGCGTTGAGGGCGAGGTTGCGGAAGACCCCTCGGACCGCGCGGTCGTCCACCTCCGCGGACGGTCGGTCCTCCGCGAGCTCGAGCTCGACCGTGACCCGGTTCGCCCGGGCCCTCTCCTGCGTCGACTCCACCATCTCCTCGAGGATCGTGTTCACGGACGTCATGCTGCGCGCGAGGGGGGATGGCCGGGAGAACTCGAGGACGCCTCGGACGAGGGACTCCAGGGAGCCGGCCTCGGAGAGGATGCCGCGGACGGCCATCGAGGGCTCTCCACCGTTCAAGTCGTCTTGGAGCAGGTTCTCGTACCCCTTCATCGAGTGAAGGCAGTTCTTGATCTCGTGGGCGATCCCGGCGGACATCTCCCCCACCGCGGAGAGCCGGTCCTTCAACGCCATGGTCTCCCGCAGCCGTTTCGTCTCGGTGAAGTCGTTGAGAAGGAGAATGCCGCCTGCGGTCTCGCCGTCACCGCGGCGGATCACCGAGCTCGCGATCCCGAGCCAGCGGGACTCCCCCTCGGAACCGGGGCGCTCGCACTCGATGCGGTTCTCCCCGCCGCCCGTGCGCAGGAGCTCGTCCCCGATGCGGGTCAGTTGGTCTTCCGGGCCGAAGACGTGCGCGAGATCCCGCCCGATCGTCGGACGGGCCTCGATCCCGAGGATGTCCTCCGCCGCCCGGTTGAACATCGTGATCCGTCCGGCCGCGTCGAACGCCACGATGCCGCTCGTCATCGATTCCAGAATGAGGTCGTTCGTGATCCGGTGGTGCTCGGCGTCCGCCTCGGCGGCCGTCCAGCGGTCGCGATAGACCGACTCGCTGTCCTTGAGGGTGGTCATCACCTTCTTCATCGTTCCGAGAACCATGTCGACGTCGGAGGCCGGCGTGATCGGAGCCGGTCGGGTCACGGGCTCGGCCCCTCCCCGTGCGACCCAGCGCAGGAGAATGAGCAATCCCGCCGCGATCACCACCCCGGCCAGGGCCTTCGCCATCTGGAAGAAGAAGTCGATCGCCGCGAGATCGCCCTGGCTCTCGCGGCCGATCCGGGTGAGCAGGGCACCCGCCAGAACGCCGGGGGGGAGCGGGATGACCAGCGTGAGGCCGCCGGCCGGATCCCGTTCCGGGTCCCGATCGTCGGGGTCCACCGGAGCGGACGCGGCCGGAGGCTCGGCGAGACGGATCTGGCGCGGAACCACTCCGGTGACCGGACCACTGAGCGCGCCCCCGAGGAATCCCCCCTGACGATCGTACACCGCGATGTCCGTGACCGCGGTGGCCCGGCGAATCTCCTCGATCCGCTGCGCCAGCTCGGAGGACAGGCCCCGCTTCCCCTCGGGGTCGGCGAGGGGTCCGTCCTCGAGGACCCCCGAGACCAGATGGGCCGAGAGGCGCAATCGCTCCGCGAGCTCCCCTTCGAGCGTGCCGCGGAGTCGGGAGCTCAGGTGGAGCGAGACGACGACCAAGAGGAACAGCGCGACCGCCCCGAGAACGGGGCCCGGCCCCGGTCGGGCGGGAGACGGCGCGGGTTCCGGCTCCGGTGCGTTTCCCGGGCCGCGAGGCCGGGCGGTCCCCGGGGTCGGGCCTTCGATCGCGCGGGGGATCCGAGTCCGTGTCGGTGCAGCGCGGCTCATCGCACGAAGAGGCCCCAGTACGCTTCCACGATGCGCGTTCCCACGAACATGACGACGACGGCGCCGGGCGCCAGGAACGTCCCGAAGGGAAGCTCCGCCGTCCGACCCTTGCCGGTGCGGAGCATGAACCATGTCGCGAACAGAGTGCCGGAAACCGAGCCGATCAAGATCGTCAGGAACGCTCCGACCGGCCCCAGAAACGCGCCCACCATCGCGAGGAGCTTCACGTCTCCCCCCCCGAGCCCCTCCCGACCCGTCGCCGCCCGGTAGCCGGTGGCGATGAAGAGGAGCCCGCCCGCCCCGATCAGAACCCCGAGGAGCGCGTCCAGCGGGCCCACCACCAGCCCCGCGAAGGCGGCGGCGAGACCGAGAAGGGTCCCGGGCAGGGTGATCACGTCGGGGATGATCATGTGATCGAGATCGATGAACGTGACCGCGATCATCGCCGTGGCGAAGACGAGAGCGACGGCGAGCCCGGTGGGCTCGGCGATGAACCGTCCTGCCGCCATGAAGAGAACGGCGGTGAGGAGCTCCACGAACGGATAGCGGAAGGAGATGCGCTCTCCGCAGGCACGGCATCGTCCGCGCAGCAGGAGCCACGAGATCACGGGAACGTTGTCCCAGGGACGGATCGGCTCCCGGCAGTCGGGACAGCGCGAGCCGGGGCGCAGCAGCGACTCCTTCCGGGGCAAACGGTGGATCACCACGTTGAGGAAGCTCCCCACGCACGCACCGAGCCCGGCGAGAAGCGCGGGGTGACGCAGGATCACGAGGGTCTCCGAGCTCATACCGGACTCCTCCCCTGATTCCGTTTCTCGGTTGCGGGCCACGGCGGATTCCACGCGACCGACCCGGTGAGCGGGTCGTAGTCGAGGGCGATGCCCATTGGGCGCAACGGCGGAAACGGCATGATGCCCCGCTCCACCAACGACTCGAGGCTCGGCGGAAGCACACCGTCGGTTCGGTGGGCGAGGCGCACGTGCTGCTGAAACACGTCGCGCTCCTGGGCCATGCGACGATCCAGATGCGTGGTGGCCCAGACCCGCATCCCTCCGGGATCGAACAAGAAGAGCCCGCCGTAGGGCTCCGGGGGCAGGTGGCTTACGCAGCCCTTGTCGAGGAGCTCCGCCCAGTCGTGCGGAAGTCGATCGTGCTCCGCGCGGAAGCGCTCCACGCCGGCGGTCAAGAGTTCCTCGGCGTCCTCCATGTCGAGGTTTTTCAGGTTCCTCTCGGCCACCGAGCGCATGACGTCGTTCTCCGCCTCGTCGTAGATCGCCCGCCAGACCTCCCTCGAGGAGCTGCGGTCTCCGAGACGCGCGAACGTGAGCCCCGCTAGGCGACGCGTCACCGCGGGCGCCCCGGGAAGCTCGGACGAGTGCCGGTACGCCTGCGCGGCACCGGTGTAATCCCTCAGGACGGTCTGCAGGATGAATCCGCGATCGAAGGGGTATTCCCAGGCGCCCGGATCGTCCCGCTCGGCGCGGGTGAGCAGCGCGAGCGCGGCCTCCGGCTCGCCGGCGTCCTGGGCCAGCACGAGCGCGCCGAAACGGGTCGCCCCCTTGAACGTCGGATCGAGGGTGTAGATCAGGCGGAACAGCCGATCGGCCTGGTCGTAGTTGCGGGTCGTGAGCCTCTGCTCTCCGTAGTACTGGATCGCCAGGATCCAGACGGCGTCCGCCATCAGGTTTCGGTGGCCCAAGCTCGCCGCCTTCAACACCTCTCCCTCGGGAAGGTAGGCGAGCTGATCCGGATTCCCGGGCGCGGCCCGCGCGGCCCCTGACCGCTCCCCGGTCCAGTGCGCCGCACCCAGGAGAAGCAGAGCGGTCAGGAGCTTCAGTCCTTCCCTCATCACTCGAAATCCCGGCGGTGGAACACGACGATCGTCACGACAAGCACGGCCCCCGCATAGAGAATCGAGTACGCCGTGCAGCCGAGGATCTGGTCGGGAGGAACGGGGACTCCGGAGACGACGTTGTTGCGGACGTCGAAATGGTGGAGTGCCGGCAGCAGGACATAGGCGAACTGCGAGGCGGCGGCCACCGCACCGTTTCCCGACTGTTCGGCGAGCAGCCGAAGATCGTCGGCGAGGTGTCCGGCCACGAAGACGAGCGAGGTGAAGACCGCGGAGAGAAGGGGTGAGGCCACCGCGGAGAACAGAATCGCGATCGCCGTGACGACGAACGCCTCCACGGCGACGAGCCAGAGCGCTTCGAGGAGGTGCCAGCGGAAACCCCCGCCGAATAGCGTGGCCACCGCGAGATAGACGGCGGAGAGGACGAAGAAGCTCACCAGCACCGACGCATACATCCCGAAGAACTTCCCGAGGATGAAGTGCGCCCGGTCCACCGGCTGGGAGAGAATCGTCTCGATCGTGCGTCGATCGATCTCCCGGTGGACCATTCCCGTCCCCACGAGGACGATCAGCAGAAGCGTGAAGGCGCTCACGGCCGAGAGCCCCAGGTCCCGGATGACGCGATCCTGCTCACCGAGCGTGAGGGGCGCGAGGACGACGGATCCGGTGACCAGGATCCCGCCGAAGACGAGCACCGTGGTCAGGAGTCGATCGCGCACCGCCTCCCGGAACGTGTTGCGCGCGAGGATCCAGGTGTTTCTCACCTCTCGACCTCCCCGTGGGCGGTTTCGTGAACAACGCCGACGGTCCGCGACGCGACCGGAGCTTCCGGCGACCTCACCGGGGGCGAGGCCACCGGCTCCGGTTGCGTGCGGGTCGTCGCGCGCGCCGGGTCGATCTGGCGAAGGAAGAAGTCCTCGAGAGACGTGCGACAGTGATGGTAGCCGTGGAGCCGTCCTCCCTCCGCGAGGATTCGATGAACGACATCCTGACCCGACGCCGCGTCGGAGGTGGTTCCGATCCACCCCCGGGCTCCCCGGCGTAGGGTGTCGAGGCGCCGCTCGAGCGTCTGCGGCACCGGATCCTCCGGCATCTCGAACGAGATCTCGATCGACCGCGGTCCCCCGGAGAGGATCTCCTCGAGAGATCCGCAGCGGACGAGACGACCTCGAGCGAGGATTCCCACGCGGTCGGCCGTCGACTCGATGTCGGCCAGGACGTGCGACGACAGGAACACCGTCCGGCCCTCCCGCTTCAGCGAGAGGAGGAGATCTCGCACCTCGCGGCGACCGAGCGGATCGAGCCCATTCATCGGCTCGTCGAGAACGACGAGCCGCGGCCCGTGAAGGACCGCCGCCGCGATCCCGATCCGCTGGAGCATCCCCCTCGAGTAGGTGCGGAGCGCGCGCCCGCGGGCGTCTTCGGCGAGACCGACCGCGTCGAGCGTTTGTTCGATCTGCCGGGGCAGGGCGCCGCCGTTGATCCCGTGCAATCGACCCGTGAACTCCAGCAGCTCGCGGCCGGTGAGATAGCGGTAGAAGTTCGGGGTGTCGGGAACGTAGCCGACCTCGCGCCGGGCCTCCCGACTTCCGAACCGTCGACCGAGCAGCGTTCCGCGCCCGGTCGTGGGGCGAATCAGGCCCAGGAGGATCTTGATCGTCGTCGTCTTGCCCGCCCCGTTCGGACCGAGAAAGCCGAAGATCTCCCCCTCCTCGACGGCCAGATCGAGGTCGGTCAGGGGGCACCGAGCCGGCCGGAGCCACCCCGGAGCCACCGTTGCACGTACACGGACCCGTTTCCGTCATCGGCCTGGCGGACTGGCGAGTTGAGACCGGCGAGGATGGACCCGAGGGGGACCGGGGCCGGCGGAGCGAGATCCCGGCCAGGTGCCGGGGCCCCGGCGCCGGCGGGCGCCGGCGGGCGCCGGAGAGGAGCGGAGCCGGCCGGGAGAGAATGATCCGGGCCGGGAAAGCGAGGGGCGGGACCTCGCGGCCCCGCCCCGTCGGCTCGTACCCTCTTCAGAGTGCCTACTGGTTCGTGAGCACCAGGGAGAGGGCCGCCCCCTGATCGTCCTCACCGGTGATGTCGTAGGCGTCCCACGCACCGCCGGCGATCGTCTGAATGACGTTCAGGCTGATTCCGCCCGCTGGGTCGGTCGTCGGGGCAGTCCCCAGGGCGTTCGACCAGTCGAGGTTGGTCGGAGCGGCCGTGAACGGGTTCAACGGCATCGCCCCGCCCGGAAGCAGCTGCGCAAAGGTGAGAGCGCCGTCGGCCGTGGTGGCGGCGGCGTTGTTCGGATACTGGCCGTTGTTCCGGGTCGCGAAGTCCTCGACCGTGACCTGGGCCGTGTGCATGGACGACTTGACCTGGGCGACCTTTGCCCGGTTCGTCATGCCCATGAAGTTCGGGATGGCAATCGCGGCCAGGATGCCGATGATGACGACCACGATCATGAGCTCGATGAGGGTGAAACCCTTGCTGCTCCGAAGCATTTCCGATCTTCCTCCTGAGAGCTTCGTCCCCGAGGGGACTTCGGTTCGCGCCTGCGACCGGACAAAACGCATGGGCCGTGCCAACAGGTCCGAGCGTCCGCACTCGGCTCACAACTCGTTGGAGATCAGGGGGTTCGCACGATGTCGATCCGGTCGCAACCGTCTCGGACCGCCCTTCGCCCCGTCCCGGAATGCAAGGACGGATCGCACTCTGCACGGTCCGAATCGGAATCCCCACGCGAGGGACGGCCCCCACGTCTCGTGCATCGGAGGCTTGTGGCGTGCCCTTTAGAGCCGCGACAAAATTGTGGGAGGCACTTGCCGATGGTGGAGGACACGAGCGTGGAGTCACGCGAGCCTGGTGAGAAATGGAGGCTAGCGGCCGTCGCCCTTTCCTCTTCGTCCGCTCTTCACCGGCTCGAGTCCGTAGCGCTGGATCTTCCGGTAGAGGGTGGAGGAGTTGATCCCGAGGATCGTGGACGCCTTTTTCTTCTGCCAGCCGGTGTCCTCGAGAACCTTGACGAGATACTCCCGCTCGATGTCCTCGAGCGTCCCGGACCGATCGGCCATCGGGGAAAACAGACTGTCGGACGACCCCGGGCGGGCCGACCGCCGTCCCTCCCGCACGCGCTCCGGAAGCGACTCGAGCGTGAGGATCCCCCGGTCCTCGAGGATCACGCCCCGCTCGATCACGTTCTCGAGCTCCCGCACGTTGCCCGGCCAGTGATACTCGCAGAGGACACGCAGTGCCGTGTCGTCCACTTTCATCATGGGTCGCTCGGAGAGCGCGCAGTACGTCTCCAGGAAGTGATCCACCAGAAGGGGAATGTCCTCCCGTCGTTCCCGGAGCGGCGGCACCGTGATCGGAATCACGTTGAGGCGATAGAAGAGATCGGCCCGGAAGCTCCCGGCTTCGACCTCCTCCTCGAGATCGGCGTTCGTCGCGGCGATGACCCGCACGTCGACCTTGAGCGGTTTCTGACCACCCACGGGAATGATCTCGCGCTCCTGGAGGATGCGCAGCAGCTTCACCTGGATGGCGAGGCTCGTCTCCCCGACCTCGTCGAGGAGGAAGGAACCGCCGCGCGCGACGATGAAGAGCCCCTCCTTGTCGCGAATCGCCCCGGTGAAGCTCCCCTTCACGTGGCCGAAGAGCTCCGACTCGAGAAGGGTCTCCGGCAGCGCCCCGCAGTTGATCGAGACGAACGGACCGTCCGCCCGCCGGGATGCGGAGTGGATCTCGCGCGCGAAGAGCTCCTTTCCCGTTCCGCTCTCACCGCACAGCAGAACCGTCGAGTCGGACTTCGCCACCTTGTGGACGGTCTGGAAGACCTCCTGGAGTTTCGGGCTCTGACCGATGATCGACCGCGACGTCAGGGTCTGGCGAAGCTCGTGCCTGAGGTAGCGATTCTCGCCGCGCAGCCGGCGAAGCTCGAGGGCCCGCCGGATCACGAGCTTGATCTCGTCGTTCTTGGTCGTCTTGACGAAGTAGTGATGCGCCCCTTGGTTCACCGCCTCGATCGCCGTGTCGAGAGACGCGTAGGCCGTCATCATGATGACCGGCACTTCGGGATCCCGAGAGCGGATCGACTTCAGGAGCTCGATCCCCGACATGCCTGGCATCTTGATGTCCGACAGAATGACGTCGTATGCCGTCCGGTCGAGCTCCTCGAGAGCCGCGACTCCGTTGGACACGCCCGTGACCTCGTAGCCTTCCTTGGACAGCATGATCGAGAGGAAGCGACGCTGCCCTTCCTCGTCGTCGACGATCAGGATTCTTTGTCTGGCCATCAGTGGGTCGCCTCGACGGGTGGACCGGAGGCCCGGTGTACATCGGGGGAGGGTCCGGTCTTCTCTCTCTTCGGCGGGAAGGAAGGTCGGGATGACCCCCGATTCTCCGGGTTTGCGGGAAGCTCGACGGTGAACGCCGCACCCATGCCGGGCGTGCTCCGCGCGCGGATCACGCCCGCGTTTCCCTCCACGATTCGGGATGCGATCGAGAGACCGAGCCCCGTTCCCCCCGCCTTGGACGTGAAGAAGGGTCGAAAGACGTTTTCCAGCTCGTGGTGAGGAATGCCTACCCCTGTGTCACGAAAGACGACGTGAATCCTTCCGTTGCCGGGGTTCTCACCCGTGATGCGGAGGATTCCCCCGACCCCCATCGACTCCAGCGCGTTTCGGGCAAGATTGAAGAAGACTTGTCGAATGCCCGCCTCTTCGATCTCCGCTTGGAAGTCCTGTTGCGAAGGGAACTCGAGAAGGATCGTCTTCCCCAGACTGAGATCGTGATCGTGGGAGATCAGGCGGACCACCTCTTCCGCGATCGCCGCCACGTCGTGCACGTCCCGGGAGCAGGAGTGGTCTCTCGTGTAGTCGAGCACTCCCTCGATCGTGCGGTTCAGCCGGTCCGACTCTCGGATGATGAGGTCCATCAACTCGGCCTCATCTCCTTCTCCCTCGATCTCGCTGCGGAGAACCTGGACGGCACCGGAAATCGACGCGAGAGGGTTGCGGATCTCGTGGGCCACTCCCGCGGCGAGCTCTCCCAGCGAGGCGAGCTGCTCGGACCGCTGCATCTCCCGCTCCATTTGCCGGAGCTGTCTCAGGTCGGTGAAGGTCACGATGACGCCCTCGAGGATTTCCTCGTCGTGGACGAGGGGCGTGATCGCGACCCCCACGGGGTACGACTGCATTCCCTTCTCGACGAGGATCTCCTCCCGCATCGCCCACTTGCGCGTGAGGAGCGCGCTCTCCAGCGCGTCGACCAGCGCGGGCGAGAGCTCCCCGAGGAACGCGCCGAGGTCCTGATCGATCAGAGAAATGTTCGGTTTGACCCCGAGTATCTCACGGGCCGCCTGATTGGCGCGCAGGATCTTCCCGTCGCTGGACGCGGTCATGAGCCCGATCGGCATGCTCTCCATGATCCGGTCGGTGGAGATCATGACCCGCTGCAGCTCTTCGCGCACCGACTCCGCCCGCCGCCGGCTGCGACGCGACCGCTCCGCCACGACTCCGGAGAGCACGGCGAGCAGCGCGAACGCGCCGCCGTGAATTCCGACCTCGTAGAGGACGCGGGGCCGCGCGAGCGACTCCCCTCCCTCTCCGACGAACACGGCGATCAGGGCGAACGTGAGCACCGCGCCTCCGGCCGTCAGCAGGGCGCCGGGCAGGTAGAGGAACATGCCTGCGGTGAGGATCGTGAGGAGATAGAGAAGGACGTAAGGGCTCGCCGTGCCCCCCGTTCCCGCGACGAGAAGGGTCTCGATGAGGACGTCGAGCGCGATCTGCACGCCGACCAGGGTCCCCAGGGAGATCCCGAACCGCAGACCGGTCCAGAACAGGAAGGTCAGCGCCCAGATTCCGGTCAGGAGTGCCAGCGGCGGACCGGGAGACACCCCCAGGATGCCGGCGCGATCGGCCCCCCACACGAGGAGGCCGAGGGCCGTCATCACGAGCAGACGTACGAGGATGAGACCCCGGAACTGCGACGCCAGCTCGCCCGATCCCCCCGGGGACCGGTACCCGTTCACCCTGTCCTGCATCGCAGGCTAGCTCGCGATGACGTTGACCATCCGGAAGATCGGAAGGTACATCGCCACGACCATTCCGCCGACGATGGCGCCCATGAAGACGATCATGATCGGCTCGATGATCGAGGTAAGGCCCTCGACCGCGCTGTCGACCTCATCGTCGTAGAAATCGGCGATCTTGGTCAACATCTCGTCGAGAGCGCCGGTCTCCTCCCCGACGGTGATCATCTGCACCACCATGGGCGGGAACACCCCCGACTGTCGCAGGGGATTCGAGATCGTGTCTCCCTCGCGAATCGAGGCCCGCGCGTTCATGACCGCATCCTTCACGATGACGTTGCCCGCCGTCTTCGCCGTGATCTCCAGCCCGTCGAGGATGGGTACGCCCGAGGAGACCAGCGTTCCGAGAGTCCGGGTGAATCGCGCCACGGAGCCTTTCCGGAGCACGTCTCCGAGGACCGGGACCCTCAGCAGGAGCCCGTCGATCACGTGCTTCCCCTTGTCCGTCGCGTAGTACCGACGGAACCCGAAGAAGGCAGCGACGATCAGAGCGACGCCGATCCACCACCAGTCGCGGATGAGGTTGGACGCGCCGAGGACGATTCGCGTCGGGAGCGGAAGCTGTGCCCCGAAGTCCGAGAACATCTTCGCGAACGTCGGGATGATGAACAGCAGCATGAAGAGGGTCGCAGTGACCGCAACGGTGAAGACGACCGCCGGGTACATCATGGCCCCCTTCACCTTGCGCTTCAGAGCCTCGATCTTCTCGATGTACTCCGCCAGCCGCATGAGGATCGTGTCCAGGATGCCTCCGGCTTCGCCCGCGTTGACCATGTTGACGTAGAGCTCGTCGAACGCCTTCGGATGCCGGACGAAGGCCTCCGAGAGGGTCGATCCCGCCTCGATGTCGTGCATGACCCTCTTGGTGACGTCCCGGAACGCCTGCTTGTCGAGCTGACGCGAGAGGATGTCGAGGCACTGCACCAAGGGAAGGCCCGCGTTGATCATGGTCGCGAACTGCCGCGTGAAGATCGCGAGGTCCTTGGTCCCGATCCGATTGCCGAAGGGGAGCTTCAGACTGATTTCCTTGGGCTTCTGCCGAACCGAAGTGACGATGATCTTCTTTCTTCGGAGCTGGGCGAGCAGCTCACCCCGGTTCCCGACGGTGAGCTCACCGTTCACGGTGTCTCCGCCGACGGTTCGACCCTGCCATTGATATGTGATCACGTTGTCCACCCCCATGCAACGTAGGGGACCCTGAAGACCGGCGACCCGGGAAACGCCGGTGCTCCATTGCGCTTTCTTGCGGGTCTACCCGGACACCCGCCGAAAAGCCCGATCATCCTGCCACCATCATCGCCCGGCCCAGCATCCCCTCGAACTCCTTGGGATCCGGACTCCGGGCGATCGCGTCCTCGTAGGCGATCTCCTTGCGGTTGTAGAGGGCCACGAGGGATTGGTTCATCGTCTGCATGCCGTACTTCTGGCCCGCCTGCATGAGACTGTAGATCTGGTGCGCCTTCCCCTCGCGGATGAGCGCACTGATCGCCGACGTGCAAATCATGACCTCGGCGGCCATCGACCGACCCGGGGGGGTCATCTTCGGGATGAGAGCCTGCGTCACGACACCTCGGAGCACGAATGCGAGCTGAGCGTAGATCTGGTTGTGATGACTGGCAGGAAAGGCGTCCACGATGCGTGTGACGGACTCGGTCGCGGAGTTCGTGTGCAGCGTGGCGAAGGCCAGGTGCCCCGTTTCGGCCAGAGTCAGTGCCGTCTCCATCGTGTCGCGGTCCCGCATCTCACCCAGGAGAATCACGTCGGGGTCCTGGCGGAGAACGTGCCGCAGGGCGTTGTGGAAGCTGTGGGTGTCGGCTCCCACCTCGCGTTGATTCACGATGGCCCGCTTGTGATTGTGCATGAACTCGATCGGATCTTCGATCGTGACGATGTGACAGGGCGTTTCCGAGTTGATCCGATCGATGAGGGACGCCAGCGTCGTGGACTTTCCGGAGCCGGTCGGCCCGGTCACGAGGATGAGGCCCCGGGGGAGGCCGGCCAGTTTCGCCACCGACTGCGGCAGACCGAGCGCCTCGAAGGGTGTCACCTCGAAGGGGATCTGGCGAACGACCATCGTGACGACCCCGCGCTGGATGAAGCAGTTGCCGCGGAACCGGGCGAGGCCCTTGATTCCGAACGAGAAGTCCAGCTCGTTTTCGTTCTCGAACCTCTTCTTCTGCTCGTCGTTCAGGGCGCTGTACGAAAGGCGCTGGCACATGTCCGGAGTGAGGACCCCGCTGAGCTTCGAGGAGACGAGCACGCCATCGACTCGAATCTGGGCCGGGATTCCCGCGGTCACGTGCAAGTCCGACGCCTTTGCCTTGACCATCTCTTCGAGCAGAGCGCGCAGCGAGACCATTTACTTTCCTCCCATCAGCTAATCGGCGGCCGACTCTCTGAGAACCTCTTCGGGAGTCGTCTCCCCCAACACCATCTTGCGGAGAGCGTCCTGACGCAGGGTCAGCATTCCCTCCTCGACGGCGACGGACTTGAGCTCCGCGGTGGACGCCCGGTCCAGGATCATCTTCCGGAGCCGGGACGACATCTGGAGCACCTCGTAGATCCCCGTCCGACCTCGGTATCCCGTCCCGTGACAGTCGTTGCAGCCCACGGCCCGGTAGAGCCTGTTGTCGCCGATCTCTGCCCGCGTGATCTGGAGTTCCGCCAACAGCTCCTCGTGGGTCTCGATCCCCTCTCGGCACGCCGTGCACACCAGTCGCAGGAGTCTTTGGGCCACGATGCAGTTGACCGAGGAGGAGACGAGGAACGGGGCGATACCCATGTCGATCATCCGGTCGATCGTCGAAGGGGCGTCGTTCGTGTGAAGCGTCGAGAGCACGAGGTGGCCGGTGAGAGCGGCCTTCACCGCGATGGCGCCGGTCTCGAGATCGCGGATCTCGCCCACCATGACGATGTTCGGATCCTGGCGGAGAAAGGCCCGCAACGACGCCGCGAACGTGAGTCCGATCTCGTCATTGACGTTGACCTGGTTGATGCCCGGCAGGTTGTACTCGACGGGATCCTCGGCCGTCATGATGTTGACGTTGATGACGTTGATCTTGGAGATCGCCGAGTAGAGCGTCGTCGTCTTTCCCGAACCGGTGGGTCCCGTGACGAGAACCATCCCGTACGGACTCTCGATCGCCTTCAGGAAGCGCTCCAATGCCTCGGGCTGGAATCCGAACGTCTCGAGATTCACGTTCAGATTCGACTGGTCGAGGATCCGCATCACGATCTTCTCGCCGAAGATGCAGGGCAACGTCGACACCCGGAGGTCGATCTTGCGATTCTGGACCATGATCTTGATGCGGCCGTCCTGGGGGACCCGCTTCTCGGCGATGTCGAGTTCGGCCATCAGCTTGAGCCGGGAGGTGATCGGCGCCCGCATGCGCAGCGGAGGAGAGGGAAGCTCGTAGAGTGCCCCGTCCTGGCGAACCCGCACCCGAATCATCCTCTCGAATGGCTCGATGTGGATGTCCGAAGCCTGTCGGGTCACGGCCTCGGCGAGGAGTGAGTTCACGTACTTGATGACCGGAGCGTCGTCGCTCCCCGCGAGCGGGTCATCTTCCTCCTCTTCCTCGACGTACTCCACCGCCTCGCCGTCTTCCATGTCCTTCATGATGTCGTTGAGGGCGTTGGCGGTGCCGTAGTAGCGGTCGACCGTGCGCTTGATGGCGCTCTCGGCGGCGACGACCGGCTGGACCTCCAGGCCGACGATGAACTTGATGTCGTCGATGGCGTAGAGGTTCAGCGGGTCGGACATCGCGAGGGTGAGGGTCCTTCCCACTTTCCGGATGGGGATGGCGCCGAACTTGGTGGCGACGTCGGCGGGAAGGAGATCGACCGCGACCTTGTCCACGTCGAAGTTGTCGAGATCGACGGCGGGCATGTCGTAGATGCGCGACAGCACGGTGAGGAGATCTCCTTCCGACATCAACCCCACCTTGACGAGGCAGGCGTCGAGGGTGTCCCCCGTCGACTTCTGTGCTTTTCGAGCGTGGTCGAGCTGCTCCTCGGAGATGACTTCATTCTCGAGAAGAAGAGTCTCGAGCCGTTCCATCGACAAGTTGTTCCTCTCCCTCCGTCGCCGCGGATTCCGTCTCGGCGTCCGCTCCCCCGGCTTCCGTTCCCGTCGTCACCAGACCCCGGAGCCTCTCCACCGTTCGGGGGCCGATGCCCGGGACCCGATCGAGATCTTCGATCGTCTCGAACCGCCCCCCGCTCTCCCGGGTCGCGACGATCGCGCGCGCCTTGACGGGCCCGATTCCGGGCAGCAGCTCGAGCAGCTCCGGTCCCTCCCGATTCACGTCGATCGGGAACGGATCGCGCTCGATCACCGAAGCGCTCGGGGCCTCGCCGGCGCCCCCGGTGTTCGTCGCAGACCGGTTCCCGATCCCTCCGGGGAGGGATCCGAGGAGAACCCCCAACGCGACGAAGAGCAGAACGTTCCGCTCCTCGCGCGTCAGAAGAGACACTCCGCCTCGCGGAGCCACGATTTCTCCCTCCGGGTATCGGTGTCGGTCTCCATCCCCTTGACCTTCGAAGAGAGGTGAACTCTTTAGAAGACAACGAGTTGCCAGAATCGACCAAAACTCCCCGCGATGGACCGGGATCGCCCACGCGGGCGGGAGTCGGATGGGGAGCGGAGCGGCCCGGGGAGGAATGCGGGCCCGCCTGGGGAGGAACGCAGGCTAAAGCAGGTCTCGGCGCCCCCGCTCACCGAGAGTCTCGACCACCTTCTTCACGTCCTGGGCCCGATCCTTCGGGCAGACCAGGAGCGCATCGGGAGTGTCCACGACGAGCACGCCCTCGAGGCCGATCACCGCCGTGAACCGGGATGAGGATCGCACGAGACAGTCGCGCGAATCGAGCGCGAGCGCGTCGCCCTCGATCACGTTGCCGGAGCCGTCCGCGGGGAGGAGCTCCGAGAGCGCGTTCCAGGAGCCTACGTCGGACCACGGAAAGTCCGCCGGCACGACCCAGACGTTCGCGGAGTGCTCGAGCACGGCGTAGTCCACGGAGATCGACGTGAGATCGCAGTAGTGATCCGCCAGGGCCGCTTCCAGATCGGAGGCCGCGGCGATGCGCCGGCAGCTCGCGACCATCTCGGGGTGACGTGATTCGAGCTCCTCGAGGAACACGTCGGCCCGCCAGGCGAAGATTCCGCTGTTCCAGAAGTGGCGGCCGCTCTTCAGAAACGCCTCGGCCGTCGCACGGTCGGGCTTCTCCGTGAAGCGCGCGACGCGGCGCAGGCGGGGATCGACCGGATCCCCCGCTTCGATGTATCCGTAGCCCGTCTCGGGAGAGGTGGGCACGACTCCGAACGTGACGAGTCCCCCCCGCTCGCGGGCGGCGTCGCACGCAAAGCGCGCAGTGTGGCGGAAGCGCTCCTCGTCCTCGATCCAGTGATCCGCCGGCGCGATGAGCAGGACCCCGGACGGATCCTCGCGCGAAACCAGCGCGGCGGCCAGAGCCACGCAGGGAGCGGTGTTCCGACCGACGGGCTCGCCGACCACCTGCCCGGGCGGAATCTCGGGGAGGTGCCGGCGCGCCACGTCGACGTGGGCCGCGTTCGTGACGATCCAGATCCGCTCCGCGCCGGCGAGGGGCTCGAGGCGCCGACCGGTGCGCCGCAGCATCGACTCCTTCCCCTCGAGAGGGAGGAACTGCTTGGGTCGTCCCTCGCGGCTGGCGGGCCAGAAGCGGGTGCCCCGCCCCCCGGCCATGATGATCGGGTGGATCGGGCTCATGCGACCCCCACCGACCTCATCACTTCCTCCAGCTTCGCCTCGACGAGGGCCCGGATCTCGTTCAACCGCTCCTCGGTGTCGGCCTCGAAGCGCAGCACGAGCAGTGGCGTCGTGTTCGACGCGCGCACGAGCCCCCACCCGTCCCCGAAGTCGATCCGGGCGCCGTCCACGTCGACAACCGGGTGGTCCTTCCGGAAGTGCTCGGTGATCTCTCGGACCACCTCGAACTTGTGCTCCTCGGGACACTCGACCCGCACTTCCGGCGTGGAGGGATACGAGGGAATCGTCGCCATGATCTCGGAGAGCGGCGCGTCCTCGTTCGCCACGATCTCGATCAGGCGGCACGCCGCGTAGAGCGCGTCATCGAAGCCGAAGTAGCGGTGTTTGAAGAACATGTGCCCCGACATCTCTCCCGCGAGCTGCGCGCCGGTCTCCTTCATCTTCTGCTTGATGAGGGAGTGGCCCGTGCGCCACATCACGGGCTCGCCGCCGTGGGCGCGGATGTCCTCGATCAGGCCCTTCGAGCACTTCACCTCGAAGATGATCGGCGAGGGGCCGTCCCGCAGGACGTCGCGGGCGTAGAGCGCGAGCAGACGATCGCCCCAGATGATCCCGCCCTTCTCGTCGACCACGCCGATCCGGTCGGCGTCTCCGTCGAGGGCGATGCCGAAGTCGGCCCCCGTCTCCTTCACCCGGGAGATCAGGGCCGTCAGGTTCTCGGCGACGGTCGGATCGGGATGGTGATTCGGGAAGCGACCGTCCGGCTCGCAAAAGAGCTTGTGGACGGTGCACCCGAGGGTCTCGAGGACGTTCGGAAGATGCGGCCCTCCCACCCCGTTTCCCGCGTCCACCACGACCGTGAGCCCGCGCTCCGGCGAGACGTCTTCGGTGAGGCGCCCCAGGTACTCGGGCAGGATCCGCCGCTCCTCGACCGACCCCTCTCCGGTCTCGAAGTCGTCCGCCTCGATGATCCGGCGAACCTCCTGGATCCGCTCCCCGTAGATCGAGCCCCTTCCGACCGATGTCTTGAAGCCGTTGTACTCGGGAGGGTTGTGACTCCCGGTGATCATGATCCCCCCGCCGACGTCCATCGTGTAGAGCGCGTAATAGAGGCCAGGGGTGGGCGTGACGCCCACGTCGATGACACGCAGCCCGGTCGAGACCAAGCCCCTCACGAGATCGTCCCGGACGCGGTCGGAGGACAGACGGACGTCTCGACCGAGGACCAGGCTCTCCGCCCCGGCGCGGGCGAGCACCGTGCCCAGTCCTTTTCCGATGAGCTCACAGGTGGCGGAGTCGAGTTGCCTTTCGACCACTCCGCGGATGTCGTACTCGCGGAAGATCTCGGTCGGGACGTTCGCCATGATGTCCTCTTTCTCGGTCCGGCGGACCGAAGGGAGCCCGTCGCCCTCCCGGCGCTGCCGGAGTGGAGACGGGCGGGTCAGATGATGTCTTCCCTGTTCTCGGGGCGGAGAGACGGACGAATCATGCCGCCCCGGAGCGATGTCCAGTCCAGCCGCTCGAGGGTCTCTTCGGGAATCAGATTCAGCAGGATGCGTCCGGCCTCCAGCGCATAGGGGAACGTGATCGATCGACTCGTCGCCGGAAGGGGACCGGAACCCTCGACCGCGAGAGCCAGGATGCCGAGGATCGCCGCCGCCCGGAGGAATCCGAGCCCTCCCCCGAGTAGTCGATCCAACCAGGAGAGGGACAGACCCTTCATCACCTTTCGGAGCAGCCACGCGGTGAGAGTGAAGGCCAGCGCGATCCCGAGGAAGATCAGGACAAACCCCACGGCCGGGGCGGCGCGCTCCGGTATCCACTCGGCGAGGACCATTCCGAGTGCGCCCGATTCCCGCACGGCGATGACGAATCCGACGACCAGTCCAACGATCGAAAAGACCGTCCTCACCGCACCCCGGGACAGACCGGCGAGAACGCTGGTCCCGGTGATGCCGAAAATGATCCAATCCACCCAGTTCACGGGCTCTCCTCCCGGCCGCCGAAAGCTCCCCGTTCCCGGCGATTCCGGCCTGGCGCAGCGGGAAGTCGCCGGGCGGGCGCATCCGGGCGCAGGGTATCGACGGACCCACGGAGTGTCAATCGCACCCGCGTTCGGCGCTCGCGATGCGTCCCGCCCGGTCGCGCCCGATCTCACCGCCTCATCTCGCCGGGCACCTCGCCGCGCCCGTCCTCGGCGGATGCGGGACTCACCCGACGAAGCGCCAGGAGATCCCGTACATGCGGGAGAACCCCGGGAACCGGTAACCGGGCTCGACGTCGTCCGCCCTTTCCAGGAGATCGTGAAAGCGATAGAAGAACACCGCGTCCCCGATCTCGCCCTCGAGGATCACGTCGGTCAACCACGCATCGACCGGGACGCGACCGAACAGATCGAGTCCGCCCCGATCGTCCGCGTGGGTCAATCGTCCCCGCACCCGGGCCAGAAGCTCGTCCTGGAAGAAGCGCCGCTCCAGGTAGCCCTCTCCGGTCCAGACCCGCTTCGGTCGCCCGGGCAGACGTTCGTCCGTGTCCGTGTTCTCGGCCGACTGGACCGTGTAGCTCGTGCGGAGCTGCATCTGTCCGAGCCAGGAAAGAAGGGGAACCGGAAATGGATCGGTGTCGAATCCGATCGTCGCTCCGGTGATCTTCCCCTTTCCGACGGGAGCGTCGAGGGCCGGCTCTCGCGCCTGTACCTGCTCGAACGTGGGACCGGAGCGGAAGTCCTTGACCCAGCTGCCGTAGGCGACGCCCCGCACGCGGACCGGGCCCCGATGCCAGCGGACACCGATCTCGGCGGAATCGTGGGTCTCGTTCGCGCGGCCGGCCGCCCCCCGATCCGGGATGCGCTCCCCGCGAGAGGTGATCGCGAAGATGGACAGCGGCGACCACTCCCACTCCGCTTCGAGGCGCGCGTGGAGAGCGCGCCGACGATCCTCTTCGATGTCCGCCCGTGCGGTCCCGGTGACGAGCCACTGATCCCGGAAGCGGCGGGTGCCGCGCACCGCGGCACCTACCCTCCAGAACCGATCGACGCTCCCCGACTCCTCCTCCTCGATGCGCCAGCGGACGGCTTCGGCTCGCGCCACGAGATCCCACCGGGACATGGGGGGAAGATCTGCCGTCACGCACGCGCGCGGTGCGAGGATCTCCCGGGTCCGCGTCGGCTCGCCCCCCCCGATGTTCTCCAGGCGTTCCCGCAGAAGCCCGAGCTCGAGC